>DATNFZ010000162.1:0-5624 GCA_035606155.1 Rhizomicrobium sp. | reverse complement strand
TGAATTGAGCACCTGTGTCGATCATTGCCCGCAAGGGATGACCATCCAGCGTCACCGGCACATCGATATGGCTTTGCTCCTCCTTGACTGGAACGACGGCCAAAGCCTGATGCGGCCAATAGACGACTTTGCCTTCGCAGTGATCGGGAGAAAAGAAGTTGACCCGTCCTGCGCCGAAATCCAGGTCGAGATCGTCATGCAGGAAGATGCCGGTGGCCAAGATGCCGTCGAATGGCGGTTGCGGCGTTCCCGGTGGGCCGAAGCGATCAACCACCTGGAACTGCACCCCACTGTTCTTGGCGTTGCCCAGAATGACTTCATGGACTTGGACGAAATCCGTCGAATCCTGACCCTGCAAGAAGGAGAGGCGATGGTTGCTGTGATACGCGGGAAGGTTCAATTCCTTGACGGCCGCGCTGGAGATCGTGCTGAGGGCGCCCTCGGTATCGAGTAGAAAAGTCTTTTGTACGCCGTTCAGGATAATTGGCAGCAATATTCGGGCAGGATGGCCGGGAATCATCTTGACGGAATTTTCAATCCGCAGTGGCGCGCAGTCCGCCGCCTGTGCGATGGCCGGAAACCCCGTGCCAATGACCAACGCAACCGAAGCGAGAAGTGTGCGCATGAAAGCCCCCAAATTGCCGGAAGGGAATCTAGGCTCATATTGTCTTAAATCTATCGCGGCCAGACCGGCTTGCCGCTGCCGGGAAGCCCCAATCTGGGCCATTTCTCGCTGACGGTGCGGATGACATTTTCATCCATCGCGATCTTCCTGCCCCATTCGCGATGAGTTTCGGGCGGAAGCTTGTTGGTGGCGTCCAGGCCGATCTTGGAACCCAGGCCCGACTCGGGAGAGGCAAAGTCCAGGTAATCGATCGGCGTGTTCTCGATGATGGTGATGTCGCGCGCGGGATCCATGCGGGTCGAGACTGCCCACATCACATCTTTCCAGTCACGCGCATCGATATCGTCATCCACAACGATCACCCATTTGGTGTACATGAATTGGCGCAAATAGGACCACACCGCCATCATCACCCGCTTGGCGTGGCCGGGGAACGCCTTCTTCATGCTCACCACGGCGATTCGATAGGAGCAGCCTTCCGGCGGCAGCCAGAAATCCACGATCTCGGGAAATTGCTGGCGGATCAGCGGCACGAAGACTTCGTTCAGCGCCTCGCCCAGGATCGAGGGTTCGTCCGGCGGCCGGCCGGTGTAGGTGGAAAGATAAATCGGGTCCTTCCGCATGGTGATGGCGGTCACGGTGAAGACGGGGAATTGCTCCACCGAATTGTAATAGCCGGTGTGGTCGCCATAAGGACCTTCATCGCGGTAATCCGACAGCGAAACCTCGCCTTCGATCACGATCTCGGCTTGCGCCGGCACCTTGAGCGGCTGCGACACGCAATCGGCCAGCGCCACGGCCTGGCCGCGCAGCAATCCCGCGAACTGGTATTCCGACAAGGTCTCTGGCACGGGCGTTACCGCCGCCAGGATGATGCCGGGATCGGCGCCCAATACCGCCGCGGCGGGAAGCGGTGCGGTCTTTTCCCTGGCCCAGCGCTGGTGATGTTGCGCCCCGCCGCGATGCTTCAACCAGCGCATGACAGTCTGGTTCTTGTTCAAGACCTGCATGCGATAGATGCCGAGATTGTAATTGTCCTCGCGCGCGCCGCTGGGACCTTTGGTCACCACCAGCGGCCAGGTGATCAGGGGCGCGGGCTCGCCCGGCCAGCAGGTCTGGATGGGAAGCTTGCCGAGGTCGATGTCATCGCCGCGCCAGACAATCTCTTGACACGGTGGCCGCGATTGCGTGCCGGGCTTCATCGCCAGCACGGTCTTGACCAGCGGCAGAAGCGAGGCGGCCTCGCGCAAGGAGCGCGGCGGCTCGGGCTGGCGCAATTGGGCCAGAAGCTCGCCCACTTCGCGCAGGTCGAGCGCGTTGGTCCGCTCGCGCCCACCCATGGTGACGCCCATCGCCACGCGCTTGACCGTGCCGAATAGATTGACCAGCACCGGCATGGACGAAGGCGTGCCGTCTTCCCTGACCGACTTCTCGAACAGGACCGCGGGGCCCCCTTCGGCGATCAATCTGGTCTGGATCTCGGTCATTTCCAGGACGGTGGAAACCGGCTCTTTCACCCGCACCAGTTCACCCGCTTCTTCAAGCCGGGCGATGAAATCCCTGAGGGACTGGTAGGCCATCACACTTCAGCCTTCGTCAGAGACGGACCATTTCGATGGCGCCGCGTGGCGGATGCCATAGCTGAAATAGATCAGAAAACCCAGGATGGTCCACACCACCAGGCGCACCCAGGTGCCGTTGGAGAGGAAGAACATCATCAGCCCGCAAACGAAGACGCCGGCGGGCGCCACAAACCAGACATAGGGCGTGCGGAATTTGCGCGGTTTCTTCGGCGCGGTGATGCGCAGGATCATGATCCCGACGCAGACCGAGATGAAGGCCAGCAAGGTGCCGATCGAGACCAGGTCAGCCAAAATGTCGAGCGGGAAGATGGCGGCGATGGCCGCGCCCACCACGCCGATGATGATGGTGCAGAGATGGGGAGTGCGGAAGCGCGGATGCACCTTGGCGAAAGCGGGCGGCAGGAAACCGTCGCGCGCCATGCCATAGAACACCCGGCTCTGGCCGTACATCGAGCCGAACGCCACCGAGATCAGGCCGGCAATGGCAGCGATATTGACGGGGAAGACCAGCCATTTGAGCGACGGATCGCGCGCCAGCGCGAAGGAGACGGGATCGGGCACGTCCAGCTTGTGCCAGTCGATGATCCCCAACAGCACCGCCGACATCAGCACATAAAGCAGGGTGCAGATCGCCAGCGCCGCCAGGATGGAGATGGAAACGTCGCGCTCGGGGTTGCGGGTTTCCTGCGCGCCCACCGAAACGGTTTCGAATCCCACATAGGCGAAGAAGATGGTGGCCGATGCGGCCATGATCCCGGAATAGCCGAAATGTCCCTTCTCGCCGGTGTTGGGGGGAATGAAGGGATGGAAATTCCCCGGATGGATGTGCGGCAATCCAAACAGGATCACCAGGGCGATGATGCCGATCTTCACTGCCACCATAAGGGCGTTGAAGCGGGCAGTTTCGGTGATGCCCACAACCAGCACGATGGTGATCAGAAGCATCATGATGCCGGCCGGCAGATTGATCACCGCGCCTGTCCAGTGCAGGTCGGTGACGCCCGTGCCGGCGATGGGGGCGTTGGCCCAGGCAGGCGGATAATCGATTCCGAACTGATGCAGCAGGTTGAGGAAATAGCCCGACCAGCCCGCCGCCACCGTGGAAGCCGAGACGCCGAATTCCAGCACCATGTTCCAGCCGATGAACCAAGCCATGGTCCGCCCCATGGTGGCATAGGTATAGGTATAGGCGCTGCCGGCCTGGGGGATCATCGCTGCCAGTTCGGCATAACAGAGTGCGGCGAAGAAACAGCCCGTGGCCGCGACCAGGAACGACAGCAACACCGCCGGTCCGGCGTGTTCGGCCGCGACATTGCCCGCGATCACGAAAATGCCCGCGCCGATGGTGGCGCCCACCCCGATCAGGGTGAGGTGCACCGGCCCCAGCGCACGGTGAAGCTGGACTTCGTCAGCCAGTACCGGATCGGCAATGAGATCGGCCGGCATGTCGGTCACACCGTCACTCCGCCGGCGCATTCTTTATCGCATAGGGACTGGGTTTGGCGCGCTTGGCGGAATAGAGGAAATAGATCAAAAGCCCGATCACCGTCCAACCCACCAGCCTGAGAAAGGTGTCGAACGGCAGGAAGGAGATCATGAACACGCACATGATGATGCCGAGCGGCGCCGTGACCCAGACAAAGGGCGTGCGGAAGGGCCGGTGCACATTGGGCGCGCGCACCCTCAGCACCATCACGCCGACGCAGACAATGGCGAAGGCGAGCAACGTGCCGATCGAAACCAATTGGCCCAGAATGTCCAGCGGCAGGAACCCGGCCAGGATGGCCGAAAAGATTCCGGTGATAATCGAGCTTTTCGCCGGGGTGCGGAAACGCGGATGGACCTCGTGGAAGATGGACGGGATCATGCCGTCGCGCCCCATGGCATAGAAGATGCGCGATTGCGCCAGGAGCAGCACCAGCACGACCGAGGCCAGGCCCACCACCGCGCCGACATTCACCCATTGCGTGAGCCACCGCGTGCCGGGCAGCGCCTCGACCGCCTGGCTCACCGGATGGGCGACGTTCAGGGTGTGATAATTGGCAATGCCGGTCAGCACATAGGACATGAACATGTAAAGCACGGTGCAGATCACCAGCGAGCCCAGCATGCCGATGGGAATATCGCGCTGGGGGTTTCTTGCCTCCTGCGCCGCCACGCTCACCGCATCGAAGCCGATATAGGAGAAGAACAGGACACCGGTGGCGCGAAACACGCCGGTCCAGCCGAAATTGCCCACGGCCCCGGTCGAGGGCGGCACGAAAGGATGATGATTGGCGGGAACGATGAAGGAAAAGCAGGCGAAGATCACCACCAAGACGATGGTGAGCTTGATCGCCACCATGACGTTGTTGAAATTGGCCGAGGTGGTGACGCCGATCACCAGGACCGTGGTGATGAGCCCGACCAGCACCACAGCCGGCAGGTTGATGATTGAACCGGTCGCCACGATGGTGTTGAAGCCCTTGAGTGCGATCGGCGCGCCGTTGAACATGGCGGGGATGGGCAGGCCGAGATGCAGCATGAAGTCGTTGAAATAGCCGGCCCAGCCCACCGCCACGGTGGATGAGGCGGCCAGATATTCCAGCACCAGATTCCAGCCGATGAACCAGCCCAGGAATTTGCCCAGGGTGGCGTAAGTATAGGTATAGGCGCTGCCCGCCACCGGGATCATGCTGGCGAATTCGGAATAGCAAAGCCCGGCGAAGAGGCAGCCCAGACCGGCAATCGCGAAAGAGTACACCACGCCCGGTCCGGCATAGATGGCGGCGGCCTGGCCGGTCAGAACGAAGATGCCGGCGCCGATGATGCAGCCAATGCCCAGCGCGACCAGATGAATCGGCCCCAAGGATCGCTTAAGCTCGGTTTCCGTTTCTTCCACCAGAGGATCTTCCGGAATGTCCACCATGCGATGTCCCCTTGTCGACCGGGGCACCATGGCAGAGCGGTCAGTCCTGGTCCAGCCGCCAAACACTGGTCTCGCGAATCTCGCGATCCTCCAGCTCCCGCGTGGTGGGCACACTATAAGTGGCAAGCCGGGTAAGGCCGGTCTTGGGAAAATAGCTGCGGCCGGGATCGCCCAACAGAATGTCAGTCTGCGTCCCTTTCAGCCAGGCCATCAGCTTTTCCGCCAAAGGCCGTTCGTAGCACATGTCGCCGATCAGAATCAGATCGAAACGGTCGTGGGCACCGATCATGTCTTTGTCCACAGCTTCGACACTGAGCGCATTGGCTTTTGCGTTGCGGGAGATTGCCGCCACGGCAAATGGATCGATGTCGGCGGCAATCACGTGATGTGCGCCGGCCTTCGCCGCCGCCAGTGCCACCAACCCGGAACCGGCGCCGAAATCCAGCACGCGTTTTCCGGCGGCGATATCGGGATGATCCAGGATGTAACGCGCCAGGGCCTGACCGCC
>DATNFZ010000161.1:0-16813 GCA_035606155.1 Rhizomicrobium sp. | reverse complement strand
CGCCGCGACATGCTGGCCAAGATCGGCGCGCCCGACATCGACGCTTTGTTCCGGGACGTGCCCAGGGAAGCGGTGGTGCCGCTGTCGTCCTTCGATCTCTCCGATACCAAGGGCGAGATGGAGGTCGAGCGCATTCTCGCCAAGCTGGCATCCCGCAACATGGCGGCTGGTGCGGGACCGTTCTTCTTGGGCGCCGGCGCCTACAAGCATCATGTGCCGAGCGCCGTGGATCATCTGATCCAGCGTTCGGAATTCCTTACCTCCTACACGCCCTATCAGCCGGAAATCTCGCAAGGCACCTTGCAGGTGCTGTTCGAATTCCAGACCCAGGTGGCGATGTTGACCGGCATGGAGGTGGCCAATGCCTCGCTCTATGACGGCTCGACCGCCACCGCCGAAGCCGTGTTGATGGCGCAGCGCCTGACGCGGCGGAACAAGGCCATTCTCTCGGGCGGCCTTCATCCACACTATGCGGAAACAGTGGAAACGGTGGCGGGCCTTGCTGGTCAAGTGCATCGCACTGAAGTCATGCCCGGGAAGGCGGAAGATATCGCGGGCTTGATCGACGCCGACACGGCCTGTGTGGTGGTGCAAAGCCCGGATGTGTTCGGCCTGATCCGTGATTTGAAACCCATCGCCGAAGCTGCCCATGCCAAAGGCGCGCTCCTGATCGCGGTGGTAACGGAAGTGGTCTCGTTGGGCCTCCTGGAATCGCCCGGCGCGCAAGGTGCGGACATCGTCGCTTGCGAAGGCCAGTCGATCGGCAATGGCTTGAATTTTGGCGGACCTTATGTGGGCCTGTTTGCGGCGCGCGAGAAATTCCTGCGCCAGATGCCGGGGCGTTTGTGCGGGGAGACGGTGGACGCCGCAGGCAAGCGTGGCTTCGTGCTCACGCTTTCCACCCGCGAGCAGCATATCCGCCGCGAGAAGGCCACCAGCAACATCTGCACCAATTCCGGGCTTTGCGCGTTGGCCTTCAGCATCCATATGTCGCTTCTGGGCGAGGAGGGACTGACGCGGCTGGCGCGGATCAACCACGCCAAGGCATCGGCGCTGGCGGACCGGCTCGTGCGTCTCAAAGGCGTGGAACTGGTGACGCCGTCCTTCTTCAATGAATTCACCTTGAAGCTGCCCAAGCCCGCCGCCGGCGTCGTGGATGCCCTGACGGCAAAACAGGTTTTGGGGGGCGTACCGGCCTCGCGGCTGATGCCGCATGAAACCAGCGCGCGCGATCTTCTGATCGTGGCCGCCACCGAGACCAATACCGATGAAGATTTCGCGGGCCTAGAGCACGCGCTCAAAGTGGTGCTGGCATGAGCATGAACAATCAGGGCCGCCCCTCGGGGGCCACCATGACCCAAGACAATGAGCTTGCCACGATCTCAGGTGACCGTGGGCTCGACCTGGAAGCGCGACTGATCTTCGAGCTGGGGCGTGACGGCGTCACCGGAGTGGACTTGCCGGATGTCAAAGTCGATGACAGCCGGCTTCACGGCCGGCGCCGCAAGCAGGCGATCGGTCTGCCGGGTCTCAGTGAGCCGGAGGTGATCCGTCATTATGTGCGGCTGTCGCGGCAGAATTACGCCATCGATGCGGGGCTCTATCCTCTGGGCTCCTGCACCATGAAGCATAACCCGCGGCTGAATGAGAAAATGGCGCGGCTGCCTGGCTTTGGCGACCTTCATCCCCTGGCGCCGGCTTCGGCCACCCAAGGGGCGCTGGCGTTGATAAAGGAATTGATGCGCTGGCTCACCACGCTCACCGGTATGCCGGCGGTGGCGATGTCGCCCAAGGCCGGTGCGCATGGCGAGTTGTGCGGATTGCTGGCGATCCGCGCTGCGGTGCAGGCGCGGGGCGAGCATCGAGCTCGTATCCTGGTGCCGGAATCGGCCCATGGCACCAACCCCGCCACTGCCGCTTTCGCGGGTTTCGTCGTGGATGAAGTTCCGGCCAAGCCGAACGGGCACGTGGATGCGGCCGCGCTCAAGGCCAAATTGGGTCCGGACGTGGCCGCCATCATGCTCACCAATCCCAATACCTGCGGCTTGTTCGAGGGCGAGATCATCGAGATCGCCAAGGCGGTGCATGAGGCGGGCGCCTATTTCTATTGCGACGGCGCCAATTTCAATGCCATCGCCGGCCGCGTGCGTCCGGGCGATCTGGGGATCGACGCCATGCACATCAATCTGCACAAGACCTTCTCCACGCCTCATGGCGGCGGCGGGCCCGGCGCGGGTCCGGTGGTGTTGTCGGAGCGCCTCAAGGCCTATGCGCCGCTGCCGCTTCTGGTGGCGGACGGCGAGGGCCTCAGGCTGATCGAGGATCGCGCGCAATTGCCCGAAGGCGCCAAGCCCTTCGGCCGCATGTGCGCGTTCCATGGCCAGATGGGCATGTTCGTGCGGGCATTGAGTTATATGCTGAGCCATGGTCGGGACGGCGTGCGCCAGGCCAGCGAAGACGCGGTGCTGTCGGCGAATTACATCCTGGCCTCGCTCAAGGATGCGATGAGCGCGCCGTTCGGGAGTGGCCCCTGCATGCATGAGGCGCTGTTCGACGACACGTTCCTGGAAGGCAGCGGCATCACCACGCTCGATTTCGCCAAGGCGATGATCGACGAAGGTTATCATCCCATGACCATGTATTTCCCCCTGGTGGTGCATGGCGCCATGCTGATCGAGCCCACGGAATCGGAATCCAAGGAATCGCTCGACCGCTTCATCGCCGTGCTGCGCGGCCTGGCGGAGGATGCCAAGGCGGGCAGGCGGGAACGGTTCGACGGCGCGCCGCGCTACGCCCAGCGCCGGCGGCTGGACGAGACCGCCGCGGCCAGAAAGCCCGTGCTGCGTTGGAAAAAGGCGGCGTTGCCTGAGGCCGCCGAGTAGGGCTTTAAGGATTCGCTAACTATCTTTTAGGGCAAATTTAGCGGTTCAAGGCCCAGGATAGGGCATGGCCGCCGCTCTCGATCTCGCCCGCATTCCCGCGCCGTTGCCCCAGATTTTGGGCGGCGTCTCGCCCAGCGATGGCGTGGTGAGCATCGGCCCGATTCAGCAACGCGATCTGGAGAACCTGTTCGTCTGGCTGAACGATGCACGCGCCGCGACCCTCGATCTGCCGTACCGGCCGCTCGATTGCCTCGCCTTCCGCGATTGGCTGGACCGGCTGCCGCGCGAGACTTCGCAGATCCTGTTCGCCATCCGCGAATCCTGCCGGCCCGACATGATTGGCTTCGTGCTGTTCAAGAATTTCCAACCGGTCTATCAGACCGCGGAACTGGGCGTGCGCATCGGCGCCGAAGGCGATCGCGGCAAGGGTTACGGCACCCGTGCGGTCAAGCTGGCGCTGGATTATGCGTGGAACGTGCTCAATCTCCACCGCGTCAGCCTTCAGGTGCTGGCGACCAACGAGCGCGCCATCGTTTCGTATCTTCGCGCCGGCTTCGTGATGGAAGGGCGCCTGCGCGAAGCGGCCTTCATTGACGGGCAATGGCGCGATATGGCGGTGATGGGCGCGCTCAAGCCCGCGCAAAAGGCGTAACCCGCGCTTTCCAGTCTAGTGGCCGCGATCCCTGGAAATGACCCGCGCCGGATAGGCGCCTTCGATATGTTCGCGGAAATAGGTGCCGATGGAATCCGCGAAGATCAGGGAGTCGTACACCTCGGGCGGAACATTCTCATACACGATCACGCGCCCGTCGGTCCGGAACTTCGCCCGGAGCCGGTGCGCGGTTTCATCATAGGCGACTGCCTCGATGGAGGTGGATTGCACGAACGGCATGTCTAGGAAACGTAACTAAAGTTAAATTGCTCCGTCAGTTGCCGGATGATGCGTCTTGGCCGAGGTTTTCTTCCCCCGCGCGGCGAAGCCGCTGGCGGGGGATTGAGGCGTACGGCCAAGTACGCCGAACGTCTTTCGAGGGCTTGTCCCGAGAAAGACAGATGGGGGCAAAATTCACGAGCAGCCGCTGGTCGCCCCGCAGGTGTTGCATTTCATGCAGGTTCCGTTGCGCACCAGCGTGAAGTTGCCGCAGGCGCCGCAACTGTCGCCCTCGAAGCCTTTCATGCGGGCTTCGGCGACACGGCGTGAATGCGCCTGTTTGGACGACAGCGCCACTTCGATGCTGGCCACTTGGGCCCCCACGGGATTGCCCACCAGTTGCGCTTCGACGCCGGCGCGGATCTCGGAAAGGTCCAGCGCTTCCGCTTCCTCGAATTCGGCGTCGTGGAAATGCGCATGCTCATCTTCGGTCAGCATGCGCGGTTGCGCGCCGCCTTTGACCAGGGCGATGGGCTTCAGATGCCCGCGCAGATACCCGCTCGACGCCACCTTGGCGATCGCCACTTCGGCCGGACCCCGCTCGGGACCGCCGATGCCCATGTCGTCGTCCGAGGGAACCACATGGGCGAGATCGGTGCGGCCCAGATAGGAAACACCCAGCTCGCGGAAAATGTAATCGAGCACGCTGGTGGCGCTCTTGATGGAATCGTTCCCGATCACCACGCCGGCCGGCTCGAAGCGGGTGAAGGTGAAGGCCTCCACGAACTCCTCCAGCGGCACGCCATATTGCAGGCCCACCGAGATGGCGATGGCGAAATTGTTCATCAGGCTGCGGAAGGCGGCGCCTTCCTTGTGCATGTCGATGAAAATCTCGCCCAGCCGCCCGTCTTCATATTCGCCGGTGTGAAGATAGACCTTGTGGCCGCCCACGATCGCTTTCTGCGTATAGCTCTTGCGGCGGTGGGGCAGGCGCTCACGCTCCTGGGCCCGCACTTTCTCCACCACCCGCTCGACGATGCGCTCGGTGACGACGGTCTGGGCCGGCGCGCCTGCGGGGCGTGCGGCCTCCATGTCCTCGGCCTCTTCGCCATCGATCGAAAAGGCGGTGGTGGCCAGCGGCTGCGACAGTTTGGAGCCGTCGCGATAGAGCGCGTTGGCCTTCAGCCCCAGCTTCCATGACATCATGTAGGCCTCGCCGCATTCCTTCACGGTGGCGGCATTGGGCATGTTGATGGTCTTGGAGATGGCACCCGAGATGAAGGGCTGGACCGAGGCCATCATGCGGATATGGGAGTCCACGCTGAGCGCCCGCTTGCCAACCCGGCCGCAAGGGTTGGCGCAATCGAACACGGGAAGATGCTCGGGCCGAAGATAGGGCGCACCTTCCAAGGTCATGGCGCCGCAGACATAGAGATTGGCGGCATCCGCATCGGCGCGGGAGAAACCCAGCGCCTTCAACATGTCGAAGTCGGGCGCGTCCATCCCGGCGGGATCGAGCTTCAACACCTCGCGGCAGAATTTCTCGCCCAGGGTCCATTTGTTGAAGACGAAGCGGATGTCGAACGCGGATTCCAGCGCCGCTTCGATTTCGCGAATCTGCCCCTCGCCGAAGCCCTTGGCGCGCAGGGAATCGAGATTGAGCCGGCCGGTGAAGCTTTCCAGCGAGCCATAGCCCACGGCATAGGCGACGATGGCGTCGGCCTCGACGTCGCTATAGCCCAGGCTGGCGAGCGCTTCCGGCACGCAGCGGTTGATGATCTTGAAATAGCCGCCGCCCGCCAGGGTCTTGAACTTGACCAGGGCAAAATCGGGCTCGACTCCGGTCGTATCGCAATCCATCACCAAGCCGATAGTGCCGGTGGGTGCGATCACGGTGGCCTGGGCGTTGCGGAAGCCGAACTCCTTGCCCATCGCCAGCGCGTCGTCCCAGGCGCGACCTGCCGCGATCGCCAGATCCTTTTGCTGGATGGCGCCCAAATCCAGCGCCACCGGCGCGATGGAAAGACCCTCATAGCCGGCGCTGTCGCCATGCGCGGCGCGGGCATGATTGCGGACTACCCTGAGCATCGCATCCTTGTTGGCGCCATATTCGGGGAAGGAACCGAGCTCGCCCGCCATTTCCGCGCTGGTGGCATAGGAGACGCCTGTCATCAGCGCGGAAATCGCGCCGGCGATGGCGCGGCCTTCGCGGCTGTCATAGGGAATGCCCGCCGACATCAAAAGGCCGCCGATATTGGCGAAGCCCAGGCCCAAGGTGCGGTAATCGTAGGAAAGCTGCGCGATCTCCCGGGAGGGGAACTGCGCCATCATCACCGAGATTTCCAGCACGATGGTCCAGAGCCGGACTGCATGCTCGAAGCCGCTGACGTCGAAGCTCTTGTGCGGGCCTTCGCCGCGGCGGAACTGCATCAGGTTGAGCGAGGCCAGATTGCAGGCAGTGTCGTCCAGGAACATGTATTCGCTGCACGGATTGGAGGCGCGGATTTCGCCGCCTGCCGGACAAGTGTGCCAATCATTGATCGTGGTGTGGAACTGGATGCCGGGATCGGCGCAGGCCCAGGCGGCATTGGAAACCTTGTCCCACAATTCGCGGGCAGGAATGGTCTTGGCGATCTTGCCGTTGTTGCGATGGGTGAGATTCCAGGTGCGGTTTTCCAGCACGGCGTTGAGGAATTCGTCGGTGACGCGGACGCTGTTGTTGGAATTCTGGCCCGACACCGAAGTATAGGCGTCGGAATCCCAGTCCGTGTCGTAGGTGGGAAAGGTGATGTCCTTGTAGCCCTGGCGGGCGAAGCTGATCACCCGTTCGATGTAATTGTCGGGGATCTGCGCCTTGCGCGCGGCGCGGATTTCGCGGCGCAGCGCCGGGTTCTTCTGCGGATCGAAACAATCCCCGCCCGAGCCCTCGCAATTGATGCAGGCCTTCATCACCGCCCTGAGATGCCGGGCGGCAAGCTTGGAGCCGGCCACCAGGGAGGCGACCTTCTGTTCCTCGATCACCTTCCAGTCGATGAAATCCTCGATGTCGGGATGATCGATATCCACGATCACCATCTTGGCGGCGCGCCTGGTGGTGCCGCCGGACTTGATGGCGCCCGCCGCGCGGTCGCCGATCTTGAGGAAGCTCATCAGGCCGGAGGATTTGCCGCCGCCCGACAGTTTCTCTTCCGCGCCGCGCAGGGTGGAGAAATTGGTGCCCGTGCCCGAGCCGTATTTGAACAACCGCGCTTCGCGGGTCCAGAGGTCCATGATGCCGCCTTCATTGACCAGATCGTCCTTGACGCTCTGGATGAAGCAGGCATGGGGCTGGGGATGTTCATAGGCCGAGCTGGATTTGGTCAGCCGGCCGCTCTTGTGATCGACGTAATAGTGACCCTGGCCCGGACCATCGATGCCATAGGCCCAATGAAGCCCCGTGTTGAACCATTGTGGGCTGTTGGGCGCGGCTTGCTGCGCCGCCAGCATGTGGCACATCTCGTCATAGAAGGCGTGGGCGTCGGCTTCGCCGTCGAAATAGCCGCCTTTCCATCCCCAATATGTCCAGGTGCCGGCCAGGCGATCGAACACTTCTTTGGCGGAATGTTCGCCCGTGGTCTCGCGCCCGCTTCTGGGATCGGCTTCCTTGCGCCAGAGGAAATCCGGCACGCCTTCCTCCGGCACGGCGCGCAGCGCCTTGGGCACGCCGGCTTTGCGGACATATTTCTGCGCCAGCACATCGGCCGCCACCTGGCTCCAGCTTTCGGGCACTTCGATGCCGTCCTGGGCGAACACCACCGAGCCGTCGGGATTGCGGATCTCGCTTCGGGTGAGGCGGAACTGGATGCCTTCGTAGGGAGAATGACCCTCGACCGTGAAATGGCGGCGAATGCGCATGGAAGCACCTCAAGACAATGGAATGGACGGCCCCAGCCCCGCGCTCATGGCCGCCTTTGGAGGACAGTTCCCCGTCCGCCGGTTGGCCCGGACGGCAGGGGTTTCAGGGTCCGCCAGATTTGGTGGTCACGAGGAGTGACTGGCCCAAAGTATGGACACGCAGGGCGGGGAGCCGCAAGGCATAAAGTGGTTAATGCGACGCTTCCTACCACATCTTGTGGCAGGGATGGCTCCAAAAAGCCGCGAGTCAAGCGGCGCCGGTTCGGGCCCGCAAAAATATTTTTCGCAGTTTTTCATCACAGCGTCATCCGCGGCTGGGGACACATTGTGGATAAGGAGTCGCGGCTTCACTGCAGTTGGCGCTGAACTGCGCCGCCCCTATAGTCCCGCGCGAATCCTGGAAACCCGACCCTGATGCCTTTTGTGAAGATGCTTTTTTCCTGGTGGAACTCGGCCACCTTGGGCACGCTTTTGACCACTTGGACGCAAGGGTCGGCGGTGGGCGAGGATGCGTTCGGCAATCGCTACTATCAGAACAAGGACGGGTCGCGGCGCTGGGTTCTTTATAACGGTACGGTGGAGGCGAGCCGCGTGCCCCCCGACTGGCATGGCTGGTTGCATCATACGTTCGCCGAGCCGCCCACCAAGGCCCCGCTCAGGACGCAGCCCTGGGAAGCGCCGCATCTGCCCAACCTTACCGGAACCGACCAGGCGTTCCGTCCCGAAGGTTCGCTGCAAAGGAGCGGCCAACGTCCCGCCGCAACCGGAGATTACCAGGCATGGAAGCCGGAATAGCGCGCATGCGGGACAACAATGTCGCCGAAACCGCGATCGGCGCGGTGGTGGTGGCGATCGCGGTGCTGTTCATCGTTTTTGTCTATACCCGCAGCGGTTCCGGCGGCTTGTCCGGCTATGAAATCCAGGCGCGGCTGCCGCGGGTCGATGGGCTGGGCGTGGGGACGGACGTGCGGCTGGCCGGGATCAAGATCGGCTCGGTGTCAGACCTCACGCTGGATCCCAAGAGCTATTTGGTCACCGTGCATATGAGCATCCATAATGATGTCAAAATTCCCGACGATTCTTCCCTGATGGTGACATCGTCCGGATTGCTGGGCAGTTCCTACATCTCCATCACGCCTGGTGGCGACGACAAGATGCTGGCGCCAGGCGGCGTGATCGAGAATGCGCAAGGCTCGATAGATCTGATGGGCCTGATCAACCGCTTTGCCACGCCGCCGCCGCCGGCCAAGCCGCAGCAGCAGCCGCAACAAGCCAAGCCTGCGCAAAATCCGGGGCCGTCGCCATGAAAACGGCGCTGGTAATAGGCTCGCTGATACTTTCCGGGATTGCGGCGGCGATGGCGCAACCGGCGCCCGTTTCACCGGCGCCGGCCGCAACCTCTGACGCGGGCGCTCCAATGCCCGCCACGCCCGATGCGAACACGCCGGAAACGCCACCCGCGCCACCACCGCCGCTTGCCGACGCGCCGGGGACCACGCTGTTGCTGCGCGGCCTGGACAAGATCACGGGTAAGCCCACCAACATCGTGGCGCCGATCGGCAAGCCGGTCGAATTCGCCACCCTCACCATCATCGCGCGCTATTGCTATTCCACCCCGCCCAGCGAGACGCCGGAAACCTCGGCCTTCATCCAGATCGACGATCACCGTCCCGACCAGAAGGAAAAGCGGGTTTTCTCCGGCTGGATGTATGCCTCCAGCCCCGGACTCAACGGCATGCAGCATCCGCTTTACGATGTCTGGGTGATCAATTGCTCCAATGGCGCGCCCAATACGCCGGTGGCGGCGATGTCGTCCACCGCGCCGGTCAAGGTGGCGTCACCGGACTCCACCGACAAGGACAAGATCGAGCCGCTCCCCGCTGAAGCGGGTCGCTAGTTTTTCTTTCCCCCATCTGTGTTCCTCGGGATAAACCCTCGGAACACATCTTCCCCCGTCAGCGGCTTCGCCGCACGGGGGAAGAAAGCCTCGGCCAAGACGTGCTGCCTAATAGTCAAGTATTCGGCCAGATAGCTTCACGCGAGATAGCCGCGTGAAGACGGACCAGGTATTCCTCGCGGGGGATTTCATAGGCGCCGAACTGCGCCAGATGCTGGGTGAGGAATTGCGCGTCGAGCAGCATGTATCCGCCGCCGCGCAAGATTTCCACCAGCGCCACCAACGCCACTTTCGAAGCGTCACGGAGATGCGAAAACATGCTTTCGCCGAAGAAAGCCGCTCCCAGCGAGACGCCATAAAGCCCGCCGGCCAGGCTATCGCCGTCCCAGCATTCCACCGAATGGGCATGGCCGCCGGCATGGAGCGCGGTATAGAGGCGCAGGATTTCGTCGTTGATCCAGGTCTGCTCGCGTCCCGGCGCCGGTTCGGCGCAGGCTCGCATCACCCGGACGAAAGCATGGTCGCTGGTGATGCGGTAGCGGTTGCTGCGGACGGTGCGCGCCAGCCTTTTTGGCACATGCAGACCGTCCAAGGGAATTATGCCGCGCTTTTCCGGCGAAACCCAATACAGCGTGGGATCGTCGCGCCGCTCGGCCATGGGAAACAGGCCCTGCGCATAGGCGCTGAGGAGAAGCTCGGGCGTAAGTACTGGCGCATGCATCGCGGCGCAGCATAGCGCTTTGATGCGATGCCTGTCGAAGCTTGGCCCGCCGGAGGGGGTGAAGAAACTACTTCTGATTGATCGCCCAGGGACCGGGGCCGGCCGCGGCGAAATAGAGAAACACGAAACAATAAAGGATCGCGGTCGAGCCGCCATTGATGACCGGATAGAAGCTGTGCGGCGAGGCCGTGACGATGGCCCAATGTCCCAGGAAATAGGCGACCGCCATCTCGCCGGAGCAGACGAAGGCGGCATAGCGGCTGAAAAAGCCGATGCAGACCAGCGCCCCGCCCACCAGTTCGATCATGCCCGACCAGCCTTCGAGTCCATCGAAGGGGACGACTTTGTCGAACCCGGGCACAACCGGAAAATGACCGATCTTGGCCAGCCCGACGCTGAAGAAAAGCAGGCCGGTAACGATGCGCAGGATGCTTTTGATCTGTGCGGAATAGGAATCCAGAAAGCTCATGTGACCCCCAAACGTTGACGGCGCACCATAGCGTAGAATTTTCTTGCGACCTAGACAGGTGGCATCAGGCGGCGCGCAATAGAATCAGACCGGCAGTGATCGCCGCCAATCCCATCCAGCTCTGCACCGTACCGCGCTCTTTCAGGATCAGTTGGCCGAGAATCACCGTGACGGCGCTAGAAAGCGCGCTCAAGACCGGGACGATCACGGGAAACGAGGTAGCCAATCCAGCCGTCAGGGCAAGATAGGCAGCCACTGCGAGAGCCGTCGTCGCGGCGATCCAACCCATGGCGGGGCGTGAAGGCGGTTTCAACGAGATGCCGCAAACGCGTGCGACAAGCGGCATTAGCATCGCCCCCAGAACATAATAGCTCCAGACCGGTGCCAAGGTACCGAGTTGGGGAATTACAAACCGGCCCTGAAGCCAATAGGCCAGACCGAACAGCAAGGCCGCCCCCGCGGCCGAAAAAGCGCCGCTTTCCGTGCCGGGCTCGCGCGTTTCTCCATCGCGCCCCGCCGCAAGGATGCAGCCCAAAGTGATCAATGCGATAGCGCTCCATCCGGAAGGAGCCAGTGCTTCACCCGTCAGCGCGGAAAGAAGCGCGGCCACTCCGCCATACGATGCCGCGATCGGCGCCGCCACTTTTATGCGTCCCCGCGAAAGCGCGCGGCAAACCAGGCCGGTTGCGGCCAGAAGGACAAGATCGGAAGCGATCAGCACGCCCCACGTGGCCCAGGGAGCGTGTGGAAGGCCGCGGATCAGGATGGCGAAAGTGAGGAAAGGCACCGCCAGCCATTGGCCATAGAGCATGGTGCGGAAGATGCCCGCAGCCTGGCAGGCAGGCCTGACCGTGAAATTGGCGGTGCCATAAAGGAACGCCGCCAAAAGACCGAGAAAAATGGAAATGCCCATGCGGGATGCACGCGCGTCAGGTTTTCTGGCTGGCCAGATATTTTTCAAGCCAATGGATGGAATATTCGCCGTTGATGATATCCGGCTCGCGCACCAGTTTTTGGAACAGGGGAATGGTGGTCTCGATCCCTTCCACCACCAATTCGTCCAGTGCCCGGCGCAGGCGCAGCAGACATTCGTTGCGGCTTTTGGCATGCACGATCAGCTTGCCCGCCAGACTGTCGTAATAAGGCGGGATGCGATAGCCCGAATAGATCGCGGAATCGAAACGCACGCCCAATCCGCCCGGTGTGTGGAATTGGGTGATCTGGCCGGGCGAGGGGCGGAAGGTGAAGGGATTCTCCGCGTTGATGCGGCATTCGATGGCATGGCCTTCGAAGACGATGTCCTTTTGCGAGAAGGAAAGCGGACTGCCCGAGGCGACCCGGATCTGCTCGCGTACGATGTCGATGCCCGTGATTGCTTCGCTGACCGGATGTTCCACCTGCAGCCTGGTGTTCATTTCGATGAAATAGAAGCGGCCGTCCTCATAGAGAAATTCGATGGTGCCCGCGCCCAGATAGCCCAGTTTGGAAAGGGCAGAGGTGACGATGCCGCCGATCTCGTCGCGTTCCTTGGCGTTAAGGGCGGGGCTGCCGGCCTCTTCCCAGACTTTCTGGTGGCGGCGCTGCAATGAACAGTCACGCTCACCCAGATGCACGACATGACCGTGGGCATCGGCCAGGATCTGAATTTCAATATGACGCGGCTTCTGGAGATATTTCTCCATATAGACGGTGTCATTGCCGAATGCGGCCTTGGCTTCGGCGCGGGCGGTGGAGAGCGCGAAAGCCAGCTCGCCTGCATTCTGCGCCACTTTCATGCCGCGCCCGCCACCGCCGGCGGTGGCCTTGATCAGCACCGGATAGCCGATTGCCTCGGCCATTTTGGCGGCGCCGGCATCGGTCACTTCGCCATCGGAACCCGGCACGGTGGGGATGCCCAAGGCCTTCACGGTCTTTTTGGCGGTGATCTTGTCGCCCATCATGCGGATATGTTCGGGGGTGGGACCGATAAAGGTGATGCCGTGTTCGCCCACGATTTCGGCGAATTTGGCGTTCTCTGACAAAAAGCCATAGCCGGGATGGATCGCCTCGGCGCCGGTGATCTCGCAGGCCGCGACGATGGCGGGGATGTTGAGATAGGATTGGCCGGCGGGCGCGGGTCCCACGCAGACGCTTTCATCCGCCAACCGCACATGCATGGCATCGGAATCCGCCGTGGAATGGATCGCCACCGTGGCGATGCCCATCTCCTTGCAGGCGCGGATGACGCGGAGTGCGATTTCGCCGCGATTGGCGATCAGGACCTTTTCAAACATACCTTACCCAAGGACCAGCAGGGTCTGGCCGAATTCGACGGGCGTGCCGTTTTCCACGCAGATTTCCAACACCTTGCCGCTCCTGGGCGCGGGAATGGGATTCATGGTCTTCATTGCCTCGACAATGAACAAGGTCTCGCCTTCCTTCACCTGCTGGCCCACTTTGACGAAAGGCGGCTTGCCGGGCTCAGAAGCGGCATAGACCGTGCCCACCATGGGCGACGTGACGGCGCCGGGATGGGGGCCTGACGATACGGCGGCCGCTGGAACGGGCGCAGGCGCGGCTACGACCGGCGTCGACGCGATGGCCGCAATGGCGCCGGCGCGCGCCACGCGGATGCGCGCGCCATTGTGCTCGATCTCGATCTCAGTAAGACCGGTTTCGGTCAAGAGGTCGGAAAGCGTGCGGATCGCCTTGGCATCGATGCCGGGAGATTCATTCTTGCTGTTCATTTCTTCTTTCCTTTGGGCCCGGCCAGAAACGCAGCGACCGCATCGATCGCCAGAAGATAGGAATTCACCCCAAGGCCGGTAATGCTGCCGGTGGCGGCCTTGGCGACATAGGAAAGATGCCGATAGTCCTCGCGCCGCGCCGGATTGGACAGGTGCACCTCGATCACCGGCGGCTTCAGCATCTGCAACGCGTCCAGAATCGCGACGGAGGTGTGGGTGTAGCCCGCGGCATTGACGATCACGCCGGACGCCATGCTGCGCGCTTCCTGCAGGAATTCGACCAGCTCGCCTTCCTTGTTGCTCTGGAGAAATACGATGCTGTGGCCGTGGCTTTTGGCGCGGGCCGCGCATAAGGCTTCGATCTCGCCCAGGGTGGTGCGGCCATAAATCTCCGGCTCCCTGGTCCCCAGCAGATTGAGATTCGGCCCGTTGATGATATATATGGGTAAAGGTTTGGTTTTGCTCGTATTTTTCGCCATTGCGTTTCTACCAGCGAAGCGGGTCCACGCCTTATAGTGGCTAGTGTCCCGATTCTGAAATTCGAATGAACTCTATATAGAGCACCAACGAATTTCAGAATCGTAAGGACACTAGCAAGCCATTGATTCCTGGTGTCGTTTTGGTTGCGAAGTTCGCGGGTAACCCGATATCGAAGAATTGCGAACTTCGCAACCACGACACCCGGGGCGGGGAACGGAAACCCTAAAAGACTGGATCAGGACATGGCGGCAAATCTCAATGTGACCCTGAACGGCGAAGCCCGCGCGTTGAGTGCCGGGCTCACGGTCAAGACCATGCTGGAGACACTGGGGCTCGATCCCGCCAAGATCGCGGTCGAGCGCAATCTGCAAATCGTGCCGCGCTCCGCTTACGGTCAGATCGCCGTGAGCGAAGGCGACCGCTTTGAAATCGTGCATTTCATTGGCGGTGGAAATGCTCCCGCGGAGCGTGCCCAGGAAAAGTGTGAAGCGGTTTTCCGTGAGGGCGCGCGACCAAACAATGAATCATTGCCGCGCGAGGACAAGCCCTTTGTGATCGCGGGAAAGACCTACAAGTCGCGCCTGATCGTGGGCACCGGAAAATACAAGACCTATGAAGAGAATGCGCGCGCGCTGGAGGCCAGCGGCGCCGAAATGGTCACGGTTGCTGTCCGGCGGGTCAATCTCACCGATCCCAGCGGACCGCGGCTGATCGATTTCATCGATCCCAAGAAATACACCTATCTGCCGAACACGGCAGGCTGCTTCACCGGTGAGGACGCGGTGAGGACGCTCCGGCTGGCACGCGAGGCCGGCGGCTGGACTCTGGTGAAGCTGGAAGTGCTGGGCGACAAGAAGACGCTCTATCCCGACATGATCGAAACCCTGCGCGCCACCGAGATGCTCTTGAAAGAGGGCTTTCAGGTGATGGTCTATGCCAGTGACGATCCGTTGATGGCCAAGCGGCTGGAAGAGATGGGCGTGGCCGCCATCATGCCATTGGCGGCGCCGATCGGCTCGGGCCTGGGCGTGCAGAATCCGGTGGGCATCCGCATGATCATCGAGGAAGCGAAGATTCCGGTGATCGTGGATGCGGGCGTGGGCACCGCCTCCGATGCCGCCATTGCCATGGAATTGGGCTGCGACGCGGTCTTGATGAACACGGCGATCGCGGAAGCCAAGAATCCGGCGATGATGGCCCAAGCGATGAAGCATGCGGTGGAAGCAGGAAGGCTGGCCTATCTGGCGGGCCGCATGCCGAAAAAGCGCTATGCCGATCCGTCCAGTCCTCTGGCGGGCTTGATTTGAAAGGGGAAGGGGAATGAAACGGATCGCACTCGCGCTTGCCTTGATGGCGGCTGGCATGCCGGCGGCACTCGCGGGCACCAATTTTCCCCCGCTGGCGGATTATCCGGGGCCCAATTGCGGAACGGCGGAAAAGCCGGCGGATGTTCCTCCCTTCAAGAATGGGGACGACGTGGCGGCCTATACCAGGCGGATCAAGCAGCACAACGAGCAGGTCGTGCAATATAACAAGACCCTGCACGACCATACCGCCTGCATGAATGATTATGTCGCCAATGCGCAGGCCGACATGGACGCGATCCGCGACAAGGTGAACAAGGCCGTGGCGGCCGCGCAATCGCCCTGACCTTTACCTGATTTTGACGCGAGGAATTTTGGCCGCCGAGCAGGAGCGATGTGGGCAAGACGCCCATGAGCGACGAACTCGGAGGCCAAAGAACCGCGCCTTTATCCTTGCGCGGCGAGGCTGGTGAGCAATTCGTCATCCACCGCGCCCGGATGCATCACGCCATTGATGATGAAGGTGGGCGTGCCGTCGATGCCTGCGCGTTTGGCCAGCGCCTTGCTGGCGGCGATGGCGGCATCAATGTCGGGATTCTCCATGTCCACCTTCAGCTTGGCCATGTTGAGGCCCGCCTTTTGCGCATCCATGTAGATCATCGCCGCGTTGACCGGATCGCTTTCGTTCATCAGCAGGAAATGCAGCGCCAGATATTTGTCGGGCTGAAGCCTTGCCGCCAGCGCCACCTTGGCCGCCACCACCGAATCCGGCCCCTTGATGGGAAATTCAATGAAGGAGAAGCGCGTGTCGTTCTTGTGCTCACGGTAGAATTTCTCCACCGCCGGCAATGAGGCCCGGCAATAGGGACAATTATAATCGTAGAACTCCACCACGCTTTTCTTGGCGTCGGCAGGGCCGGTGACGAACGCCACCTTGGTGTCGAAGAAAGGCGCCATGCCGACTTTCTTCAGCGCCGCCGCCGCCTTGGCTTCGTCGGCGGCGTCCTGCTGCTTCTGCAGCCGGTCGGTCATCTCGGCCACCAGCTCCGGATGGTTGAGCAGATAGGCGCGGATATTGCCGCCGCCCGGCCCGCCTGGAAGCAGGCCGCGATCCGCCGCCGCGAACACGATCACCACCGCCAGCAGCGCGCCGCCCAAAGCGGCCGCCAGGAACTTTAATCCGTCATGCATGCTGTTTTCCTAGCGCTGCTGCGGCGTGCTGGCAATGGAGATGATATCGTTGGCGCGTTCCCAGTCGGGCGTGCCCTGATCCAGGCCACGGCGGGCGCGTATGGCGAAAATGCCCGCCTGCCTGATCGCACCGGCGCTGTAAAAGGCTTCGGCGGTAGAGAGGTTCGCCATCGGCTCGTTCTTCAGCATGCTGTAGGCTTGGGCGGTTTCGTACCACGTAAAGACGTCATCATTTTCTGCCAGCGACGCGGCCTTGAGATTCTGCAGCGCCGCGCCTGCCAGACGGGAATCTTCGGTCGCAAGTTGCGCCACCGCCAGGCCCAACCGCAGTTGCGGGGCATCGGGCCTGAGGTCCACCGCCTTCTGATAGGCGGGAAT
>DATNFZ010000160.1:0-8868 GCA_035606155.1 Rhizomicrobium sp. | reverse complement strand
GGACATATCGCCGAAATTCTGGGGTATTCGTGGTTAGGCTTTCGTTAATGACCCTCCCGCCAGAGGAGGGCCCACCAGTAAGTGTCCGTCTCCGGACACTCTCTGTCCGCGCTCGGCCAGAATTCGGGAAGATTCTGCCGTAACCCATTGATTTCACTCATAGCACATCCCGGTATGGTTTTTGCTCGGTTAACCGACGAAGTATCGATCATCGAACGCTCTGATTCTCCTCCATGCTGAGCTTGTCGAAGCATGAGGAATGCGCGGATAGACCTTCAGTCCTCACCCTTCGACAGGCTCAGGGTGAGGAGAGGGCTAAGTTATGTTCCATAACTATCTGATCACCGCGCTGCGCAACTTCACCCGCCACAAGCTCTATAGCTTCATCAATATCGCCGGTCTGACCGTGGGGCTCACCTGCGCGATCTTCATCATCCTGTTCGTGCGTGATCAACTGTCCTATGATCGCTGGATTCCCGGGACGGAGAATCTCTATCGCGTCGAAGAAACGATGCGTCTGCCTGGAGAGCCGAACGTTCGGATCGCCTACTCTTCCTTCCCGATGGCACAGGCCATGCTGGACCATATCCCCGAGGTCAGCGCTAGAAGCCGGCTCCGCCGCCGGTCCGTCACGGTGACGATCGGCGATCACCAGTTCGGCGAGACAGCGGATATTGTCGATCCGAATTTCCTGGATGTGATCAAGCTGCCACTTACTGTGGGCGAACCCGCTTCCGTGCTGAAGCAGCCGGAGTCGGTCGTGCTTTCCCAGTCTGCCGCACGTAAATTCTTCGGTGGCGAAAGCCCGGTCGGCAAAACGATACTCATAAGTTCTGATTTTTGTGACGAAGTGGGTCGCTGCCAGATTCAACAGAATGCATTGACCGTGACCGGTATTTTGCGCGACCTGCCCCGCAACACCCAGCTCGTCGCCGATTTGCTGTTTCCCGATACTTCGCTTGCGAATTCCACCAGCGAGGAGGTGAAGACGAGTTGGATGATTGGGGGGACCTATAGCTATGTCAGGCTTGCGCAAGGGGCGGACCCCAACACGGTGACGGCCAAACTCAGGGCCTTGATCGACCGTCTGGTCGATCCGATGAAGTTGGCTAATCTCCATGGGCGGGGCAGCCAGTTCGTTGAACCTACCCTCATTCCTTTCCGCGACGTTCATCTGACAAGCGACCGGTACAAGGGGATGAAGGCGGGCGGAAGCTGGGCCATCGTCTATGGCTTTTCGGCGATCGGCGTCTTGATCCTTCTGGTCGCCTGCTTCAACTTCACCAATCTCGCGACAGCACGCGCGATGGTCAGGGCGCGCGAGATTTCGCTGCGCAAGGTGGTGGGCGCCACGAGAAGGCAGCTTGCGATCCAATTCCTGGGCGAATCCGTGCTCACCGCCATAATCGCCATGGTATTGGCGCTGGCATCGACGGAGATATTGAAGCCAAGTTTCGACCGATTTGTAGGCTTGCCGATCGCCGCTACGGCACCGATTGGCCAATCTTCATTTCCATTCTGGGCATTGGCCTCCTGGTAGGCCTGTTGAGTGGCATTTATCCGGCATTGGTGCTGTCGGGCTTCCGGCCGGCCTTTGCGCTTCGGGCCAGTGGCGCAAACCCGCAAGGCTCAGGCATGGTTCGCACCACGCTCGTAGTTCTGCAATTTGCGGTTTCCATTGGGCTGGGCATCGCGGCGTTGGTGATGTTTG
Source organism: Rhizomicrobium sp. (assembly GCA_035606155.1). Taxonomy (GTDB): domain Bacteria; phylum Pseudomonadota; class Alphaproteobacteria; order Micropepsales; family Micropepsaceae; genus Rhizomicrobium. Next base: position 7,157 of record DATNFZ010000160.1, on the reverse strand, counting down.
TTCAGGTGTCCTTTGCCCATGGGCTTGACCTCGGCCTCAAGAAGGACGGAATTGTCATTATAGACTGGAACGTTCCGGCCGCAGCCGCCGGCGCAAGAAGCTTTGCCGAAGCGCTTAAGACCAACCCCGGAATTTCCGGTGTCGCCTTTTCGGACGACATTCCCTTTTCGAGCGACGACCGCAACTTTGACGTTCACGTCCCAGGCAGAGCCACGGCTGAGATGTTTCGCAATGTTCCAGCGAGTCCGGACTACATCCGGCTTTATGGAATTAGGCTGCTTGCCGGACGCCTTCTTTCCGAGAACCGCGGAGAAGATTTCCTTTCGATACCGAAATTAATGGGCCAGGACAGCGCGCCCGCTAATGTCCTAATTGGTGCCAGTGGGGCGCGGCGGCTGGGCTATTCGCCCGACCAAGCTTTGGGGAAGTCGTTTTACATGCACAAGGCGCTGGTCACGATCGTGGGAGTGGTCGCCGACGTGAGGATGGACGGTCCGAAGAGCCCGGTCCCCGGCATTATTTACTATTATTGGCCAACAGTCTCACCGTCCTACATGTCTGTTCGCCTCAGCGGCTATCATGTGGCGGACACGCTTTCCTTCATTGACCACACGTGGCACAGGTTCGCGCCTGATACCGCCATCAAGCGCCATTTCCTCAGCGACAGTTTCGAACAGCAATTCCGGGCTGACGAGCGAGAGGGGGCCATCTTCGGCTTGTTCGTGGGCATTGCGATCTTTATCGCATGTCTTGGATTGTTCGGGCTGGCCGCTTTTTCGACCGAACGGCGGACCAAGGAGATCGGGCTGCGCAAGACGTTTGGAGCGAAGACGAAAGACATCGTGTGGATGCTGCTCTGGCAGTTCTCCATTCCGGTGCTGGCGGCGAACCTGATCGCCTGGCCGGTGGCTTATTACTATCTGCATAATTGGTTGGAAGGTTATGCCTATCGCATCAGCCTCAGCCCGCTTTATTTCGTGGGCGCGGGTGCGGCGGCGCTGCTGATCGCCTGGGCCACGGTGATCGTCCATGCCGCACATGTGGCGCGCGCCAATCCGGTGCATGCGTTGAGGTATGAGTAAGAGGGCGATCTGTCGCCCTCCCCGAAGGAGTTCGCCACGCGAAACGGCTCGCGGGGTTTCATCCGCCTTTGCCGGGCGTGGCTCGCCCCTTCGCCCCTCTCGCAAGGGGAGGGGGAATAGAAAAGCATCAGGCTCAATCCGCCTTGGTGGGCTTTCCCGCCGTCGCCACGGTCATCTTGCCGTTGAGCAGGTCCTCGGCATAGGAGAGCTGGAAGTCGTCATATTTCTTGCCGGGCGCCGGCTGGATCACGGGGGCGTTGTTTTTCTTTGCCACCGGCTCGCCTTGCAGATGGCCCGGCAGATCGGCTTCCGACGGCCGCGCAATCTTGGGCACATTGCCCTCGTCGCCTTGCGCCACGGCAATATCGGGAATGATGCCCTGGGCCTGGATCGAGTGGCCCGATGGCGTGAAATACCGCGCGGTGGTGAGGCGCAGCGCTCCGCCGCCCTCGCCCAAGGGAATGATGGTCTGGACCGAGCCTTTGCCGAAGCTGGTCATGCCCACGATGGTGGCGCGCTTGTGATCCTGCAACGCGCCCGACACGATCTCCGACGCCGAGGCCGTACCCGCATTTACCAGAACGATGATCGGTTTGCCGCCGGTGATGTCGCCGCCGCCTTTGGCGTCATAACGCTGGGTATCCTCGGGATGACGGCCCCGGGTGGAAACAACTTCGCCGCCATTGAGAAGGTCGCTCGACACCTGGATCGCCTGGTCGAGCAGGCCGCCAGGATTGTTGCGCAGGTCGATGATGTAACCCTTGATGCCGGGCCCGATCTGCTTCTTCAATTCGCGCACGCCCTTTTCCAGGCCTGAGGCGGTCTGTTCATTGAAGCCAGGAAGCCGGATGTAGCCGATATCGCCTTCGCGCCGCCATGTGTCGGCGTCCACCTGCACCACTGCGCGCTGCAAGCTGACGTCGAAGGGCTTTTTCTCGCCTTCGCGCAGGATGGTGAGAACGATCTTGGAGCCGGCGGGGCCGCGCATCTTGTCGATGGCGTCGTTCAACGGCAATCCGGCGATGGAGGTGCCGTCAATGCCGGCAATGCGATCGCCCGACTTGATGCCGGCCTTGGCGGCGGGTGTTCCGTCGATGGGCGAGATCACCTTGATCAGCCCGTCTTCCTGGGTCACTTCGATGCCGACGCCGCCGAACTCACCCTTGGTGGTGATCTGCATGTCGTTATAGGCCTTGGCGTCCATGTAGCTGGAATGCGGATCGAGGCTGGAGACCATGCCCTGGATCGCGTTGTTGACCAATTCGCTGTCCTTGACCGGGCGCACATAATTGGCGCGCACCCGTTCGAAGGCGTTGGAGAAAAGATCCAGGCTCTGATAGGCGCCCATGTCGGCGGCGCCTTTTGCCTCCGGCAAGACGCTCAGCGCCAGCCCGAATCCGGCCACGGCGCCCAGCGCCACCAATGCAACTTTCTTCATGTTCGTTTTGCCTTCCGCAGTTCGAGGCTCAGCCATGGTCGAGGGTCCAGCCCATGACCGTTCTCTCGCAATTCGAAATAAAGCCGTTCGATGGGCGAAGGGCTTTCCGCTGGCATGTTTCCGACGGGCTCTCCCGCCAACAATTCGTCGTTCGGACGCACGGTCACGCGCCCAAGTCCGGCCAACACCAGATCGTAGCCAGTGGTTATCTCCAGGATCAAGACCTGTCCTGATTTATGGTAAGGCCCGGCGAAAAGAACGCGGCCGTCGGATGGCGCGATCACTTGCGCACCCCGTATCGTGGCATAGGTGAGACCGGGATTTTTACTGTCTTCCTGGGCATTTTCCCCGGTTCCGGCGCTCCTGGGCAGGATGGTTCCAACCACCGGCGGCAACAATGAACCTTTGGTGAGGGGGCCCAAGGAACCCGAATTGGTGGCCGTGACGGTAACGATACCGCTTTCGTCGGGCGCGGTACGGCGCAAGGCGGCCACCCGGTCCGCCAAAGTTTGAAAATCCGCCGCCTCCCCGGCGATGACCCCAAGGCGGGTCTTGAGCGCATCGTAGGCGCCGCCCGCTTCCTGCGCCTCCGCCTCTTTCTTGGCGCTCAGCATTTCAAGATCGCCGCGCGCATTGCGCAACTCCGTGGCGACCTTTGCCGCATCGGCGCGGCGCTTGAGCAATGCCAACCGCGTCGCCCGCAGTGCGTCGATGCGGGCGGCAAGTTTGGCGGCCTGGGAATAAAGCGGCGGCAGGCTTGCGCCCACCAGCATGGAGCCGCGCGCCGCGGCCAAGGCATCGTCGGGGCGTACCGCCAGCGCGGGCGGCATGTCGTGCTGCAGCCGCTCGAGGATCGCCAAAAGCTTGGTCGCGGAAATGCGGTCGCGCTCGAAGCCTTTGGTGAGCAAATCATTCTGCTGTTCGAGTTGCGCGATCTCGTTATCGAGCGTGACGGTTTCCTGCTCCAGGCTCTCCACCTTGGCCGCGCTGTCGATCAGCTTCTGCCGCAAGTCCGACGCTTCCTTGGAGAGAAGTTCGCTTTTCTGTCTGGCGTCGGCCAGCGCCGGCTTGTCATGCGCCATCTCGGTCTGAAGCTTGTTCAGTTGTTGCGCGCTGGAAGGAAGCTTGCCCATCGCCTTGCCGGGCATGGCCTTGGAAAGATCCAGCGGAGCTTCGGGCGGCGCGTCGCTTTGAAGTGCAGGCCTGGGATGCGGTGTCACCTCTATCGGTACCTTCTTGGGCACCTGAGGCGCCGCCAGGGCCGGCAGGGCCAGGCCAAGCGAAAGCGTGAAAAGGATTCCGCGCAATCCTAACCCCTCTTGAGCAGAGAATGCCCCGTCATGGGCTTAGGCTGTGGGATACCCATCAACGCCAGCATGGTGGGCGCCACGTCGGCCAGGCGGCCGTCTTCCAGCTTGATGCCCTTGGGCGCGTTGATCGCCACGATGGGCACGTCGAAAGTCGTATGCGCCGTATGCGGCTCGCCGGTCTTGGGGTCCTTCATCAACTCGATATTGCCATGATCGGCGGTCAGCAGCATCACGCCATGGGCTTTCTCGATCGCCGTGCGCAGCCGCCCCAGGCATTCGTCTATTGCATCCACCGCCTTGATCGCGGCCGGCATGATCCCGGTATGGCCCACCATGTCGGGATTGGCGTAGTTGGCGACGATGAGATCATATTTGCCGCTGCCGATCGCCTCTTCCAGCTTGCTGGTCACTTCATAGGCGCTCATCTCGGGCTTGTGATCGTAAGTTGAGACTTTGGGGCTGGGCACCAGGATGCGGTCTTCGCCGGGAAAGGGCTCTTCGCGACCGCCATTCAGAAAGAAGGTGACATGGGCATATTTCTCGGTCTCAGCGATACGCAACTGCTTCAGACCGCGCTCGGCCATGACTTCGCCCAGGGTTTCGCGGACATCCTCCGGCGGAAATATCGCCGTCATCATGGAGGCCAGTTCTTCGGAATATTCCGTCAAGCCCGCGGCGGCGCTGAATTTCACCACCCGGCTGCGTTCGAAACTGGTGAAGCCCCTGTCCAGCAAGGCCAGGGAAATCTCCCGCGCCCGGTCGGCACGGAAATTGGCGAACAGAAGCGCATCGCCATCGGCCATGCCGGCATAGTCGGCCAAAACGGCCGGCACCACGAACTCATCGCCGACATTCTCTGCATAAGAAGCATCAAGCGCGGCAAACACGTCGGATTGGCGAGTCGCGTCGGCATCCACCAGCGCGTCATAGGCTTTCTTCACCCGGTCCCAGCGCTTGTCGCGGTCCATCGCATAATAGCGTCCCGAAAGCGTGGCCATCCTGACGCCGGGCGCACCTTCAATGTCGCGGAGGAATTTTTCGATAAAGCCTTTGGCGCTTCGGGGCGGCGTGTCGCGGCCATCCAGGAAGGCGTGCACGAAAACCGGCACCCTGGCTTCCGCCAGAATGCGCACCAGCGCCGCCATGTGATCCTGATGGGAATGAACCCCGCCCGGGGATAACAGACCCATCAGATGGACGGCGCCTTTGGCGGCCTGCGCCTTGGTGATCAGCTCGCGCAAGGCAGGCCTATTTCCCAATGAGCCGTCTTCAATCGTCACATCGATCCGGGGCAGGTCCTGCGCCACCACCCGGCCCGAGCCGATATTCATATGGCCCACTTCGGAATTGCCCATCTGGCCTTCGGGCAGACCTACCGCCCGGCCCGAAGTGTGGAGAAGCGCATGCGGGCAATCCCGAAGCATGCTTGTGTAGTTGGGGGTCTTGGCCTCGGCGATGGCGTTGTCCTGCTGATCCTCACGCCAGCCCCAGCCATCGAGGATGCAGAGCAGGGCAGGACGGGGCGCGGCCATGTGATTCCTTGGAAAAGGGAGCCGAACATAAGAATCGGAGGCATCCGCGTCATCACCCAAACACTGTTCGGACACAATAAAATGTCTGTCGTCGCACCCATGGGCCGGGCGGCAAGGTGGTCATGGCAATAGCCGCCTCGGCCCGGCAAAAACTGCCCAAAGAACCCGAACAGCGTTCGGCTATACATCTAATATTTTGATATGTAACGATTATTTTTGTGGCCGGGGCGGCACGGATTTAGCAAGGCGGAAGCGGAAAACAGGCAGAAGCCGAATTCATGCGCCGCGCACCCTTTATCATCCGTCTTACGGCTTTTCTTTTCGGGGCTGCCCTGGTGGCTGCGCCCTTCCCTGTCCTTGCCTTCTCCCGGGTCAAGGATCTGGTTGATGTCGAAGGCATCCGGGACAATATGCTGATCGGCTACGGCTTGGTGGTGGGTCTCAACCACACCGGCGACAGCCTCCAGAATTCTCCCTTCACCCAGGAAAGCATCCAGACCATGCTGGAGCGGTTGGGCGTCAATACCGGCTCCGCCAACATGCAGACCAAGGACGTGGCCGCGGTGATGGTCACCGCCAGCCTGCCGGCTTTCTCCTCGTCGGGAACGCGCATCGACGTGAATGTGAGCGCCATGGGCGACGCCAAGGACCTCTTGGGCGGCACCCTGCTTGTTACGCCGCTGTTCGGCGCCGACGGCCAGACCTATGCGGTCGCCCAAGGCCCGGTTGCCACCGGCAGCTTCTCCGCCCAGGGCGCGGCATCATCCGTCACCCGCGGCGTCCCCACCGCCGGACGCATCTCCAACGGCGCCATCGTCGAGCGTGAAACCGGCTTCCACTTGGCCAGCATGGATCAGGTGAAACTGTCGCTGCACAATCCCGATCTCACCACCGCCGCCCGCATCGCCAGCGCGGTGAATTCCTATCTCGGCAACAATGCCGCCAGCGCTTCGGACCCAGCCAATGTCGAGTTGCACGTGCCTGCCAATTACCCCGGCGGCGTGATGGGCCTTCTGACCGACATCGAGCAGGTGAAAGTCGATCCCGACCAGCCGGCTAAGGTGATCATCGACCAGACTTCGGGCGTGATCGTGATGGGCGCGGATGTGCGTATCTCCGCCGTGGCGATCGCCCAGGGCAACCTCACCATCCGCGTCACCGAGACGCCGCAGGTAAGCCAGCCGTCGCCCTTCTCCAATACCGGGACCACCCAGGTTGTGCCGCGCACCCAGATTCAGATCGACGACGAGAAAGGCAACAAGATGGCCGTGCTCAACCAGGGCGTTTCGCTCCAGAGCATGGTCGATGGCCTCAACGCTCTCGGCGTGGGTCCGCGCGACATCATCTCGATCCTGCAGGCGATCAAGGCGGCAGGCGCGCTGCAAGCCGACATTCAGGTGATCGGCTGATGGACGCGACCCTTCAGACCGCGATGTTCGCGGCCCAGCCCGCATCGGTGCGCGCGCCGGGCGCAACCGACAACAAGGCGGCGGCGACCAAGTCGGCCAAAGAATTCGAAGGCGTCTTCATCGCCCAGTTCCTCGGCAGCATGTTCCAGGGCATTCCCACCGACGGCCCGATGGGCGGCGGCCAGGGCGAAGAGATGTTCCGCTCGTTGATGGTCAATGAATACGCCAAGTCGATTGCCGACAAGGGCGGCTTTGGCCTGGCCAATGCGGTCTCGCGCCAATTGCTGCGCCATCAGGAAACGCCACAACCGGAAGCAGCCGCGCCATGAGCGAGACCAAGCTGGAAGACACGCCCCGGATCGAAAGACTGATCATGCTGGCCGAGC
>DATNFZ010000159.1:0-24671 GCA_035606155.1 Rhizomicrobium sp. | reverse complement strand
TAACGCTGCACGATCACCGGCTCGCGGTAGAATTGGGTGAACATCTCGAGCAGCGAACCCAGATTCTCGTCATCCGGGCCGATGCGGAAGACGCCGGTGCCGCCATTGCCATAAAGCGGCTTCAGGATGATTTCCCGATGGCGCTCGCGGAACTCGCGGATCTCCTGGCGGTCGCTGGTGATCAGGGTGGGCGGGATGAAATCCTGGAATTCGGTGACGAACAGTTTCTCGGGCGCATTGCGCACTTCTCTCGGATCATTCACCACCAGGGTTTTGGGATGGATACGCTCCAGAATATGGGTGGCCGAGATATAGGCCATGTCGAAAGGCGGATCCTGGCGCATCAAGACCACATCCGTCGCCGCCAGGTCGTGCACGGCAGCCTCGCCCAGCGCAAAATGATCGCCCTTGACGGCACGGACCTGGAGCGGCCGTGCCCGGGCCGTCACCTTGCCTTCGCGGAAGGTGAGATCGTGTGGGCCGTAATAGAGAAGTCTGTGCCCGCGACTTTGCGCTTCCAGGGCGAGGGCGAAGGTGGAATCACCCTCGATATCGATCTTCTCGATCGGGTCCATCTGGATCGCGATCGTCAAAACCATCGTTTCACCCATCCATCCGCCAGACATCGGTAAGATGCCTGGGAAGCCCCGCCACGGTGACAATATCGAACCGCGCCCCGCGCTTTGCCAAGCCGGGCCGCGACGCCAGATATAGGGAGGCGGCGCGGGCAATGCGAGTCCGCTGCTCGGGCGTGACCGCTTCGGCGGCGTCGCGCACCGATGCCCGCGCCTTGACTTCGATGAAACAGACCGGCCCGAAAGGCGACAGCGTCACCAGATCGATCTCACCGGCATGGGTCTTGATGCGGCGGCCCAGAATCCGGTGGCCTTTGAGCCTGAGCCACCAGGCCGCCCAGGCCTCGCTGCGATGGCCCCGCTTCTCGGCGATTAAACGGTCAGCTCTGGTGCGGTCAGCCATTTTTCTTCTCCAGCCCCCGCGCATAAACGGCATGGCGGGAGATGCCCAAGAGGCCGGCGATCATTTCCGACGCCGGCTTGAGCGGCATGAAGGCCAGCGCCCTGGCCAGTGCCTCGTCTATTTTGGCGAAATCAATCTCGGCTTTGGCCGCGCCCCCCACCAGCAACGTCACTTCGCCCTTGGGCCGCCCTTCCTGTCCATAAGTGTGTGCCAGCTCTGCCAGATCGCCCCGGCGTACTTCTTCATGCAGCTTGGTGATCTCGCGCGCCACGCTGGCTCTGCGGGGGCCGAAAATCTCGGTCATGTCCTTCAGGCAGGCGGCCAGCCGCATGCCGGATTCAAAAAAGATCAAGGTCGCGCCTTCACCCTTGAGTTCTTCCAGCGCAGTACGGCGTTCACCGGCCTTGCTGGGCAAAAAGCCCGCGAACAGGAAACGGTCGGACGGCAGGGCCGACAGCGCCAAGCCCGCCAGCACCGCCGAGGGGCCGGGCAGGACATGGACCGGCAATCCCTCCACGATCGCGGCGCGCACCAGCTTGAACCCGGGATCGGAAACCAACGGCGTACCCGCATCGCTCACCAGGACGATGCGGCTTTTCCCGCGCAGCCGCTCCAGAAGGCGTGGCCTCTGCCCCTCGGCATTGTGATCGTTATAGGCGGTGAGCGGCTTGGCGATGCCATGGATCGCCAGAAGCTTGACGGTCACGCGGGTATCTTCGGCCGCAATCAGATCGCAGGCGTTGAGCACATCCAGCGCCCGCAAGGTGATGTCGCGCGCATTGCCGATGGGCGTGGCCGTGACATAAAGGCCAGGCGCCAAAGCATCCTTCAAATCGCCAAGCTGTTGCGGTTTACCGGCCTCAGGCGTTCTAGTAGGACCGTTGCCATGTTCTCCCTGCCGGGAACCCGAAGATGATTTTTGCCGTGCCATTTGGTTGGAAGACCTTCCCCGCCCGCCTTTGTGCCATTGCAGGCGTGGCTGCGATAGCGGCCTTGAGCGCGTGCGCGCCGCCCAAGCCCCTGCCACCGCCCGTGGTGGTAGCACCTCCGCCTCCGCCCGCCGCCAATCCCCTGGACCGGGACCAGACCAATTATCTCAAGCTTCCCAATCTCGCGCCCGGCGTGACGCCGCTCAGGGTGGGCATCATCCTGCCTTTCTCCAGCGGCACCCAGGCCACCAAAACGCTCGCCGCCGCCATGCTCAAATCTGCGGAATTGGCCCTGTTCGACAGCGGCAACCGCACGCTTCTGCTGATGACCGCCGACGAAGGCACGCCCGATCAGGCGGGCGCCGCGGCTAGGAAACTATTAAGCCAGGGTGCGGAGATCATTGTCGGGCCGCTGTTCGGTCCTTCCGTCGCCACGGTGGCGCCCATCGCGCGCGACCGCGGCGTGCCGGTGCTGGCTTTTTCGACCGAGCGCAGCGTGGCCGGCAATGGGGTCTATCTCTTGTCCTTCCTGCCGCAGAGCGAAGTAAAGCAGGTCGTGTCCTATGCCAGTTCTCAGGGCCATCATAATTTCGCCGCCATGGTGCCTCAGACCCCTTACGGAGACCTGGTGGCGAATGCGTTCAGCGATGCGGTGAAAAGCGCAGGCGCGACCAATGTGGATATCGCGCATTTCGCCCCCGATACCTCCGCCGTGATGGCCCCTTCGGCCGCCATTGCCAAAAGCAATGCCGATGCGGTGTTGATTGCACAGGGCGGCAGCGTGCTTCGCGCCATCGCGCCGTCGCTGGCCTTCAATGGGCTGGACCCGGCCAAAGTGAAATTGCTGGGCACGGGCTTGTGGGATGATCCCGGCCTGACAAGAGAGCAGACCCTGGAGGGCGGCTGGTTCGCCGCGCCCGAGCCGGATGCCGATGCGGCGTTCGTCGAGAAATACAAGACTGTCTATGGCGCCGATCCGCCGCAGCTTGCTTCATTGGCCTATGACGCCATCTCGCTGGTGGCGCTGCTTTCCAAGGGCCAGCCCTATCATCGCTTCACCCCGGCGGCGCTGATGGACCCCAATGGGTTCTCCGGCGTGGATGGCATCTTCCGCTTCAACCGCGACGGCACATCGGAACGGGGTCTGGCGATCCTGGAAGTCGAGCCCGACGGCTTCCATGTGGTGAACCCGGCGCCCAAAACTTTCCAGGCCCGAAGTTTTTGAGGCTGCGAAGGGCGGGGGGAAAATTAATTCAGCAATGCTGCGATAACCGCGTTCAGCACCAACCGGCCTTGGGCCGTCGCGCTGACAATGTCGCCATCCTGGCGGAGCAGGCCCTGTTCCAATAGCGGGGTGAGCTTGGCAAGCGAAGGCTTGGCACCCCACCGCGTTTCATAAACGGCAAGATCGACGCCGTCGTGAAGACGCAAATTCATCAAGAGATGCTCGCGGGCCGCATCCTCGTCGCTCACTGCCGCAAAATCGATGAAGCTGTTCTCGCCTTTCACGACGGCTTCGCGCCAGCGCTCGGGCAGACGAATGGTGGAAGTGGCGATGCGTTTGCCACCTAGTCTCAGGCGGCCATGCGCACCCGGCCCCACCCCGGCATAATCCTGATAGCGCCAATAGAGGAGGTTATGGCGGCTCTCCGAACCGGGCGCGGCATGATTGGAGATTTCATAGGCAGGGCGGCCCGCGGCTTCGGTCAGCTCCTGGGTCGCTTCGTAAAGGTCCGCCGCCAATGTCTCATCCGGTATCTTGAGCGCGCCGTTCTGGTAAAGTACCGCGAAAGGCGTGCCCGGCTCGATGGTGAGCTGATAAAGCGAGAGATGATCGGTGCCGTACGACAAGGCTTCCTTGAGTTCGCTGCGCCAGGCTGCTTCGCTTTGCTCGGGCCGGGCATAGATCAAGTCCAGCGAGACGCGAGCGAAATTCCGCCTTGCGAGGGAAAGCGCCGCCTTGGCCTCCTGTGCGTCGTGCAAACGGCCCAGGCGCTTCAAATCCCCATCGTTCAAGGCCTGCATGCCCAGCGACAACCGGTTCACGCCCGCGGCGCGATAATCGGCAAAGCGTGCGGCCTCGGCGCTGGCGGGATTGGCTTCCAATGTGATCTCGACATCGTTCGCCATCGGCCAGAGGCGGGCAATCTGTTCCAGCACACGCCCCACCGACGCGCCCGTCATCAGGGATGGCGTGCCGCCGCCGAAGAAAATCGTTTCCACGAGGGGGCGATCCTTGCCCTGGCTCTCAGCCGTCCAATCCAGCTCGCGTTCGATCGCTTCGATCCAACCCGATTCGTCAATCGCGGTGCGGACATGACTGTTGAAATCGCAATAGGGGCATTTGGCGGCGCAGAACGGCCAATGCACATAAATCCCGAATGACATCAGATGGACTCGGCCAAGATACCACTATGAAGAAGCTTCTCGAAGGCGCGGGCGCGATGGCTCATGGCGTTCTTCACATGCGGATCGATCTCGCCGAAGGTTTGGTCCATCCCGTGCGCGACAAAGATAGGATCATAGCCGAAGCCAAGCTGGCCCTTGGACGGAAAGGTGAGATGGCCGTGAATCTCGCCTTCGAAGGTCTTGATCTCGCCCTGGGGCGTCGCCAGCGACAGCGCGCAGACGAATTTGGCGGAAAAATCCCGCGCCTTCCTTTCCAGCAATTCCTTTTCCACTCTGGCCATCGCCACGCCGAAATCTTTGTTCGGTCCCGCCCATCGCGCCGAATAAATTCCCGGGGCGCCATTCAGCGCATCGACCCACAGGCCGGAATCGTCGGCCAGTGCGGGATGGTGCCCGGCATCGGCAGCCGCCCGCGCCTTCAATTCCGCATTGGCGGCAAACGTCGCGCCGGTTTCTTCCGGCTCGGGAAGACCCAATTCCCCGGCGCTGACCGGCTCGATGCCATGCGGTCCCAAGAGCGCCTTGATCTCACGCACCTTGCCCTGATTGTGGCTGGCGACGATCAGGATGCTGCCCCGCGGCAGCTTCATGTGAGGGCTTGCTTCTGCAGCACGATCAATTCGCCGATGCCTTTGCGCGCCAGCCGCAACAATTGGCCCAACTGCTCTTCGGTGAAAGGCGCGCCTTCGGCCGTCCCCTGGATCTCCACCAATCCGCCCCCGCCGGTAATCACGAAATTGGCGTCGGTCTCGGCAGTGGAATCCTCGTCATAATTCAGGTCGAGCATGGGCTCGCCCTTGATGATGCCGCAGGAGACCGCCGCGACGTGATCCTTCAACACCGGTGTCTTTACCAGCCCGGTCTTCTGCATGAAGCCCACGCACTGGGCCAGCGCCACATAACCGCCGGTGATGGCGGCGGTCCGGGTGCCGCCATCGGCCTGCAGCACGTCGCAATCGATCGTAACCTGACGCTCCCCCAAAGCCGTGAGGTCGCAGACGGCGCGAAGGGACCGTCCCACCAGGCGCTGGATTTCCTGGGTGCGGCCGGATTGTTTGCCCGCCGCCGCTTCGCGCCGCATCCGCTCATGGGTGGAGCGGGGCAGCATGCCATATTCCGCCGTCACCCAGCCCTTGCCGGAGCCTTTCAGGAAGGGCGGCGCTTTCTCTTCCAGACTGGCGGTGACCAGCACATGGGTGTCGCCGAACTTGACCAGACAGGAGCCTTCGGCATGGCGGGCGGTGCCCGGTTCCAGGCTGACGGAACGCAAGGAATCGGGGCTACGATTGGAGAGGCGCATGGGCTCCGTATATCTTGAAGTGGAAGTTTGGCGCGGTTACTTAGAGCTGTTCCAGGAAAAGTGTGAGCGGTTTTCCGTCCGGAACCGCGACAAACAAAAAAAGCTAGAGCATTTTCGTCACGAAATGCTTTAGCCGCTTTGGCGTCCCCCGCGTCCAATAGGCTGCCGGTCGAGGATAGTAACCCAGTAACATCAAAGGCTTATCTTGGATTCGTTTGCCGCCCGCCTCGCCTATCCCCCCCTGGAGGAACGCCCCCGGGAAGTCTTCCGCCATCTGGTGGAAGCCTTTCTGGCCTCGGGCGAGCCGGTGGGCTCGCGCACCCTGTCCCAGCGCCTGCCTTTGACGCTGTCGCCCGCCTCCATCCGCAATGTGATGGCAGACCTGGAGATGATGGGCCTGCTCTATGCTCCCCACACCAGCGCGGGCCGCGTGCCCACCGAAAAGGGCCTGCGGCTGTTCGTGGACGGGCTTCTGGAAGTGGGTGACCTGGAACCTCAAGAGCGCGGGATGATCGAAGCGCGCATGTCGGGCAGTGGGCGCCGTCTGGAAGACGTTCTCACCCAGGCGACCACCCTGCTCTCGGGCCTGTCGCGCTGTGCCGGGCTGGTGGTGACCGCCAAGCAGGATGCGGCCCTCAAGCATGTCGAGTTCGTCCAGGTCGGTCCCGGCAAAGCCCTGGTGATCATGGTCAGCGAGGATGGCCAGGTGGAAAATCGCGTCATCAACACACCGCCAGGCCTTCCCGGATCGGCGCTGATCGAAGCCACAAACTATCTCAATGCGAGGCTGGCCGGGCGGACCATCGATGCCGCGCGGACCGAAATCCTGGCGGAACTGGAAAGCGACCGCGCCATCCTCGACACGCTCACCGCCAAGATCGTCGCCGAAGGCCTGGCCACCCTGGCCGAGCCCGGCGGCGGCGGTGACGACAAGGTGCTGATCGTGCGCGGCGCTTCGCATTTGTTGGACAGTGTGGAAGCGCAAGCCGACATCGAGCGAATCCGCACCTTGTTCGACGACATCGAGCGCAAGGCCGACCTGATCCGCCTTCTGGAACTGGCCAAGGAAGGCGATGGCGTGCGCATCTTCATCGGCTCGGAGAACCGGCTGTTCTCGCTTTCCGGTTCCTCCATCGTGGCCGCGCCTTATGCCAATGCCGCGGGCAAGATCGTGGGCGTGATCGGCGTTCTGGGGCCCACAAGGCTCAATTATGGCCGCATCATTCCCATGGTGGACCATACCGCCAAAGTCATTGGACGATTGCTTGGTTAGCGTTTAAGGAAATCCCTCAAGGACATGTCATGAGCGAAGAAACAGAACAGGAAATGCCGGAAGCGCGGATGGCCGATCCGGCCAACGATTCCGGGCCCGACACCGTGGCGGTGTTGAAGGCCGAAGTGGAATCCCTGCGCGACCAGCGCCTGCGCGCGCTGGCGGAAGCCGAGAATATCCGCCGCCGGGCCGAGCGTGAAAAAACCGAAGCGTCGCAATATGCGGTGACCAAATTCGCCCGCGACATGGTCTCGATCGCCGACAATTTCTCCCGCGCGCTTGCGGCATGTCCGCCGGAGTTGCGTGACGCCGCCGACCCGCAAGTGAAGGCCGTGCTCGATGGCGTCGAAGCCACCGACCGGCAATTGATGGCGACGCTGGAGCGCTATGGCGTCAAACCCGTCTCCACGGAGAATGGGAAATTCGATCCCAATCTGCATCAGGCCATCGCCGAAGTGCCGGGCAACGGCAAGCCGCCCGGCACCATCATCGACGTGGTGCAGGCAGGCTACATGATCGGCGACCGGCTGCTGCGCCCCGCCATGGTGACGGTGGCGCGCCGCGACACCGCGCCTGTCGATACCAAGGTCTGAGGGAGATGGCGGGGGAACTCAACATCGTGGTGGCCGGCGCTTCCGGCCGGATGGGCCGCGCGCTGGTGCGTGAGATTGCCCAGGCGCAAGGCATGGTCCTTTGCGGTGCGCTGGAAGCGGAAGGCCATCCCGATCTGGGGCGCGATGCCGGCCAGTTGGCGGGCCTCGCCGCCAATGGGATCAAACTCACCGCCGACCCGCTTCTTCTGATCGCCGGCGCCCAGGCGGTGATCGATTTCACCCGCCCCATGGTGTCGGTGATGCTGGCAGGATTGGCGGCTCAGGCGCGCATCGTCCATGTGATCGGCACCACCGGCTTTGCGCTCGACGAAGAGGCCCGCATCCAGGCCGCCTCGCGCCATGCCGTGATCGTCAAGTCCGGTAATATGAGTTTGGGCGTGACCTTGCTGGCGGCGCTGGTGGAAAAAGCCGCCATGGCGCTTCCCGGCTATGACGTCGAAATTCTGGAGATGCACCACAAGCTCAAGGTGGATGCGCCGTCGGGCACGGCGCTGCTGCTGGGCCAGGCGGCGGCGAAGGGCCGCAACGTGTCGCTGAATACGCATGCGGTGCGGGGCCGCGACGGCGACACGGGGCCGCGCAAGGACGGCGCAATCGGCTTTGCGAGCCTGCGCGGCGGTTCGGTGGTGGGCGAGCATCAAGTGTTCCTGGCGGGGGCGGGCGAACGGATCACGCTTTCGCACAGCGCGGAAGATCGCTCCATCTTTGCGCGTGGCGCGCTGGAAGCCGCGCGCTGGGGCCAGGGCAAGAAACCTGGTCTGTACTCCATGACGGACGTGCTGGGCCTTTGATGATTCCCCCATCTGTCTTCCTCAGGACAAGCCTTCTGAAGACATCTTCCCCCGCCAGTCGCTTCGCGACGCGGGGGAAGAAAGCCTCGGCCAAGACGCGCCGTGGTTAAATTACTGACGCGCGCGGAAATCGAAGAGTTCTTCGCGCGCCTCATGAAGCACATTCCCGATCCCAAGACCGAGCTGAAATACAAGAATGCCTACACGCTGCTGGTGGCGGTGGCGTTGTCGGCGCAAGCCACCGACAAATCCGTCAACAAGGCGACAAAACCCCTGTTCAAGACCGTAGACACGCCGGAGAAAATGGCCGCGCTGGGCGAAGCCAGGCTGGCCAATGCCATCAAGACCATCGGGCTTTATCGCGGCAAGGCGAAAAACGTCATCGCGCTTTCGAAAATCCTGATCGAAAAACATGGCGGCCAGGTGCCGAAGGACCGCGAGGCGCTTCAGGACTTGCCGGGCGTGGGCCGCAAGACCGCCAATGTGGTGCTGAATGTCGCCTTCGGCGAACCCACCATCGCGGTCGATACGCATATCTTTCGCGTTTCCAACCGCACCGGGCTGGCGCCCGGCAAGAATGTGCTGGAGGTCGAACTGGGGCTGCAGAAGCGCGTACCGGAGAAATACCGGCTGCATGCCCATCACTGGCTGATCCTGCATGGCCGCTACACCTGCGTGGCGCGAAAGCCCCTTTGCCCCACCTGCGTGGTGCGCGATCTCTGCAACTTCCCCGCCAAGACGAAAGAATTGCCGCCGGAAAAGCCGCCGAAAAGGCTTAAGACCGCCGCACGCGCAAAGCGTTGAGGCAGGCGGGATCGGCGCCGCCATCGGCCCCGCGCGGCAAAGTCTCCACATGCTGGACCTTGGCCGGCGTTCCGGTGAAGAAAAAGAAGGCGCGGCAGGATTGCATGTCATAGCGCCACATTTCCGTGGCGCCGTCCTTGCGGGTGAAGGCGGGCGCCCCGGCCAAGGCGCGCAATTGCGTGGCCTGAAGCCCGGTGAAGACATCCGGTTCGCGTGGCGGTGGCGCAGGCGGAATCGGCACGGTGGCGGGTGCCGGCGGGCGCGGGGGCGCGGCACATCCCGCCAACGTCAGGATCATCAAGGCAGCGATGTTCTTCCTCATGCGTCCTTCGGTTTCTGCTCCGCTTCCATTTGTCCAGGCCATGCTCTAATGGCATTCCGTTTATAGCGCCATCGGGAGTGGGCATGCCGCAAAAATACGACGTCGCGGGGCTGGGCAATGCGATCATGGACGTGATCGCGGCCGTGGACGACGCCTTCCTGCTTCGCCACGGCATCGCCAAGGGCGCCATGACCTTGATCGACGAATTCCGCGCCCAGGAACTGCACAAGGCACTGGGCAAAAGCGTGCAGGAAGCGGGCGGCAGCGCCGCCAACACCATGGCGGGCCTGGCATCGCTGGGCGGACGCGCGGTCTTTCTGGGCAAAGTGCGCGACGATGTTCTGGGCGCGCGTTTCGCTGAAAGTCTGAAAGCGCTGGGTGTGGACTTCACCACCAACCCGGCGGCCGGCGGCTCCTCGACGGCGTCTTCGATGATCGCAGTGACGCCGGACGGGCAGCGCAGCATGAACACCTATCTGGGCGCCTGCCGCGAAATGACACCCGGCGATGTGGACGAGGCCGAAGTCGCCGCCGCCAGGATTCTCTATATCGAAGGCTATCTCTGGGACACCGACGCTGCCAAGGAGGCGTCGCGCAAGGCGATGCGCGCGGCCAAGGGCGCCGGCGCGAAAGTGGCGCTGTCGCTCTCCGACGCCTTCTGTGTGGGTCGCTTCCGCGACGAGTTTCTGCACCTGATGGCGCACGACCTCGACATTCTGTTCGCCAACGAGGACGAAGCGAAATCGCTGTTCGAGACCGAGGATTTCGATGTCGTGGCGGAGAAAATGAAAGCCTGGGGCGGGCTGGCCGCCATCACCCGCTCCGCAAAAGGCTGTGTGGTGATCAAGGGCGAAGAATGCCACGCCGTGCCGGCTTATCCGGTGGCCAAGGTGATGGATACCACCGGCGCAGGCGATCTCTTCGCCGCGGGTTTCCTTTTCGGCCTCACCCACGGCAAGAACCTGGCCGATTGCGGGGGGCTGGGTGGATTGGCGGCGGCGGAAGTGATCTCCCATTATGGCGCGCGGCCCGAGAAGTCCCTCAAGCAATTGGCCACGGACGCGAAGCTGATCTAATCCCCTATCAGGTGCAGCAGCACTTCACGGGTGTGCGGCGCGTCGCGATGCTCGAACACATAAAGGCCTTGCCAGGTGCCCAGCGCGGGCTTGCCGGATTTGACCGGAATGCCGATTGACGTTTGCGTGAGCGCGGCGCGGATGTGTGACGGCATGTCGTCCGGACCTTCGGCGGTGTGCCGGTAATCCATCCCCTTCTTCGCCAGACCGGCGAAGAAATCCCTGAGATCCTTCAGCACATCGGGATCGGCATTTTCCTGCACCAGCAGCGAGGCCGAAGTGTGCCGGATGTAGCAGGTGAGAAGCCCGTCGCCGATGTTTTCTTTCCGCACAAATTCCACCACTCTGTCGGTGAACTCGTAGAGGCCCGGACCGTGGGTCGAGACACAGATCGCGTGAAAAACCTGTTTCATTTGCTTTTGCGCAGATAGACATAGAGCGCGCCGTCGCCGCCGTGGCGCCGGTGGGCACGCGCCCAACCCGAGGTCAGGCCCACGAACTCCTTTTCGTTCAGCCAGCGCGGCACCATTTCTTTCAGCACGCCATGGGACGCGCGCATCCATTCCGCACCGCCATGCGGGGCCGGATTGCCGACGCCGGTGATCACCAGCGCCAGCCTCACCCCGCGCCCTTGCGCGCCTGCGAGAAAGGAATGAAGCGCGCGATGGGCGACGGCTTCGGTCATGCCATGAAGATCGACGCGCGCGCCGGGCGCGAGCTGGCCGCGGCGCAACTTTTCCGAAGTATTTCCGTCAATTTTTACCCCCTCCGGCCTTGGGCCTGGCTTCTTGGAAGATTTTGTTTTGGGCATTGCCGGTCTCAAAATCGCTTCGGCGACATGCTTGCGGAAAAGCTCTTTCTCTTCTTCCGTAGCTTTGCGCCTCATGAGGAGAGGCCCTTGCCCAACCGCGCCGCCACCGCATTGGGAAGAAGGACATAAAGGCGCCCTTGCGCTTTCATGCCGCCGGCATCTGTTTCCGCCCTGGGGCCGAAGCCGAAGAAAATATCGCCGCGCACCTGGCCCCTGATGGCGCCGCCCGTGTCCTGCGCGATCAAAAGCGCATGGAGCGGATCGGTCGCCACATAATAGGGCGCGCCCAAGGCGTTCTGGCGCAGGTCGATCGCCATGCTGCCCAGCGGTGTGAGAGGCACATGCTCCACGCCGGGGCTGCCCAGCCTGGGATCGCCGATCGGCGCTTCCTGGAAAAAGACAAAGGACTGATCGGCTTCCATCACCGCTTGCGCCAGGCGCGGGTTGGTTTTCAGCCAGCCGCGGATGCTTTGCAGTGAGACGTCATTGCGCGCCAGCCGCCCGCTGGTCACCAGCACCCGGCCTATCGCAGTGTAGGGCCTGCCATTCTCGCCCGCATATTGGATGCGCGCGACCTCGCCATTCTCGAAGCGCACCCGTCCCGAGCCCTGGATCTGCAGGAAGAACAGCGCCACCGGATCGTCGCACCAGAACAGGATTTTCGCGCTGGCCAGGCCATGGGCATCGATCTGGGCCCGGTCGGGATAGGGCACCAGTCGCCGCCCCTCCAGGCGCCCGGCGATATGTTCGCCTTTGAACTGGGAAGAGAATTGACCGAGATCGGCCCGGATCAAATCGGCCGGCAAGCCATAGACCGGGGTCTGAAAGATGTCATGCCGCAGCCGGCTGCCATGGATTTCCGGTTCGTAATAGCCGGTGAACAGGCCCTCGCCGGGGAGCCGGTAAGGCGTGAAATTCTTTTCGAAAAAGGCGCGGGCCTCGCCGGAGGCTTGCGCGCAGACTTTCTGCCACTCCCCGGCGGTGCCGGCGTAATCGCCGATCGGTTCATCGGCAGGCTTGCGGACTATCACCGCGCAGCTTTGGCGAAAGGCAGCCAGGGCCGGTTTCAAATCCGCATTTTGCCAGCCCGGCAAATCATCAAAAGAAACAAGCGCCAACCGCGGCGGGGGTCTGGTGAACCACCAGACGGCCAGCGCCGCCAGCAACAGCGCAAGCACGACAAAAGCGACGCGTTTGCGCGTCAGGGCAAGGCGCCGCTGGTTGCCACCAGCGTCCAGGTGGGACTCGAAGCGCCGATCTGGCGGGCGAAAGTCCAAACATCGGTGACGTCGCGCTGGACATAATCACCGGACGATGGCGTGCCATGGGCGAACTGGGCGCGGAATGACACCGTGATCTCGGCGGTCTTGTTCTCCAGCGTGGCATGGACAATCTGGGCATCGGTGATGCCGGCCAGCGTTTCCGTGGCGGGAGCGCCACCGTGTTTGGCGATTTCCGCGTCGAAGGCCTTGTACACTTCGTCCGAGAGAAGCGGCTTGAGGCTGGCGCGATCGCCACCGGCAAAGGCCTTCAGCACAATCTCATAGGCCGAGCGCGCGCCTTTCAGGAAATGGCTGGTTTCAAAGCTGGGATCGGCCAACTGGATGTCGAACAGCGAGCGCGCCTTGGGCTCACTGGGCCGCTCTGCGGGCAAAGCGCGCAGATTGGCCTGCGCGGAAACCGGGACAACGCGGTCCTGGGGCTGCGGCTCGTGTCCGGTACGCCGGCCCAAGACAGTGTAGAGCCGGAACAGGACCACCCCTGCAACCATGGCGGCGATCAGGATTTCTATCAGTTGTGCGTCCGGCATTGTGCGGTCCAAACCTGGCTGACCCTAGCGCCCCGGACCCCCCATGGTCCAGCAGGCCTGTCCAGCAGCCTATGGCCAGCAGCCCATGGGAGGATAACGCTCCGCTGCTTGTCAGGATGCCGTCCCGCGTGGTAGCGCGCGCCCGTCACTCACGGGAATAAAGACATGAGCAGCGGTGGAACGGCAGTGCCAGGCCCCGAGGGAACACCCTCGATCCCCAATCTTCAGGTGGTGGGCCAGTACATCAAAGACCTGTCGTTCGAAAATCCCGGGGCGCCCGCGGGTCTTACCCAGCGGCCCCAGATCGAGTTCGGCATCGATGTCCAGGCCAAGCGCGGCGACGAGCAGCATTTCGAGGTCGAGCTCAAGCTGCGCGTCCACGCCAAGAGCGAGGACCGTCAACTCTTCCTGTTGGAACTGGCCTATGCCGGCCTGTTCCGGCTGACGAACATTCCCGAGGACGCGATGCAGCCCATCCTTCTGATCCAGGCGCCGCACATGCTGTTCCCCTTTGCCCGCCGCATCGTCGCCGATGTGGTGCGCGACGGCGGCATGCCGCCCCTGATGATCGAGCCGATCGACTTCGTGGCCCTATACCAGGCCAAGATGGGTCAGGCGGCGCAGCAACCCATCGCTGGCAACGCTTAATGCAGGCATTGGGCTATTCCGCTAGCGCGGGCCCAATGCCTACAGATTCCAATTACAATGCGCCGCCGCCACGGCTGCTCCTTGAGCGGCCGCAACTTGCGGAAACGTGGAGCTATATCGCTGGCAGCGCCCAGATTGCGTTGGCGCCCAACTCTTTAGCGACAAAGGCGGCGTGGCGCGCGATCTCGTCCGCCGTGATGCGGGGAAGAAGCGGGGTCGGACGCTGGCGCGCGCGGCCCATATCCGTCTGTTGTTTCTGGACGGCGATCTCCACCGGCGCGAGCGCCAGGCCGCGCTGCCGGCCCCCCACCAGTTCGAGATAGACCTGGGCGGTCAATTCGGCATCGAGCAGCGCGCCATGCTTCTCGCGCAGCGAGAGGTCGATGCTGAAACGCTTGCAGAGTTCGTCGAGAGAATAGCGCGCGCCGGGAATCTTGCGCTTGGCGATCTCGATCGTATCCAGGGTGCGCGCCATGGAAAGCGGTGTGCGCCCCAGCCGCGCCAATTCGGCATTGATGAATTTCATGTCGAAGCTGGCATTGTGGATCACCAGCACCGCGTCGCCCACGAATTCCAGGAACTCGTCCGCGATATGGGCGAAGAGCGGCTTGTCGCTCAAGAATTCCGTCGAAAGGCCGTGAACGCGCTGGGATTCGATGGGAACCTCGCGCTCCGGGTTGAGGTAGAATTGCTTGGAGCGGCCGGTGGGAAAATGATCCATCAGCTCGACCAGGCCGATTTCGACGATACGATGTCCCTCGCCCGGCTCGAAGCCGGTGGTCTCGGTATCGAAGACAATCTCACGCATCGCGAATTTTTTTCCTGATGTCGGCCAGGATCATTCTCACCTGTTCGCGGGCATGATCCAAGCCCTTGTCGGTCATCACCACATAATGCGCCTGTTGACGCTTTTGGGCATCGGGGAGCTGGCGCGCCTTGAGCGATTCGAATTTCTCCGCTGTCATGCCCGGCCGCGCCAGCACGCGCGCGCGCCGCACGTCTTCCGGCGCGCTCGCCACCACCACCGTGTCCATATCCTTGTCCGCGCCGATTTCGAACAGAAGCGGGATGTCGAACATAACGATCCGCGCGGTGGCATGTTCGAGAAAATCCTGGCGGTCCCGCTGGACCAGCGGATGGATCAGTTGTTCCAGCCGGGCGAGCGCGGCCGCATCTTTCACCACAAGCGCCGACAAGGCGGCGCGGTCCACCGCGCCGTCTTTCACGGCATCCGGAAAGGTCTTGGCGATAGCGAGGGCGGCCGCTCCGCCCTTGCCGTAAAGCCGGGTGATGGCGGCGTCCGCGTCATGGACCGGAATGCCTTCGGCGGCGAACAGCCTGGCGGTTTCGCTTTTGCCCATGCCGATGCCGCCGGTCAGCCCGATCGCAAAGGGTTTAGGCATTGAGCGACCGCTCCAGATGCTTGCGCAATCCGCTGGTGACCTTGGGCCGCACGCCAAAGAAAGCTTCAAAAGACGGCACCGCCTGGTGCATCAGCATGCCAAGCCCATCGATGGTGATATGGCCGCGCGCCTTGGCATCTGTCAGCAACGGTGTTTCCAATGGATTGTAAACGATATCCATCACCGCCGCGGAAGGCTTGAGCCCCGCTACTTCCAGCGCCAGCGCGGGATGCCCCGTCATGCCGGCGCTGGTGGTGTTGACCAGAAGATCGGCGCTGGCGGCGAGCTTCGGCCAATCCTCAAGCGCCCCGGCCTCCAAGGTGCTTGCGACCATCGGTTTCAGCGCTTTCGCCACGTGGGCCGCCTTGTCCGGATCGCGGTTGAGGATATGCACCCGGCTCGCGCCCAATTCGTTCAGCGCAACGACCGCGCCCCGTGCCGCGCCGCCCGCTCCCAACAGCACCACGGCGCGGCCTTTCAAATCTCCCAAGCTTTCGCGGAGGGATTCGCGCAAACCCACGCTGTCGGTGTTGCGCGCTTCGATAGAACCTTGTGGATGGAAGATCAGGAGATTGGCGGCGCCCGCGGCCTTCGCGGCATCATCGCACTGGTCCGCCAAAGCGAAGGCGGCTTCCTTGTGCGGGAGCGTGACATTGGCCCCGCGAAAGCCCGCCAACTGCAAAGCCCCGACCACGCGGGCGAAATCTTCCCGTTTGACCGCCAAAGGCACCAGCGCGCCGTCAACTTTCTCTTCACCCAGCCAATAGCCGTGCAAGGTGGGCGAGACGGAATGGGCGATAGGCCAGCCGATCACGCCGGCGATCTTGCCTTTTCCGGTGAGGGTCATGTCCGAAGCCACCCTTGCGCCCGAAGTTCCTTTAGCACCGGCAGAAGCGGAAGTCCCAGGATGGAGAAATAATCCCCTTCGGCAGAGTCGAAAAGCTGTGCCCCCCGGCCTTCGAAATGATAGCCGCCCACCGAGCCCAGCAAGGTTTCGCCCTCGTGCGCCAGATAATCATCCAGAAAAGCTTCGCTCAAAACCCGCATGGTCATCCGGGCCCGGGCGACGTGATACCAGACCCGTTGGCCGTCACGCGCCAGGCAAGCGGCCGAGATCAAAAGATGGGTCTTGCCGGACAGGCGCCGCAGCTCGGCCTTGAGCGACGGCAAATCCGGACTCTTGCCAATCAATTCCGTCCCCAGCGCCAGAACCGAATCCCCGCCCAGAATCACGTCGCGTGGATTTTGACGCGATACCGCCAGCGTCTTCTCTTCCGCCAAGGCGCGCGCGACAGCGGCTCCATCTTTGCCTTGGGAAAGCAGGGCCGCCGTGAGGCCGGCCTCATCGAGGTCGGCAGGCTGCACCGTGAATTCCACCCCGGCGGCCCGCAGCATGGTTTGCCGCGACCGGCTTGCCGAGGCGAGGATCAGCCGGCTCACGCGGTTTTTTCACGCCGCTCGGTGAGCAGGTTCATCACCGAGGCGGCGGTCTCCTCGATCGAGCGGCGCGAGACATCGATCTGTGGCCAGTCCTGCTGCTCGAACAATTGGCGGGTGGTGGCGATCTCGGCCCGGACGCTGTCGAGATCGATATAGTTGGTGTTGCGTTCCTCGCCCATGCTGGCCAGGCGGTTGCGCCGCACCTGGACCAGCCGGTCGGGAGATACCCACAATCCGACCACAAGGGGACCATCGGGCTGGGTGAGGACGGAAGGAATGGCCATGCCAGGCACCAGGGGAATATTGGCCGCGCGGATGCCGCGGATCGCGAGATAGACACAGGTGGGCGTCTTGGAAGTACGGCTGGCGCCCACCAGGATCACTTCGGCGTCGCGGATCGTGTCCAGCGATTGGCCGTCGTCATGCTGGATGGTGAAGTTGAGCGCCTCGATGCGCGCCAGATAGCGCTGGTCCACCTCATGCTGGCCGCCAGGGCGGTGGGTTTCGGCAATGCCCAGGAACTTGGAGAGCTCGGCCACCGGCCGTTCCATCACATCCACACAGGCAATCCCCAGCGGGCCGCAGCGGGTCAAAAGCATTTCCCGAAGGCGCGGATTGACCAGGGTGAAGAACACCAGCCCGGGGCTGATGGCGATATGATCGACCGAACGCTGGAGCTGATGCTCGCTCCTCACCAGGGCATAGGAATGGACCTGGACATCGGCGCCTTCGAATTGCGCCATCGCCGCGTTGACGATGGCGTTCAAGGTCTCGCCGGTGGCGTCCGAGACGAGATGGATATGAAATTTTTGAACAACAGGCGGCACAATTGATCCAAGATTGATCCCATATGCCTCTTACCAGTCCCTGTGGACAGCGCCAAATCGGGGACAGATGTGCGCGACTTCCGGATTCTCGCAATGCTTCCTTGGACAAAATGCCCGGCCCCGCTTTCCCGCAAGCTCTTGAGTCGCCTACCTCCAAGGCCTAGACGAAACAGCGGCCCACCGAAGTCTCCACAACCCACAGGCCTAACATCATCTTCACCAACCCTTACTAAGAGTCTTGTTTTGAAGGTTTCGCTGTGAAGTTGGGAATTGTTCTCTTCAATCTGGGCGGCCCGGATGGACTGGACGCGGTCGAACCGTTCCTCCGCAATCTGTTTTCCGATCCCGCGATCATTTCGTTGCCTGGAATAATGCGAAAGCCCCTGGCCCGGTTCATTGCGCGAAGGCGCGCGCCCCTGGCGCGGAGGATTTATCAACATCTTGGTGGCCGCTCGCCGATCCTGGAAGAAACTGAGGCCCAGGCACGCGCGCTGGAAACCGCGCTTGCCGCGCCGGCGCTTGAGGTCAAGGCCGTGGTGGCGATGCGCCACTGGTATCCCTTCAGCGATGCGGCGGCGGAGGCTTTGCGGCAATTTGCGCCGGACCGCATCGTACTTTTGCCGCTCTATCCCCAATTCTCCACCACGACCGGCGCGTCCTCGTTCGAGGATTGGGCGAAGGCTGCGCGCCAGGCCGGCCTTGCAGCGCCCACGGTGCGCATCTGTTGTTATCCGGCCAATGCGGGCTTCATCGCCGCGCTAGCGGAAAAAATCCGCACCGCATTGGAAAATCCCAAACCCGATATTTCCTACCGGCTGCTGCTGTCGGCCCATGGCCTGCCCAAGCGCGTGGTAGCCAAAGGCGATCCCTATCAATGGCAGGTCGAGCAGACGTGCCACGCCCTTGTGGATCGGCTGGGGATAAGGAATCTGGACTGGTCGGTCTGTTATCAAAGCCGGGTGGGACCGCTCGAATGGCTTCAGCCGGCGACGGATGCCGAAATCCGCCGTGCCGGTGTGGATGGCAAAGGTGTGGTGGTTGCGCCCATCGCCTTTGTCAGCGAGCATTCCGAAACCTTGGTGGAGCTGGATATCGAATATGAAAAGCTTGCCCGCGCGTGCCGAGTACCCGACTATCGAAGGGCTGGGACGGTGAGCGCCGACAGGATTTTCGTGGACGGCCTGGCGCAACTGGTGGGGAAAGCAGTGCAGGCATCCGAGCAAGGCCGCATCTGCGTCAATGACCGGGATGTGCGAATTTGCCCAGGGGAATTTTCCCGTTGCGGGTATAAACAGGCCAATTGATGGACGCGCTTCGCAACTCGCTTGCCGATTACATCCCCTGGTTCCTGGCGTTTCACATCATCGCCGTGATCGCCTGGATGTCGGGCCTGCTCTATCTGCCCAGGCTGTTCGTCTATCACACCCAGACCAGGCCGGGCTCCGAAGGCTCGGAGCGCTTCAAGCTGATGGAACGCAAATTGCTCCGGGGGATCATCAACCCTTCGATGATCGCGGTGTGGATATTGGGGCCGCTCCTGGCCTGGCTCACCAGCGCCTATCTGGACCTGTGGCTGCAGATCAAGTTCGTGCTGGTCTTGATCCTCTCGGGGATCCACGGCCTGATGGTGCGCTACTGGAAGGCGTTCCGCGACGACCGCAACACCCATTCCGAGCGCTTTTACCGGATTTTGAACGAAATCCCTGCCCTTCTGATGGTCGCCATCGTGATCCTGGTGGTGGTCAAGCCCTTCGAGTGACCGCGCGGTCGGGCCGCGCCACAAAATTTCCCTGTTTCATCGATCAACTTTTGATGAGCCATATTTGCAAGGGTCCGAAACCACGCTATAAACAGCCCGTTCTCCCGATCCGCGAGCCGGCATGAGGCTTTCCAAGGCCTTAACGCCCGAAGGGTAGCGGGTTCAGTCCCTTTCCGATGATCCTGTTCAGGGGCAGCGGCCCGTTTCATCGGTCCAATTCCACTTTGGGTGTTCACGATGACCGTTCAAGAAGGCCTGCAGACGATGAAGCTGCAGGATCTCAAGAATAAAAAGCCGGCCGATCTTCTGTCCTTCGCCGAGGAGCTCGAGATCGAGAATGCCTCCTCGATGCGCAAGCAGGACATGCTGTTCGCCATCCTGAAGGAACTGGCCGAGCGCAATGTCGAAATCATGGGCCAGGGCGTGGTGGAGACCCTGCAGGATGGCTTCGGCTTTCTGCGCTCACCGGAATCCAATTACCTGCCCGGTCCCGACGATATTTATGTTTCCCCGTCGCAAATTCGCCGCTTCGGCCTTCGCACCGGCGACACGGTGGAAGGACCGATCCGTGCCCCCAAGGATGGCGAGCGCTATTTTGCGCTTCTGAAAGTCACCACCATCAATTTCGAGGACCCCGAGCAGATCAAGCACAAGGTCCATTTCGACAATCTCACGCCCCTCTATCCCACCCGCTGGCTCAAGATGGAGCTGGACGATCCCACCTTGAAGGACAAGACCGGCCGGGTGATCGACATTGTTTCGCCCCAGGGCATGGGCCAGCGCGCCCTGATCACCGCCCAGCCCAGGACCGGCAAGACCGTGATCCTGCAGAATATCGCCAAGGCGATCTCGGCCAATCATCCGGAAATTTTCCTGATCGTGCTTCTGATCGACGAACGGCCGGAAGAAGTCACCGACATGCAGCGTTCGGTGAACGGCGAAGTGATTTCTTCCACCTTCGACGAGCCGGCCACGCGCCATGTGCAAGTGGCCGAAATGGTGATCGAAAAGGCCAAGCGCCTGGTCGAGCACAAGCGCGACGTGGTGATCCTGCTCGACTCGATCACCCGGCTCGGCCGCGCCTACAACACCGTGGTGCCGTCATCCGGCAAGGTCTTGACCGGCGGCGTGGACGCCAATGCCTTGCAGCGGCCCAAGCGCTTCTTCGGCGCCGCCCGCAACATCGAGGAAGGCGGATCGCTGACTATCATCGCCACCGCCCTGATCGATACCGGCAGCCGCATGGACGAAGTGATCTTCGAAGAATTCAAGGGCACCGGCAACAGCGAAATCATCCTGGACCGCAAGGTGGCCGACAAGCGCGTGTTCCCCGCCATCGACATCATGCGTTCGGGCACCAGGAAGGACGAACTCCTGGTCGAGAAAGGCACCCTGGCGAAAACCTATGTCCTCCGCCGCATCCTGGCGCCCATGGGCACGGTGGACGCGATCGAGTTCCTGCTCGACAAGCTCCGCTCGTCGAAGAACAACGGCGATTTCTTCGAGAGCATGAATACGTAACTCTTTTGTCATGGCCCACCGGAGTGTGGGCCATCCAGTTGAGATGCGCTCCGCTTTGACAAATCACGCTGCGTCATCTGGATGGCCCGTATTTACGGGCCATGACACGGTAATGCTAATTCCAAATTGAGCGCGGCCTGAGACCTCACTCCATCAAAATTCCGGATAAGGTTTTATCCGCCGGGCAATGTCGTTGTGGAATATTACCTTATCGAAGTTTTGCACTCGTTTGTCAGACGCCAGTTCCTGCCCGCAGACCAGCATGGTCAGGAAGTCTTGATGCGGAGGAACGGTTCGGGGCCTTGTGTCGGGATTTGCCCAACATGCGGCCCGACGCGGGTATGATTCTGCCTGACCAACTCTAAGCTGCTCTCCAGGAGGTTTGACTTCGATGTGGAGGCCGAGGCGCTTGTCATTCGCATAATCCAGAATGAAAAGAATATCTGTTTCGGTTCCATCCTCTACACGGCAAACGCATTTTGAATCCTTGCCACACCAGTAGTTGAACCAATAGGGGTTCTTAAGCGTCGAGCTTCTGAGATCACGTTGGATCGATTTCTCAATTGGCCGAGCCTCGAGAAGAGCGCTCCCAAAGCGTGTCCCGGAAAGCAACCATCGACGAAAATCGCCGTCTTCCTCAATGGCACGTGCCACAGGTCTCGCATACCGCAATTCGTGCTCGGAATAAGCGGCCATGTTCCCCTGATAAGACGCCCGAAGCAGAGCCCGCCAAGCCTAAGGCACCAACACCGTCGCCCCAACAGTCTTCTTGGCGGCCAATTCTTCCTGGGCCTTGGCGGCGTCTTTCAAGGCAAAGCGCTGATGGACCGCGACCTTGACCGCGCCGGATTTGATCACGGCGAAGAGGTCGTCCGCCGTCTCCTGCATTTCCTTCGCCGTGCGGGTGAAATGCGCCAGGGTGGGGCGGGTCAGCATCAGCGAGCCCTTGGTGGCGAGGATGCCCAGCGGGAACGGCGTCACCGGACCGGATGAATTGCCGAAGCTCACCATCAACCCGCGCACCTGAAGGCAATCGAGCGAAGCCTCGAACGTGTCCTTGCCGATGGAGTCATAGACCACCGGCACGCCTTGGCCCTGGGTGATCTCGCGCACCTGTTTTTGCCAGCCCTCGTCCTTGGTGTTGAGCACATAATCGCAGCCATTCTCCTTGGCGTCCTGGACCTTGCCCGGCGAGGTGGTGCTGCCGATCACGGTCGCGCCCAGATGCTTGGCCCATTGGCAGGCGATCTGCCCCACCCCGCCGGCGGAGGAATGAAACACGATTGCTTCGCCCGCTTTCACCGGATGAATGCGGCGCAGCAGATATTGCGCCGTCATGCCTTTGAGCATGGCGGCGGCGGCGATCTCGTCGCTCACCCCATCCGGCAGCTTCACCACTTTCTCGGCGGCGACATTGTTGGCCTCGGCATAGGCGCCGATCGCGCCGCTGCAATAGCCCACCCGCTCGCCCACCTTGAAGCCCGTGACGCCCGCGCCCAGCGCTTCCACCACGCCGGCGGCTTCCGAGCCCAGGCCCGAGGGCAGCGGCAGGGGATAAAGCCCGCTGCGGTGATAGGTGTCGATGAAGTTCACGCCGATGGCGGTGTGCCTGATCCGCACCTGGCCAGGTCCGGGCGCAGACAAATCGTAATCCACATATTGCAGGACTTCGGGGCCGCCGGTCTTTTCGAAGCGAATGGCTTTCATTTGATATTTCCGTTTCAGGCCTCATGCTTCGACAAGCTCAGCATGAGGATTCTTTTAAGACCTCCTCACCCTGAGCTTGTCGAAGGGTGAGGGCAATAAGCAATCATTGGAGCGTCTTGGTCCTGCCCCGCCTCCCCCGCGCATGCGAAGCATGCTGGCGGGGGAGGTGCCCGTAGCACCGATCAGGTGCGTAGGGCGGAGGGGGTCAAAATAAAAGTCCTCACATCAAATGCTGACGGAAAAATGTGGCGCTGCGGATATTCGCATGATCGGCCATCGCCTTGTCGTAATGCGCGCCACCCACCCGCGCGAAGGCGTGATTCATCAAGGGATAGCGGTGGATGGTGACGTGGCTGTTGCCTTTCAAGCCCGCCTCGATCTGGGCCTGCGCCGGCGGCGGCACATATTCATCCGCTTCGGCGATATGCAGCATCAGGGGATGCTTGATGTTTTTCGCCTCATCCAGCCGGTTCTGGATATTGACGCCGTAATAACCCACCGCAGCGTCGGCATTGGTGCGCGCCGCGGTGAGATAGGCGAGTTGTCCCCCCAGACAGTAACCGAGCGCGCCCACCTTCCCGGTGCAACCGGAAGTGCCACGCAGATAGTCGATGGTGGACTGGATGTCGGCGATCCCTTTGTCCACGTCGAAGCGCCCCATCAGATCGAGCGCCTTCTTCCAGTCCGCGTCGGTCTTGTCGGTAAGCTGGACATTGGGCTCCAGCCGCCAGAACAAGTCCGGCGCACACGCGAAATAACCGCGCGACGCCATCCCGTCGGCAATCTCGCGCATCACGGCGTTGATGCCGAAAATCTCCTGGATCACCACCAGCCCAGGCCCGCGCCCGGAACCCGGGCTGGCGAGATAGCCGGTGAAATCGCCATCCTTGCCTTTTATGGAGACCGTTTGTCCGCTCATGATTCTCTCTCCATGCGCGCTTTCTTGGAAGATTAGCCTACGCGTTACCCGCTGGTGCTTGCGCCTGCGCCCGGATCGGCAACGTGAGTGCTTGGCTCAACGCCACCGCGCTGGTGATGGGCGGCGAGCAGACATTGCGCTGGCAAAGATAGGCGGTGGGCGCGCCATTCTGCATGCCCTTGCCGAAAGCGGGATGGCCAGTGGGCAGCGCCTCTCCTGTCTCCACCACATAGAGCAGCCGGTTGGGCAACGCCTTGCCCCACACGGTGCGGATCAATTCCTGGGTGCGGGGATTGCTTCTCTGTCCCACCACCACAACCTGCGAACCGGTGGCGAAATTCTCCAAACCATTGATGTAGGACGCGCAGGACACCCAGGCCCGGCCATATTCGTCGGCAAAGCTGTCGAGCAGCGCGCGCGCCCGGTCGCCATAAATCCCCTCGCCGGTGATCATGCCCAGGCGGGTGAGAACCCAGATCATGGTGCCATTGGCCGACGGGATGGCCTGATCGTAGAGCACCCGCTGGCGCACCATCAGCTTTTCGGCGTCATCGGCGCTGGTGCAATAGCCGCCTTTTTCATGGTTCCAGAAATGGGTATCCAAAGTCGCCACCCAGCGCTTGGCGGCGTCGAGGAAGCGGGGCTCGCCCGTCACTTCCCAAAGATGCAGGGCCGCGCGCGCCATGAACGTATAATCGTCGGCGAAACCGGATGCGCCGCGCGTGCCGCCATTCGAACAATGATACAGCCGGTCGCCCTCGCCCAACATTTTCATCACCGCGTCGAAGGCTTGGATCGCGGCCGCCGTCCAGTCGGGATGTTCGAGCGCGGCGCCGGCCTGCGCCAGGGCCGAAATCACCAATCCGTTCCAATCCGCCATCACGGTATCGTCGCGCCTGGGCGCCACGCGCTTGTCGCGCGCCGCCAGCATCAGGCCGCGCTGCTTGGCCAGAAGCACATCGTCGGCCTGGCTTAGTTGCGGCGGGATATGACCCATGCGGCGGGGAATGTTGCGGCCCGCGGCATGATTGCCGTCGCGGGTGATGCCATAGACCGCCTTGAAACGCTGGGCGAAGGTGCCGGCCAGCGCCGCATCCACTTCGGCTTCGGTCCAGAGATAATATTTTCCCTCTTCGCCTTCGGATTCCGCGTCCAGGCCGGCGGCGAAAGCGCCATCCATTTTGAGATCGCGCAACAGCCAGGCCACACTCTCTTCGATCCTCTGGCGGCTCAGCGCATTGCGGTTGAACTGCCAGATGCTGGTGAGAAATTCGATCATCAGGGCGTTGTCGGCCAGCATCTTCTCGAAATGCGGCACCAACCAGCGCTC
>DATNFZ010000158.1:0-6524 GCA_035606155.1 Rhizomicrobium sp. | reverse complement strand
TTGGCGAGAAGCTCCGCGTCCAGACTTTTGAGCGCGGCAGTCTCTTCCAGGTCTGCCACTTGCACCAGCGGCCGGCCGGCATAGGCATTGGCAAGCACGGCATGAAGATCGCGGGGGCTGGGCGCGCCCGGCAGCGCCCACAATTGCAGCGGCAATTCCACCAGCATGCCGCGATAGAAACGCGCCACCGCGGGGGCAAACAAAGGCGGGTGGGCGAGACCCGCCAGCGCCTGCATCTCGGGGAGATGCTTGTGCGACAGGCCCAGCGCGTAACTGCGCTGCACGGTTTCGACAAAGACCGGCGAATCCTTTTTCTCGAATTCCTCGATCATGCTTTTGCCGCCGCCGGAATAGCCGGAAACTCCATGCACCATCAGGGGAAAATCGGCGGGAATAAGTCCTGCCCGCACCAGCGGCCTGGCAAGCGCCAGAAAGCCAGTCGCCCAGCAGCCCGGATTGGCGACGCGCTTGCTGGCGGCGATCCGGTCATAGAAATCCGCTTCCAGTTCGGGAAAGCCATAGGTCCAGCCTTCGGCCACGCGATGCGCCGTCGAGGCATCGATCACCCGCACCTTGGGATTTTCGATCAGCCTCACCCCCTGGCGCGCCGCTTCGTCGGGAAGGCACAGGATCACGACGTCGGCGGCATTCAGCGCACGGGCGCGCGCCGCCTCGTCCTTGCGCTCGGCGTCGGAAAGGATCGCGAGTTTCAAATCGGCGCGCGCGGCCAAGCGCTCCCGGATCTCGAGACCCGTGGTGCCTGCCGCCCCGTCGATGAAGACCGTTGCCGTCATGCCGCCCCTCTTAGCCTATTTTGTATCGGCAGCAAGCGGGAACGAGCCATGCGGCCCGCGCGTTCAACCGCTTAGGCGCCAGAGCGATGGCTTTTCCGGCCTCTTTCATTCCGCGAGGGCAAAATGGATATTCACGCGATCATGGCGAATTTTCACTCGACCATTACCCAGCATTATTTTGACATGAAGGGCCGGGTGGCGCGGGGCCGCTTCTGGTATTTCATCGTCGCCTCGATCGCGGTGGAAATCATCGGCGCACTGCTGCAGGCTGCCTTCTATCTGCCGATCGCTTCGGTGGTGATCCTGGCGCTTTTGCCGCCCACCGCGGGCATGGGCGCGCGCCGCCTGCAGGACACCGGCCGCAACGGCAGGCTGGTGTGGATATTCATCGTGCCCGTGGCCATCACCCAACTGGTCGCGGTGATTTTCATGGGCTCGGGCCCACTGGGGCTGGCCGGCATGATCGCCTTCTATCTTACCATCGGCTGGGTGCTGAACCTGATCTCGCTGATCGCCGCCCTGGTGCTGCTTTATTACTGGTCGCTACGGGGTGATTTCGGGCCCAACGCGTACGGCAACCCGCCCGATCACAGTTTGGTGATCCCTTCACCGTCCGCGTGACTCGAAGCTTGGTCGTGACCCGCCTCACCCGCGCATGCGTGAGCACGTTGGGGGGAGTAGCGACAGCATACGAGGGTGGCAACGCCGTGGGCAGCGCAGGCGTCAGCCGAGCACCACGGCAAAGTTGCGAAGGGCCGAGGGGGAAACAAAAAAGCGAGGCAGATCGCTCTGCCCCGCCTTCTTTGGAAAATTTGTTCAGCGTTTCGAGAATTGAAAACTGCGACGGGCTTTGGGGCGACCGTACTTCTTGCGTTCGACCGCGCGCGGATCGCGGGTGAGGAAGCCGCCCGGCTTCAATGCCGCGCGCAAACCCGGCTCGTAATTCACCAGGGCGCGGGAAATGCCGTGACGCACGGCGCCCGCCTGCCCCGACAGGCCGCCGCCCGAAACCGAGACCACCACGTCGAACTGTCCGTCACGATTGGCGGCGATCAGGGGCTGGCGCAAGATCATGCGCAGCACCGGACGGGCGAAATAGGTTTTCTCGTCCCGGCCATTGACCGTGATCTTGCCGGAGCCAGGCTTGATCCAGACCCGCGCGATCGATTCCTTGCGGCGGCCGGTGGCATAGGCGCGGCCCTTGGCGTCGCGCTTGTTGTCGGGCTTGGCCGCGTCTTCCGGCGCGTTGGTTTTGGCCTTGATCAGCGTGGATTTGAGTTCGCCGAACTTGTTTTCTTCCGCCATGGGTCAGGCCACCTTGGTTTTGTATTGGGTGTTCTTGGGATTCATCTTCGCCACATCCAGCTTTTCGGGCTGCTGCGCCTCATGGGGGTGAACCGCCCCGGGATAGACGCGCAAATTCGCCATCTGGCGGCGGCCAAGCGGTCCGCGCGGCACCATGCGCTCCACCGCTTTCTCCACCACCCGCTCCGGGAAACGTCCCGCCATGATCGCACCCGCGGTGCGCTCCTTGATGCCGCCGATATAGCCGGTGTGGTGGTGATAGACCTTCTTCTTCAGCTTCTGGCCGGTGAGCACCACCTTGGCGGCGTTGATCACGATGACATTGTCGCCGCAATCGAGATGGGGCGTGTAAGTGGGCTTGTGCTTGCCCCTGAGCCGCATGGCGATGATCGAGGCCAGCCGGCCCACCACCAGGCCTTCGGCATCGATCAGGATCCATTTCTTTTCAATCTCGGAAGCCTTGGCCGAGTAGGTTTTCATGGCGTTTTCTCGTGAAAGGACGCGCGCCTATACGGGCCGGGGCGATGTTCGTCAATAGAAATGTCTCATTTTCCGGCGCAAAACATGTGTGGTATCATTATACCACAACCCAGGAACGGAAACCCCGCTTTTATGTTCCCAGGACCATGGAGAGCCTGTTCCACGTCATTTTCGGAGTGCAGGACCATGTCAGCCTCCTTCAGGAATGCGCCAGAGCCGTCCTGATCTTCCTTTATGGTCTGGCATTGGTGAGAATCTCGGGCTATCGGACTTTCGCCCACTGGTCAGCTTTGGACATCATCGTCTCCATCATGGTGGGCTCGGCCCTCGGCCGGGCGCTTACCGGAAGTGCGCCGCTGCTGGGCACCATGGCCGCCGTGGCGGTGCTGGTGGCGCTGCATCTGATCTTTGCCCATGGGGTGGCTCGCAGCAAAATGCTCGCCGGCATCGTCGAGGGAGAGCCCATCCCGCTGATCAAGGCCGGCATGCTGGACGAGAAACAGCGCCGCTTGCATGCCATCTCCAAGATCGACATCGAAGAGGCAATGCGAGACAAGCAATTGGAAGGGCTGGACGACCTGGCCAAGGTCAAGTCCATGCGGCTGGAGCCCAGCGGCAAGCTCTCGGTGATCAAGGAAAAAAGTTGAGCCTCGTATTCGCGGGCGAGGAGCTTTACATTGGTTCCCGATGACTATCGCTCACCAGGACGCGCTCATCCTTTCGGCCCGTGACGGCCATGTGCTGCGCATTTCCCTCAACCGTCCCCAGGCGCGCAATGCCTTGAGCTCGGCTTTGATGGGGGCCCTCGCGACCGCGCTGGAAGCGGCGGCCGCCGATACGAGCGTGCGGGTCGTGATCCTGGCGGCGGAAGGCAATGTCTTTTCCTCCGGCCATGACCTGAAGGAAATGACCGCGCGCCGCGCCGAAGGCGACAAGGGCGCGGCCGCGTTCGCCGATCTTTTCCGCCAATGCTCGGCTCTGATGCAGCTGATCATCAGCTTGCCCAAGCCCGTGATCGCGGAAGTGCAAGGCACCGCCACCGCCGCCGGCTGCCAGTTGGTGGCGAGTTGCGACCTGGCGGTGGCCTCCGAGGCCGCGCGCTTTGCCACGCCTGGCGTGGATATCGGCCTCTTTTGTTCGACGCCCATGGTGGCCCTGTCGCGCAGCATCCCACGCAAGCTGGCGATGGAGATGCTGCTGACGGGCGAGCCGGTGAGCGCCAATGATGCGAAGAGGCTGGGTTTGGTCAATCGCGTGGTTGGTCCCGCCGCGCTCAAAAGCGAGACCATGACGCTGGCGCAGAAGGTCGCGTCGAAACCGCGCGCCACGGTGAAGACCGGCAAGGACACCTTCTACCGCCAGATCGAGATGCCGCTTGCCGAGGCTTACGACTATGCCTCGCGGGTGATGACGGAAAACATGCTTCACGCCGAGGCAGAGGAAGGCGTGTGCGCCTTTCTCGAAAAGAGAGCAGCAAAGTGGCCGGAATGAATTATCCCGACAGCCTGATCAAAACCATCCTGCGTTCGGTCAAGACCATCGCCATGGTGGGCGCCAGCGGCAACGAAATCCGCCCCTCCTATTTTGCGATGATGTATCTTTTGAACAAGGGCTACAAAATCATTCCGGTCAATCCTGGCGCGGCGGGCAAGGAAATCCTGGGCCAGAAAGTCTATGCCAGCCTGAAAGATGTGCCCGCGCCGGTGGACATGGTGGACATCTTCCGCGAAGCCAAATTCGCGCCCGAGATCGTGCGCGAGGCGCTTGCCGAAAAGGACCGGCTGGGTTTCAAATATGTCTGGATGCAGCTTGGCATCGTAAGCGAAGAAGCGGCCAAGCTGGCAGAGGATGCCGGCCTCACCGTGATCATGGACCGTTGCCCCAAGATCGAGCATGGCCGCTTCTCCGGCGAACTGGGCTGGATGGGCATCAACCGCAAGGTGATCGACAACCGCAAGCCCCTTTTGTTCGGCAAGGGCGGCAGTCTGAAGCGGCTATGACACTCACCATTTGCGGCGACTCCATTTCGGGCAATTGCCTGAAGATAAAGTTCGTCTGCGATCGGCTGGCCATCCCCTATCGCTGGGTCGAGACCAGCGTGATGAAGGGCGAGACCCGCACCCCGGAATTCCTCAAGCGCAATCCCGCCGGCCAGGTGCCCCTGGTGGAATGGCCCGATGGCCGCATCCTGGCGCAGTCCGATGCGATCATCTTTCATCTGGCGGAAGGCTCGGCGCTGATTCCGGCAGATGCCTTCGAGCGCGCCCAGATGCTGCAATGGATGTTCTGGGAGCAGTACAGCCACGAAACCGTGATCGCGGTGCGCCGCTTCCACAAGACTTACCTGAAAAAACCCGAAGCCGAGATCGATCCCGGCCTGATGCCCAAGGGCGAGCGTGTGCTCACCGTGATGGATGAGCATCTCGCCACGCGGCGCTATTTCGTGGGCGAGAGACTTACCCTCGCTGATATCGCGCTGGTCGCCTATACGCGCTGGGCCGGTGAAGGCGGCTTCGATCTTGGGCGCTATCCCCGTGTCCAGGGCTGGATCGGGCGGGTGGAAAAGGATTTGGGCCTTGCGGCGTGAGGCGATGATCGGACTGATGCCGGTCCTGGCGCTAGCCTTGGTGCTGGAGGCGAGCACGGCCTTGGCCGCGGACACACTCGATCTCGCCCGCCGATTGGGACGCTACAGCGGCGGGACAACATTGCTCTTGAAGAATTTCGAAGTCGGGCTTGCCGCGTCCATGGCCGCGCCCGACATCTTCCGGCAAAGTTACGACCAGGCCATCACCGACAACGCCCCCGCGATCGCGGCCGCCGACGAACAGATCGCGCGCGTCTATGCCGGCCTTTATTCTACCCAGCAATTGTCGGCCGAAGTCGAATTCTACGAAAGTCCTGAGGGCCACGCCATCGCCTCCCGCAATCGCGCGCCCAATGGCGCCATCATCTGGCCCGACCCCCACTCGCTGAGCCTGTCGTCCAAGGAAACGGCGGCGCTGGTCAAATTCAACCAGGCGGTCCAGAGCCGCGCCACCATCGCCGCCAGGAATCCCAAGGCGATGGACCAGGTCCTGGCGGCGGAATCGGACGCGCTGATCAAGGTGCGCGCCGCCGCGTTCGTCAATTATTGCAAAGTCCGGGATTGCAAAGCAGAAGGCGTGAAATTGCCGCCACAATAGAGGATCCGAGATGGCCGATTATGGTTTTTCCACTTTGAGCGTGCATGCGGGCGCCCAGCCCGACCCCGCCACGGGCGCGCGCGCGACGCCCATCTACCAGACCACGGCCTTCGCCTTTGAAGACGCCGATCATGCCGCGGCTTTGTTCAACCTCCAGGTCTTCGGCAACATCTATTCGCGCATCATGAATCCCACCAACGCGGTGTTGGAGGAACGCGTGGCGGCGCTTGAGAATGGCCGCGCGGGATTGGCCTGTTCATCCGGCCATGCGGCGCAGCTTCTGGCCTTGCACACCTTGATGAGCCCCGGCAGCGAGATCGTTGCCGCCCGCCAGCTTTACGGCGGCTCGGTCAATCAATTCTCCCAGAGCTTCGCCAAGTTCGACTGGCATGTGAAATGGGCCGACACGCGCGAACCCGATACCTTCAAGGCCCAGATCACCGGCAAGA
The DNA here is from genome assembly GCA_035606155.1 of Rhizomicrobium sp. Lineage (GTDB taxonomy): Bacteria > Pseudomonadota > Alphaproteobacteria > Micropepsales > Micropepsaceae > Rhizomicrobium. The sequence goes on along the minus strand of DATNFZ010000158.1, from coordinate 311 downwards.
CCAAGGCGCTGTTCGCCGAGAGCATCGCCAATCCCGGCGGCCTGATCACCGACATCGAAGCCTTGGCGAAAATCGCCCATGACGCGGGCGTGCCCTTGATCATCGACAACACCCTCGCCTCGCCCTATCTGATCCGGCCGGTCGAATGGGGCGCCGATATCGTGCTGCATTCCGCCACGAAATTTCTGGGCGGTCACGGCAACTCGATGGCCGGCGTGATCGTCGATGCCGGCACGTTCGACTGGGGCAGCGGCAAGTTCCCCACTTTGTCCGAACCCAATCCCTCCTATCACGGCATGCGCATGTGGGAG
>DATNFZ010000157.1:0-5119 GCA_035606155.1 Rhizomicrobium sp. | reverse complement strand
CGCGCTGACCGCATTGCCATCGCGGTGGGGGCCGGCGGCGCCTGCCTGCTCTTGGGCGCGTTGGGCTTTCAATATATCGGCGGCATCGCGCCGTGTGAGATGTGCCACTGGCAGCGCTGGGCGCATATCGCGGCGGCTTTGACAGGCATAGTGGGCGGCTTAACGGTGAAGCGCGAATCGACCGCGCGCACTTTGGCCTGGACCGCGATCGCCTGTGTGCTGGTATCAGGACTGATCGGCGCCTATCAGACCGGCACCGAATATCACATCCTGCCGGGTCCGGCGGCTTGCACCGGGCATCGCTATATCCTGGGCAGCAACATGCCGCCGCCGGAAGTGCAATGCGATGTGGTCACCTGGTCGCTGTTCGGACTTTCGATGGCCTCCTACAACGCACTTTGCTCGTTCCTGATCGTGGCGCTGGGGGCGCTGGGACTGTCAAAGGGCGCCGCCGCTTCGCGCGAATGGCAAAACAGTGCCGCGTAAACTGAGACCCAAAGCTCCTGGTGGAAGTCTCGATACCGAAGCCATGATTCGGGTGGATCATGCCGGCGAATATGGCGCGGTGAGGATTTATGAAGGCCAGCTTGCGGTCCTGGGCAAGCGCAGCGCCGCCTCGTCCATCCGCCACATGGCGGAGCAGGAACAGCGCCATCTCAAGACGTTCGACCGGCTGGTGAATGAACGCAAAGTGCGGCCCACCGCGCTGGAGCCTTTGTGGCGGGTGGCGGGCTACGCGCTGGGCGTGGGCACGGCGCTGATGGGCGAGAAGGCTGCCTTCGCCTGCACCGCGGCGGTGGAAGAGGCAATCGATGCCCATTATGCCCAGCAGCTCGATGAGCTTGGCGACCGGGATCCCGAACTGAAAAACACCGTGGAAGATTTCCGCGCCGACGAAGCGGCGCATCGCCAATTGGCGTTGGATCATGGCGCGGAGCAGGCGCCCGGTTATCGGTTGTTGAGTGAAGCGATAAAGGCCGGTTGCAGAGTGGCGATCAAGCTTTCAGAAAAAATCTGACGGCTTACGGCTCCAACTCCGAATCCCAATACAAATAATCCGCCCAGCTTTCATGCAGATAGTTCGGCGGGAATTTGCGCCCGCGTTCGCGCAATTCGGTGACGGTGGGCTGATGCGGGCGCTGACGGGGATGCATGCCGGCCTGGGACGGAAGCCGGCCGCCCTTCAAGAGATTGCAGGGGCTGCAGGCGGTGATGACATTCTCCCAGGTGGTGCGGCCGCCCCTGGAGCGCGGGATCAGATGATCGAACGTAAGGTCCCTGGGATCGCCGCAATATTGGCATTCGAAGCGGTCGCGCAGAAAGACGTTGAACCGGGTGAAAGCGGGATGGCGCGCCGGCTTGATGTAGGTCTTGAGCGACACCACCGAGGGCAGCTTCATTTCCAGCCGCGCCGAACGCACCACCCGGTCATATTCTTCCAGGATGTTCACCCGTTCCAGGAATACCGCCTTGATGGTGTCCTGCCAGGACCAGAGCGACAGCGGGTAGTAGCTCAAGGGCCGGTAATCGGCATTGAGCACCAGCGCCGGGCAATTGCTGGCGGAACGCAGGGGGGCTAACACGGCCGAGATCCTGTGAAGACGGCGTCTCCTCTCGCTGTTGGCCGATAGTAAATGCGATTCGAGGTGATCCTCAAGCCAGCGGAATCACTTGCCCAATGGTCGCGCCGGTTCTTTGACAGACGTGGCTCAAAGCGGGCAGGACAGCGGACCTTGGGTTCTGAGCCGCCCCGTCAGCGCCAATGCCAGGAAGTTTCCTGCCAGGGAAAGGCCCTTTTCGTCGATGCCGTGTCCTATGCCGGGGGCCAGATGCCATTGCACGGCAAGGCCCATGGCGCCCAGGCTGGTGGCGGCGGCGAACATCGCGCCTGCGGGAATCACGTCGTCGGCGCTGCCATGGGTGAGAAGGATGGGCGGCCTGTGACCTTCCGCAGGCGGAGGATCGGCCAGGAGCCCGGAAAATCCCACCACCGCAGCGACGCAGCGTCGCAGTCCCAGATGCAGGGCCAACATCGCCCCCTGACTGAACCCAGCCAGCACCAACCGCTCGGCAGGAAGGCCCAGTTTCGCCAGTTCGGCGTCCAGGAATTCACCGATGCGCGGGGCAGCCAGCGCGACGCCGCCCCGCATCTCATGGGGATCGAGCCGGGCAACGGGAAACCACTGAAATCCGGAAGGCGCCCCGGGCACCCGGTCGGGCGCATGGGGCGCGACAAAAGCCGCGCCCGGGAGCAGCTTCTGCCAATGCGGCACAAGACCGATCAGGTCGTTGCCGTCGGCGCCATAGCCATGGAGCAGCACCACCAGCTCGGTGGCGTTGCCATTCAAAGGCGGCACGCGCGGACCTGAAAGCATCAAACGGAATGCCTTAGATTACTTCCATGATCGTTACACGCTTCGCCCCCTCGCCGACAGGGTATCTCCATCTGGGCCATGCCTTTGCCGCTTTGACCGCGGCGCGGGCCGGCGAACGCTTTTTGTTGCGCATTGAGGATTTGGACAAGGAGAGAGCGCGGGAAGAATTTGTCACCGCGATCTTTGAGGATCTGAGATGGCTGGGGCTGACCTGGGAAGAGCCGGTGATGCGCCAATCCCTGCGCGCCGCGGCCTATGACAAAGCGCTCACGCGGTTGGAGCCTTTCACCTATCCCTGTTTCTGCACCCGCAAGGAGATCGCAGGGGAGATTGCGCGCGCGGCAGAAGCTCCGCACGGGCAGATGGGTCCGGATGGTCCGCTTTATCCGGGTACTTGCCGCCATCTCTCGAGCGCGCAACGGGAAGCGCGCATCGGCGCCGGCGATCCCTTTGCGTTGAGGCTCGACGCGGCCAAGGCCGCGGCGGCGGCCGGACCGCTCAGCTTCAGCGAGGATGGGCACGCCCGTGCCGTCGATCCGTTGCTGTTCGGCGACGTGGTCCTGGCGCGCAAGGGCCTCCCCGCCGCCTATCACCTGGCCGTGGTGGTGGACGATGCCGGGCAGGGCGTCACCTTGGTCACGCGCGGCGAAGATTTGCTTCCCGCCACCCATGCGCAGCGCCTGCTTCAGCAATTGCTGGGCTATCCCGCCCCGGCTTATGCCCACCATCGCCTGATCCTGGACCGGGACGGGCGAAAATTCTCAAAGCGGGATCGCGCCGTGACATTGCGGGCGCTACGCGCCGAAGGTCTTACGCCGGCCGGGCTGGAAGCGCTGTTTTGACTGTGATCGTCCGGCGCGCGACGACGGCAAGAGTGAGCATATGGCTGCATTCTGCCCCGGTGCCGCTTGCGGAGCGCTTAACCGGATCGTCTGGCTCTTCCTTATCGCTCCATGCTAAAGGCGTGGCCCATGGCCGAAATGCATGAATTGGACCGTCTCTTCGCCACCATTGCCGCGCGTAAAGCGCAAGGCGACACGGCCACATCCTATACCGCCAAACTGGTCGCCCAGGGCGTCGAGAAATGCGCCAAGAAATTCGGCGAGGAAGCGGTGGAAACCGCGCTGGCCGCCGTCTCGGGCGACAAGAAGCATCTGGCGGCGGAGAGCGCCGATGTTCTTTATCACCTCCTGGTGCTGTGGGCGGCCGCCGGAATCACGCCGGAAGATGTCTATGCCGAACTGGCAGCGCGCGAGCGTCAGTCCGGCCTGGCGGAGAAGGCTTCGCGCAAGAGCTAAGAGGCCGCCGCCTCTTCCTCGTTGGCCAGGCTTTTCACCAGGTCCAGCACGCGCTTGCGCACTTTGGCATCCTTGATCTTCATGAAGGCGAGCGAAAGCTGCAAACCTTCATTGGACGAGACGAATTCCATCACCGGGGCGCCGGCCAGACTGTCGGACGCAGCACCCACGCCGTCGTAGAAAAAATACACCGGCACATCCAGGATACGGGCAATCTCGAACAGCCGACCGGCGCCGATCCGGTTGATGCCTTTTTCGTATTTCTGCACCTGCTGGAAGGTAAGCCCCAGAAGATCGCCTAGCTTTTCCTGGCTCATGCCGATCAGCATACGCCGGATGCGCACGCGGTTGCCGACTTGAACGTCAATGGGATTGGCTTTTTTCGTCACGGGCTCAAACGATGATTTGCCTGAAAAATAGCGAGAGCGTCATCGAACGGAAAGAATTAATTCCGTCCTCGCGGAACCCTCTTGCCCAGCTTGGCAAATCCCAATGCGACCGCTGCCAACAGAAGCAGTGCAAAGGGAACATCGCCGAAACGCGCATAGACAGTCGCGGGTAACGCGCGCGGCAAGTTCGCGTCGAGCGTGCCCATGCGGCCCAAATCCAGGCGCGCCGTGAGTCTTCCCAGGGGGTCGATCATCGCCGTTATTCCGGTGTTGGCATCACGCGCCACGGGCAGACCTTCCTCGACGGCGCGCACGCGCGCGATCAACAAATGCTGCATCGGACCGGCCCAGGGGCCGAACCAGGAATCGTCGGTAACATTCACCAGCCAACCTGGCCGATGATTTGTCGTCACTGCGCCGGGGAAAATGATTTCGTAGCAGATCAACGGCGTGACATCGGGCGCATGCGGCACGTGATAAATGTGCGGACCATCGCCGGTGGAAAATCCGGTGTCGCCTTGGGTGAGCTTGGTGATGCCGAGGCGATGAAGAAGCGCCGCAAAGGGAAGATATTCACCGAACGGCACCAGATGGAATTTGTCATAGATCGCGTCGACTTTTCCGCCCGGTCCAAAAATATAGAGCGAATTGTAGAAGTGCGTCTCGCTTCCCGACACCGCTGCACGCGCTGCCCCGGTGATCAGGGTCCGCCCGTTCCGGGTCAGGAGCGCGATCTGATCCAGAGCCGCAGGCGAGCGATCGAGCAGAAAGGATGGCGCCGCTTCCGGCCAGATGATGTGCGTGACCGGACCGGGCCCCTGGGAAAGATCGACCAGCCGCTGCCAATTGCGCGCCACCAGCCCGCGCACATATTTCTCGTTCTGGGGGATGTCCGGCTGCACCAGGCGCATGCGGACGCCCGGAACGATTTGCGCCGGCGTGGTGATCAGGCGGCCCGCGCCATAGACCCAAAGACAGGCGAACAAAAGGATCATCGCCAGCGGCGCAAACGGGCGGCGATGGCAGAATTCCGCCAGGGACGCACCCAGAAGGATAG
>DATNFZ010000156.1:0-5990 GCA_035606155.1 Rhizomicrobium sp. | reverse complement strand
AGACCCGTAGGCCATATTCGCTGGCGGTGCGCGCAGCCTCGATGGGGTCGAAGCCGGCATTGGTCTGGCCGTCGGTCAAAAGAATCATCACCGCATTCTTGTAGGAACCCGGCTCGACCGGTACATGTTTCTTGGGCGGGGCGGGGCCGGTGCCGGGCGAATTGTCGCCCAAGCGGCGTCCGCCGAAACCGTAGCCATAGCGGCTGAAGCGTCCTCCTCCGCCAAAACCGCGTGGCTGATCGCCGAAGCCGCTGCTAAAATTATCGATAGGGAAATTCTCGGTCGGGAAGATGTTTTTCAGCGCGACCAGAATGCCGCTGCCCACCGCGGTGCCCCGCTGCAACTGGAAATGATCGATCGCCGTGTCCAGCGCGGCATGATCGACCGTGGGGCTTTGCACCAGGAAAGCGGTGACAGCGAAGGCGACGATGCCGATCGCCACATCCTTCGGCTGGCTCTTGATATATTGCTTGGCGGCGGTCTGGGCCGCTTCCAGTCGGGTGGGATTGACGTCGGTGGCGCGCATGCTGCCCGAGACATCCATCGCCAATATCACAGTGGCGCGGTTGGAGGGCAGGGTCACCAGCGCGGTGGGTCTCGCGACCGCGATCAGCAGCAGCGTCAGCGCCAGAAGCATCAGGGCAGGCGGCACATGGCGGCGCCAGCCCACCGCGCCCATCGCCGCCTTGACCATGGCGAGATTGGCATAGCGCAGCGCGGTCTTTTTCCGCCGGTACAACAGCAGCACATAAAGACCGACCGCCAGCGGCACCAGCAAAAGCAGCCACAGGAAGGTGGGCCAGAGGAACGTGAGATGCGGGATGGGCGCGAAACTCAGGTGCGAGAGCCGCGCAAGAATCTGCTGGAGCCGTCCATTCATGCCGGCCCCCGCGTGAAACGAAGCTTGCGCATCTCGGCAAAGCGCAGGACGGCATCGGCCACGTCATCCTCGGTGGAAAGCTCCAGCGCATCCACCCCGGCGCTGGTGAAGGCCGCCAGCAACTCCTCTTCCTTGGCGCGGGCGGCGGCGGTGAAGCGGGCGCGGAAGCCCCGGTCATGGGTATCGACGAAGACCTGCTCGCCGCTTTCGGCATCCTGGAAAGTGAGAAGCCCGAGATCGGGGAGCCGCGTCTCCAAAGGATCGCTCAGCCTGACGGCGATCACGTCATGGCGGCTCGCCAGTTGCGCCAGCGGCTTTTCCCAGCCGGGCGTGGAGATGAAATCCGAGACGATGAAGATCAGGGAACGCCGCCGGATCATGCGCGCGGCGTCTGAAAGCACGCGCTTCAAGTCGGTGCCGCGGGCATTTTTGGGATTGCGGTAGCGCGTCAGCGCGTCGAGCAGCACCAGCAATTGCCGCCGCCCGCCGCGCGCAGGGATCATGCGCTCGACCGAACCCGAAAACAGCAACGCCCCGGCGCGATTGCCTTTGCCGGAGAGAAAGCGGCACATCAGGGTGGCGAATTCCGTCAACACCTGGCGCTTGGAAACGCTCACCGACTGGAAATCCACCGATGGACTCATGTCCAGCAGGAACCAGGCGGTGATCTCCCGATCTTCCAGATATTCGCGCACAAAGGGGATTTGCAGCCGCGCCGTCACGTTCCAGTCGATGTGACGGACATCGTCATAATATTGATATTCACGGATGTCGGCGAGGTCCAAACCCTGGCCGCGGAACAGGCTGCGGTGATCGCCTTGCAGCAGGCCTTCCAGCCGCCGCGCGATCTTCAGCTCGAGGCGGTGCAGGACCGCTTCAGGCGTTTGCGGCGCGGTCATGGCGCTCCAGGACTTTCTCCGGCGCGGGCACCGCCCGCATCAGATCGCGCACCAGATCGTCGGCGCTGATGCCGTCGGCCAGCGCCTCATAGGACGGCACGATGCGATGGCGCAGCACATCGGCGGCCACATCCACCACATCCGCGGGGAGCGCATAATCGCGCCCGCGCAGATAGGCCAGCGCGCGGCCGGCCTCGATCATGCCGATGGTGGCGCGGGGCGAGGCGCCATAGAGAATAAGCCGCGCGTGATCGGAAAGCCCCGCCTTGGCGGGGTTGCGCGAGGCCGCCACCAGCTTGACGGCATAGGTGACCAACGCGGGATCGACATAGATTCTGCGGCATTCCGCCTGCATCGCCAGCAATTCGTCGGTCGTGGTGACGGCGCCGATGCCGGCGAACATGCCAGTGACGCGCTGAACGATCACGAACTCTTCATCTTCGGACGGATAACCCACCAGCACCTTCATCATGAAGCGGTCCACTTGCGCTTCGGGCAGGGCATAGGTCCCTTCGGTCTCGATCGGGTTCTGGGTCGCCATCACCACGAACGGCTTGGGCACGGGATGGCTCTCGCCCGCGATGGTGACCTGGCGCTCCTGCATCACTTCCAGAAGCGCGCTTTGCACTTTCGCCGGCGCCCGGTTGATTTCGTCGGCCAGGATCAGATTGGCGAAAACCGGACCCAGCACGGTGGTGAACTCGCCGCTCTTTTGGTTGTAGACGCGGGTGCCGGTCAGGTCGGCGGGGACCAGATCGGGCGTGAACTGGATGCGCTTGAAGCTGCCTTGCATGGCGCGCGCCAAGGTCGAAACCGTAAGCGTCTTGGCCAGGCCCGGCACGCCTTCCACCAGAAGATGGCCGTTGGCAAGCAGCGCCACCAGCACCCGTTCCAGGAAATGATCCTGGCCCACCACGACCTTCTTCACTTCATAGAGAAGATGCTCCAACCCCTGATGCGCGCCGCTGGCCATGCCGATAGTCCTTCCTGGTCAGGTTAAAATGGATTGGTCCCTACCGCCTTGGCCGCATTCTCGATCGGCACGGCGAATGCCATGCCGGCGAAGACACGTTGGCCGGTGGGATTGTAGATCGCGGTGACGATGCCCACCACTTCGCCGTCCCGGTTGACCAAAGGTCCGCCCGAATTGCCGGGATTCACCGGCGCGGTGAACTGGATCAAATTCTTCAGCGCGGGGGTGTCCTTGTCTTCGGGATCGTCGAATTCGCGCTTGAGGCCCGCGACCACACCGGAGGAGACCGAGGGACCAATGCCGAAAGGAAAGCCCACCGCCACCACCGTATCGCCGGGATAAAGACCGGCGGTCGAGGCCAAGGTCGCGGGCTTGAGGTCGTCGGGACTGGTCTTGGCGCGGATCACCGCCAGATCATTCTCGGGCTGCACGTTCACCACTTCGGCGTCCGACTTGCTGCCGTCGAAGAAAGTGATCACCCAGCGGTCGGTAGAATGGATCACATGCAGATTGGTGAGGATGTCGCCCTTGTCGTCGATCACCACACCCGAACCGGTGGAGTCGGGCCGATCATCGGCTTTGGCGTCGGCGGTCTTGGGCGGCTGGGGCAAAGGCTTGGCGGGCGCCAACGGTTTGAGGTGGTTCTTGCGTTCCTCGGCCGCTTCCGCCTTGGCGGCTGCTGCGGCGTGTTCCGGGGACAGATAGCCGTCCACCCGCACCACGGACGGCGCCACCGTGGCGGCCGCCACCGTGGTCTTGGCCGGACCGGGCGGCGTGTGATCCATAGTATATTTTACGGCGTTGTCGATATCCCATTGGGTGAGCGGAGCGGGCGCCGGATGGAGCAAGGCCCAGCCACCGATCAGTCCCAGCGTCACCAGAATTGCCAGACTGGCAGGTACGATCCGGTCGTGTCGGACCGCGAAAGCCCTGGTTTTCCGCCAAACTTGGGTGGTGAGCGACGGACCCTGTTCGAAATCATCGAAGGCGAACGGGACGAATTGCTCCTCGCCCTTGCGCGAAGCAACTGAACGCCGCCTTGTCGCGCGGCCGTAAAGGGGTTTTCGCTTCATACCGGGACCACCGATAGATCGCTGGCCTGAACCCTACGCCAGCGCCACGCGAAACGAAAGAAAAGAAGGCGCGCCCAGTCTTTCTTTACAAAGCGCACCTGTGGCATGGCGGATTTCGGCGCCCCCCGATCCGGCAAGGATCTCCGTATAACTCACGGTTTCCGCGTCATCGCGATGCATGCAGACGGAAAAAGCACTGCGTTCCGGCTGGTGCGAACGATGCAAACGCCGCAAGTGCAACAATGTTCCCCTTATTTGCTAGTCGGCGAGCGGATAGCAGGCGCTGCGCGCCTGGTATTTGCGCCATTCCTCGCGCAGGAGCGCGATGGTGGCCGGACGATGGCCCAGCGCGCGATTGGCGGCGCCGATCGCGAACACCAGGTCCCATTGCTTGAACAAAATGGCATAAGCCCGGAATATCGAATTGCGGGCATCATAGATGCTGGTGGCCTCGGACGAGGCGCCGTTCAGTTCCACGATCTTGAAATTTTCGCCGTTCCTGATGTCGGCTACGGCGGGATAGCGCACATCGTAGCGGCCGATAAAAAATCCGGGGACTTTGCTGGAGATCTCGTCGATGCGGCCGTCCAGCGCCTCGCTCCACAAATGCATGCCGTCACGGAAGATGCAGCCTTGGCAATGATTGCCGGCTTCCACCAGCTTCAAGATCCGCCCCGAAGCCAGCACCGTGCCGCGAATGGCGTGATGGCGCTCGAGATATGTCTTGGCCATGATAACCGCGCGGGCGTCCGCCCGCACCAGCTCCTCGATTGTCCGCACCCCGTCGCCGGTGATGGTGGGAAAAATCTTCTCGGTGATGGCGAAGATGCGGCCGCGCTTTTCGTCGGGGAAGCGATAATAGAAGATGCCCGCCTCGCAAGGCCCCGGCGCATATTCCTGCGCCACCACATCTTCGGTGACTTGCGCGAGATAATCGCGTGCGTCGTCCCAGGTGCGGGCCAGTTTGAAGCCGCTGCCGCGCTGCGCCACGTCCGGTTTCAACACCAGGGGTAGCTCCAGCCTTTCTTCCGTGCAGATCTCCTTCAGCCGGTCCATCCGGTCGGGAATCGACGCCTTGATCAGTCCGGAGCGGGCAGTGAATTCGGCTGAGGTTTGGGACAGTTGCTGCAGCGTGAAGATTTTGGATTCACCCACCAGGCCGCCCGTGTACATGCCGGGATTGGCGATGGTGGGCAGGTTGAAGCCGCCATATTTGAGGCCCAGACGGACATAGTTGAGCCCAATGGGGAAATAAAAAAGACGCGCCGGCCAGAATTCCCATTTCAGCCAACGCTGCATCGTGGGACTTGTGAAGAACTTGCGCACGCTTTCCCGTTTGAACACCAGGAGCAGCACCGCAATCAGGGCCGCCACCACAAACGCGGCGCGCTCATACAGCTCGATATCCCACGCATCGCCGGCCAAAAGTTTTGCCATGGCAAGAAGCGGCGACCAGGCCAAACCCATCCATCCGCCGCTGGCGGCGGCGCTGAGGCCTTTCGCCAACACGATGAACAATCCGACCCAGATCAGCGCGATTGCACCGGTCGCGGCCGCAAAATAAAGGAAAGGCATCCCCAGCATGCCCGACAGAAGATAGGTGGGAAGCCTCAAGCCCGGGACGAACCGCACCACGAACAGAACCAAAGGCCCACGCTTCTTCAACCAGGCCTCGCTCTTGGCCAGTTGGTCCTCATTGAGGCGGCGCTTCACCCAAGGGCGCGCGAGCAGCGGACGGCCGAAATAACGCGCCAACACATAGAGCCCCATATCTCCCAGCCAAATTCCCAGAAAGCAAGCCATGAACACCAGCGGGGTCGCCAGCAATCCCGCCGCCGTCAAGGCGGCTCCTCCCACCATGGCGGCATCTTCAGAAACAAAGGTCATGAAGAAGAGAGAACCCGCCTTGGCCAATGCGATACTGAGGGACATTGCGGTCATCAGATGTCAGGCCGATGCGCTTTGTCGTTGATATAGAAGCGTCGAAGGCGCCATGCCGAAATTCTGCGGCAGGGGAATCTTCTTCATCCGGCAGATCAGCGCGATCAGCGCATAGTGATGGATGGCGTGGGACACCGCATACATCACTTCGCGTCCGAAGGTTGAGGCGGCAGTCGAAGGCGCGCCATCGTTGTAGGAGGTCTGGCAACGCGCCTCGATCGCCC
>DATNFZ010000155.1:0-18773 GCA_035606155.1 Rhizomicrobium sp. | reverse complement strand
CTCTTGCGAAAGGCCGATGAGCGAACCGTCGAAGCAACTTGGCGACGCATCGGCAGTTTGCTTTCCCAGTTCTCACCGACTGAGTGCGCCAACTACCTACTGAACGCAGGATATGCTTCAATATGAATGGATCACGCTCTAGGGCACCTCCCCCGCCAGTGGGCTACGCCCACGCGGGGGAGCCGGACCTCGGCTGCGTCGTCAGGCTAAAGCGGAGCTGGTTTCGGAGTCCGCGTCGAGCGCGACGGGTCAAGCTTCACTTCAAACCAGTTCATCGCCCAATGAAGATGCGGCCCGGTGGCACGCCCGGTCTGGCCGATCCGGCCGATCAATTGCCCGCGCTTTACCCGATCGCCCACCTTCACCAGCCTTTTGGATTGGTGGAGATAGCAGGTGGACACGCCCTGACCGTGATCGATCAGGGTGAAACCGCCGTCCAGATAATAGTCATCAGAGATGGTGACGATGCCGTTGGCGGGCGCATGAATGGGCGTGCCGGTGGGCGCGGCCATGTCCACGCCGAAATGCGGCGCCATGGCAACGCCATTGTCAATGCGCTGGCTGCCGAACACGCCGCTCTCGATGCCAGGCGCCGGCCAGTCGAAGCCCGAGAGGAAGTCATCGTCCCCGGCGGTGTCGCGCTGGCGAGCGAGATAGATGTTCTCCGCTTCGTGTCTGATCCGCGCCAGCACGGCCGGCGGCGGTGTCACGGTTTCCTGCGGCAGGCCATTGACGCGCTGAATCTCATATTGCCGCGCCGTTGGCGTGTAGGACTGGGTTTCAGTGCTGCCATCCTTCCAGGTAACGGCGACGATACTGGGCTTGGCCTGGTCATAGGCGAAACCGAAGGCGAACACGCCATCCGGCGAGATGCGCACTTTCTCGCCATTTACGGTCGCGCTGGCGCCAGGTTCGGCATAACCCAGCGCCAGGCTGCCCTGCTCCATCGCGCCCTTGATCACCAGCCGCGCGCCCTTGCCCCATGCGGGGCTGGCCGCGAATGCCAGGATGGTTGCCAGGAACCGGCGCCTGGCGATCAAGGCACCAACCCCTTTTCCTGCATGCGCTTGGTGGCGATGGCGGGGCTGGCATAGGCCTCCTGCAAATCCACGCTCCAATAGCGGAGCGCGTCCAGCGGGATATGCGCGCCGGTGACGGCGCAGACCACGTAAGCACCCGGCTGCAGGATTTCGAAATCGCCGTCCAGGAAGCGCAGTTTGGCTTCGCCTTTTTCACGGTCCATGCGGTTCATGATGCAGTCCTTCCAACTGCGCAGCTTAAAATAAACTGCCTTGATCGCTGCCGGGCTTTTTGACGCGCGCCTTGGGAACACCTGCCGCCAATGCGCCGCTTTCGCCGTCCGCAAAGGTGATATGCAAATGCTCGCCCAGCTTGATCTGGGCCGCGCGGCGGCGAAGCGTGCCGTCTGCGCCCTTGACCAGGGCAAAACCTCGCTCCAACACCGCCCTGTAGGAAATGCTTTCCAGCACCCGCGTGAGCGACGTGAGCCGGCTGCGATCCCGGGTGATGTGACCATCCTCGCAACGCCGCGCCCGCCTTCCCAGATTCTCCAGCTTCTCTCGGGCATGCCGGATGCGTGTGCGGATCGGATGAGGCCTGAGCAGGGCGACGCTTTTGGCCAATTGCGTGCGATGGATTTGCAGATTGCGGCCCAGCGCCAGGCCCAGGCGTTCGCCGGCCTGATCCAAACGCTGGCGGGGTGATGCGAACAATTGCTCCGGCCGGGGCAGCACCCGCACCAACTGGCTGAGATGGCGCCTGCGGTCCGACAATCCCTTGTCGAAGCAATTGCGCGCGCGGCGGTCGAGATCGGCCAACTGGGCCTTGAGATCGGCCATTACCGGCACCGCCAGTTCGGCGGCGGCGGTGGGGGTGGGCGCACGCATGTCGCTGGCGAAATCGATCAGGGTGGTGTCGGTCTCGTGTCCCACCGCCGAGATCAGGGGAATGATGCTGGCGGCGGCGGCGCGCACTACCGCCTCTTCGTTGAAGGCCATCAAATCCTCGATCGAGCCGCCGCCCCGCGCGACGATCAGAAGATCGGGGCGGGGAAAATTTTCCGCCAGCTTGTTGAAGCCGGCGATGGCCTGCGCAATTTCCGCGGCGGCGCGTTCGCCTTGCACCGCCACCGGCCAGATCAGCACCCGGCGGGGAAACCGCGCATTCAGCCGGTGCATGATGTCGCGGATCACCGCCCCGGTGGGCGAGGTGATCACGCCGATCACGTTGGGCAGGAAGGGCAGTTTCTTCTTGCGGGCGGCATCGAACAAACCTTCCCCTGCGAGCCGCTTCTTGCGCTCCTCCAGCATCGCCATCAGGGCGCCCAGCCCCGCCAGCTCCATCTGCTCAACGATCAACTGATAGCGGGACTGTCCGGGATAAGTGGTGATCCGGCCGGTGCAGATCACGTCCAGACCGGGCTCGGGCTTCACTTTGAGATAGCGGGCGGCGGTCCTCCAGACGATGGCATTCAACAGCGCCTTGTCGTCCTTGAGGTCAAAATAGGTGTGGCCCGAGGTGGCGGCCTTGAGCCCGGAAATCTCGCCCCTCACCCGCACCAGGGGAAACCGTTCCTCCACCGCCTGCTTGAGGGCTTGGGACAATTCGCTGACGGAATATTCCGGCAGATTGGCAAAGGTGGACGGCGCGGGCTCGAAGGTTTCGCTCATGGATGGGTGATGATACAGACTTTGGCGGCTTTTGGGCCGGATTTTGGGCCCGCTGTTGGATGAGGCTTTCAGTGAACATTCTTCTGGTGGGGTCGGGTGGCCGAGAACATGCGTTGGCCTGGGCGCTGTCGGCCAGCCCCCTGCTGGGCAAGCTCTATTGCGCGCCCGGGAACGCGGGAATCGCCGAGGTCGCCGAATGCGTGCCGATTCCCGCCACGGATTTTGCTGCCTTGGTGGAATTCGCCCGCGCCAGGCGCATCGATTTCGCCGTGATCGCCGCCGATTCCCAGTTGGTGGCGGGGCTTTGGGACCAGTTCGAAAGAGCCGGCATCCGCGCGCTGGGCCCATCCAAGGCAGCGGCGGTGCTGGAAGGTTCCAAGGGCTTTGTCAAAGACCTTTGCGCCGAGATCGGCATTCCCACCGCCCGCTACCGACGGTTCCGCGCAGCGGAAGACGCCAAACGCTTCGCCGCCGGCCTGGGGTTTCCCGTGGTGGTCAAGGCGGACGGCCTGGCGGCCGGCAAAGGCGTGATCGTCGCGGGCTCGCAAGCCGAGAGCGACCGCGCCATCGACTTCATGTTCGAGGGCGGCTTCGGCGAGAGCGGTTTTGAGATCGTGGTGGAAGAATTCATGCAAGGCGAAGAGGCCAGCTTCTTCGCCTTGAGCGACGGAAGGACGGTGATCCCTTTGGCCGGCGCTCAGGATCACAAGCGCGTCGGCGACGGCGATGTGGGTCCCAATACCGGCGGGATGGGCGCTTATTCGCCGGCGCCGGTTCTGACGCACGCGCTGGAGCGCCAGGCAATGGAGGTTTTCATCCGCCCCACCGTGGCGGCATTTTCCCAACGCGGTCTTTCTTACATGGGCGTGATCTATCTGGGGCTGATGATCACCAAAGGGGGCCCCAAGCTGGTTGAATATAATTGCCGCTTCGGCGATCCCGAGGCACAGGTCCTGATGCCACGCCTCAAGAGCGATCTTCTGACCGCGCTGATGGCCGCGCGCGACGGCGTGCTGTCGGGCTTCGATCTGCGCTGGCGCGATGAAGCGGCGCTGACCGTGGTGATGGCGTCCAAAGGCTATCCGGGCGCTTATGAAAAAGGCCATGAGATTTCCGGCCTGGACGAAGCTGCCTCGCTTCCCGGCGTCACGGTTTTTCATGCCGGCACGGAACGGCGCGATGGCAAGGTCGTGGCGGTGGGCGGCCGAGTGCTGGACGTCACCGCCACGGGCAAGGACGTGGCGGACGCCAAGGAACGCGCCTATCAGGCGGTTTCCCGGATTCACTGGAAGGGGAGCTTTTTCCGCAGCGATATCGGCTGGCGCGCGCTCAGGCGCTGAGCGCGCTTGACTTGGCCCTCCCGTCATAGCAACCCATGCCCATGCTGGCTGTCACCGGGATCGCCCTGATCGTTTTGGGCCTTTTGGCGCTTCTGATCGACCGCGCCGCCGCGCATTTCATCTATGACCATGTCAATGCCCGGATGCACCGCTACCTGGACGGCATCACTCATTACGCCAAAGCCGGACACTGGCTGGTCGTCGCCATTTTGGGGTTGGTCGGCGCGGCGGTGGCGCGCCATTTCGGGGCCAACGGTCCGGAGATCGGGCTGCTTATCACCTACAGCCTGGCCTTCATCGCCAGCCTCACCCTGGGCAGCGCGGTTCTACATGCCATCAAGCTGGTGCTGGGACGAAGGCGCCCCCGCGACGACATGGAGATGGGGCTTTATGGCTTCATGCCGCTGTCCTTCAACCTCGACTATAATTCCTTTCCGTCCGGCCATGCGCTCACCATCTGCTGCGTCGCCGTGATCTTCACCTGCATCTGGACGCCGCTTTGGCCGCTCTGGTTCGCCATCGCCGCCGTGCTGGCGATCACCCGCGCGCTTCTGACCGCCCATTTCCTCAGCGACGTCTTGATCGGCGCGGGCATCGGCCTGATCGCGGCGCGCGAAGTGTTGCTGCTGGGCTTTCCGGGCTACGCCCCCGGCTGGTTCTAAGTTGAACGCCGCGCGCGAAAAAATTCCTTGAGGACATTTCCCGCCGCGGCGGCATCTCCTGCACGCGCCACCGACGGCCGGTGATGGCAGGTGGGTTGCTCGAAAAAGCGCGGACCATGGAGAATGGCGCCGCCCTTGGGGTCCTCGGCCGCGAACACCAGCCGCGCCACCCGGGCCAGCGACATCGCGCCTGCGCACATGGCGCAAGGTTCCAGCGACACGAACAGGCTGGCGCCGGTGAGCCGCTCATTGGCCAGCTTTTCCGCGGCCGCCCTCATCACCAGCATCTCGGCATGGGCAGTGGGGTCCGTCCGCTCCAGGATGCGATTGCCGTCCCGGGCCAAAAGCGCGCCATCCGCGGACAACAGCACCGCGCCCACCGGCACTTCGCCGCGCGAAACGCACGCTTCCGCTTCGGCAAGCGCCAATGCTATGGCTTCTTCGTCGGTCATAGGTCGAATGCGGAGACTGTCTTGTCTGAAGATAAGCCGGAAGGCGAGCGCATAGCAAAAGTGATCGCGCGCGCCGGGCTCTGCTCGCGCCGCGACGCCGAGCGGTTGATCGCCGAGGGCCGGGTCCAGCTCGATGGCGAAACCGTGACCAGCCCCGCCCGCAACGTCACGGAAAATAATGTGATCCAGGTGGACGGCAAGCCGCTGGATGCGCCTCCGCCGGCGCGGCTTTGGCGCTATCACAAGCCGTCGGGCCTGGTGACCACCCACAAGGACGAAAAGGGACGGCCTACGGTGTTCGCCAACCTGCCGGCCTCGCTTGGCCGGGTGGTGTCGGTGGGACGGTTGGATTTCAATTCCGAGGGCCTTCTGCTTCTCACCAATGACGGTGAGATTGCGCGCCGGCTGGAGCTTCCCGCCGCCGGCTGGGTGCGCAAATACCGCGTGCGGCTGTTCGGCAAAGTCAACCAGACCGATCTCGACAAACTGGCCACCGGCGTCACCATCGCGGGCGTCGCCTATGGCCCCATCGTCGCCGATCTGGAGCGCAGCAAAGGCGTCTATTCCTGGGCCACGGTGTCGCTGAAGGAAGGCAAGAACCGCGAGGTCAAACGCGTGATGGAAAGCCTGGGCCTGAAAGTGGCGCGGTTGATTCGCGTCGCCTATGGCCCCTTCCAGTTGGGACAATTGGGGGAAGCGCAGGTCGAGGAAATTCCCGCCCGGCTCTGGCGCGAGCCATTGGGCATCGGCCGCAAGAAACGGGACGCCCATGACGCGCCCTGGAAAAAAGAAAAAGCGCGCGACAAACCGGGTTTGGCAAAAACCAAAAGAAGCTGATAGAAGCCCGCGGACCAAAACGGCGAGCCTGGAACTCAGCTATGAAAAACAAAAAGCCCAAGCTGCCGCCGCCTTATGCCGCCGAAACCAGGGACACGCGTTTTGCGGGCACCTTCGAGGTGCTGGTGCCGGTGCCGGACCGCAACAAGCCGCACAAGGTGCCGCTGCAATTCGGGAGCCTGAACGAAGCCGAAGCTTGGCTTCACAGCGCCGAAGGCCGCGAGACCATCGCCGGCATTCTGGACAGCTATCAGGGAAAATAAGCCAGGCCGGACAAGACCTTCCGGGTGCGGAAGGTTTGTTTCCACTTCGCGTCAGGCAGGCTAATATCCAAGCTGGCGGGCCCCCGAATGAACGATCTGGTGTAACCATTTCGGCCCCGTTTCGAATTTAAGGGAAGTGGCTCCATTGATCGCTGCCGAGGCCCAATATCGCGACTGGATGCTGGCGGCCTTGGGCGGCGACCGTGCCGCCTATTCCCGCCTGCTGGCTCAATTGAGCGGACATTTGCGCGCATATTTCGCCAGGCGAGTGGGGACCGACGCCGAGGATTTGGTTCAAGAGACATTGATCGCCATACACACAAAGCGCGCGACGTATGACCCGGCCCTGCCCTTCACGGCCTGGGTCCATGGCATTGCGCGCTACAAGCTGATCGATCAATGGCGCCGCGACAAACGTCGCAAGACGGTGACCCTGGACGAGGCCCCCGACCTCTTCGCCCATGACGCGGCCGAAGCGGCTGCCGCCAAGCGCGACGTGGAGAAGCTCCTTGCCAAGCTGCCGCCCAGGAAACGCGAGCTGGTGCGCGCGATCAAGCTTGACGGCCGTTCCATCGCCGAGGAGGCGAAAGCCGCCGGTCTTTCGGAAACCCTGGTCAAGGTCACCGTGCATCGCGCGGTGAAAGCGCTGGGGCAGGAATTGGGCCAGGAGATGGGAGGCCGTCGTGAAAACGGATGAGCTGATCGCCCATCTCGGCGCCGACCTCGCGCCTGCGCCGCCGCATTATGTGGGCCGGATGCTGGCGACGGGATTGGGCGCAGGCGTCCTGCTGTCTTCCGTCCTGATGCTGGTCGCGATGGGGCCGAGACCCGATCTGGCCCGGGCGATGGCAGGCGGCGCCTTCTGGATGAAACTTGCCTATACGCTGAGTTTCGCGGGCCTGGGCTTGTGGATGGTGGAGCGGCTGGGACGTTCGGATGCCAGCGCCAGGAAGCCCGCGCTGTTGCTCGCGGTGCCCCTGATCCTGCTTTTCGCCATCGCCATCATGCAACTGATGGAGCCCGGCATCGACCGGCATCAGCTGGTGATGGGCGATTCCTGGAAAGTCTGCGCCATCGACATCCTGACGATTTCCGTGCCTGCGTTCGTGACCATATTCTGGGCCTTGCGGAAATTGGCCCCCACGCGGCTAAGTCTTGCCGGCGCGGGCGCGGGCCTTTTGGCGGGGGGGATCGGCGCCAGCGTCTATGCCTTCCACTGCGTGGAATATACCGCGCCCTTCATCCTCGTCTGGTACACCAGCGGCATGGCGGCGGCGGCGCTGATTGGGGCGGGCATCAGCCGCTGGGCGCTGCGCTGGTAGTCGGACGTGCCCATCAGACGTGCTGGCCGCCATTGATGTGAAGTTCGGCGCCCGTCACATAGGATGACTGCTCCGTACACAGATAATAAATCGCCTTGGCCACTTCCGCCGGTTCGCCCAGACGCCGCAGCGGAATCGCCTCGACCAGCTTTTCGGTACCCGGCGACAGGATCGCGGTGTTGATCTCGCCCGGGGCGATGGCGTTGACCCGCACATTCAACGGCCCGAAATCCGCCGCCATCTCGCGGGTGAGCGCGGCCAGCGCCGCTTTCGAGGTGGCATAGGCCGCGCCCGCGAAGGGATGCACCCGCGAGCCGGCAATAGAAGTGACATTGACGATGGCGCCATGGGCGCGTGCCAGCGCCTCTTTCAGGCCTTGCGCCAGCCAGATGGTGGAAAATAGGTTGACTTCGAAAATATGGCGCCAGGTTTCCATATCGGTCTCGAGCACGGAGAGTCTTTTGCCGGATTCTCCCTTCGGCGAGATGGCGGCATTGTTGACCAGGGCATGCAGCTTGCCGTCCTTCAGCCGCGCCTTCATCTCGTTCGCGGCCCGCGCCGTATCCTTGGGATCGGAGAGGTCCACCTGGATGTGGTCCTCCGGCCCCGCCGCCCAGGGGCAGTTTTCCGGAAAGGCGTGACGCGAGCAGGTGATCACCCGCCACCCGGCGCTGGAAAAGCGTTTCACCGTGGCATGACCGATGCCACGCGACGCGCCGGTGAGGATCAGCGTGCGCCCCTCTTCCAAATGTCTGCCTTCAACTTGGTGTTTGGGATCGGTCATGTCTTGAGCCTATCATCGGCCCGATTTCTTGTCCCCAACCGAAATGCATCTGGAAAACATCACCGCCATCGCCTTGGTCCTGGCCACCGCCGTGGCACTTGGCTTCGCCATGAGCCGGGTACGCATGCCGGCAGCCGCCGGGTTTATCCTGGTGGGCGTGGCGCTGGGACCTTCGGGATTGGCCTTGATCCAGACGTCGGCGTCGATCGAAACCCTGGCCGATCTGGGCGTGCTGATGCTGCTGTTCATCTTGGGGATGGAGATGCGGCTGCAATCCTTCCGCAAGTCCCTGCCGCTGGCGCTCACTCTGACCGCGCTTACCATTCTGATCACCGTTACCTCAGTGATCCTGTTCACGCGCTTCGTGCATGGCGAAGTGTTGGGCGGTGCGGTGATCGGCGCGATGTTGTCGATCTCATCCACCGCGGTGGCGATGAAGATGATGGAGGATTCGAACGAAAAGGATACCGCCGCCGGCCGCCTGGCGCTGGCCGTCTTGGTGGCGCAGGATCTGGCGGTGGTACCCCTGCTTCTGATCACCAACGGGCTGGGCGCACCGCCCACGCGCTGGACGATCATCGAAATTGCCCTCAAGCTGGCGCTGGCGCTGGTGCTGTTGGGCGGCTTCATCGCCATCCTGGGCAGGATCAAGAGTTTCCGTTTTCCCGGCTCGGAATATCTGCTCCGGGATTTCGACGTCGGCACATTGGGCGTGCTGGGCATTTGTTTCGCCGCCGCCGCCGCCTCCGGCATCCTGGGCCTGTCGCCGGCCTTGGGCGCCTTTCTTGGCGGCCTAGCGGTGGGCCATTCCACGCTTCGTCGCGGCGCCCTCGTCATGGCGCAACCGGTGCAGAGCATTCTTCTGTTCGTTTTCTTCCTGTCGGTGGGACTTTTGCTCGATCTCCACTATCTGGTCGCCCAGGCCTGGGTGATCCTCGCCGCGCTGGTGGTGGTGACGGGCGGCAAGACCTTCCTCAACTGGCTGCTTCTGATGCTGGCGGGAGAAAGTTTTGGCACCGCGGTGGAGGCATCGCTGTTTCTTTCACCGGTAGGGGAATTCTCCTTCGTCATCGCCGGCGCCGGCGTTACTGTGGGCGTGCTCACCGAGGCCGGTCACAAGCTCGCCATCGCTATGATCGCCATGTCGCTGCTGGTGAGCCCGCTCTGGTTCCTTTGCGCGCGGCTCTTCCACGCCATCGTCCAAAGTCAGGCAGCGCGGATAACCGGATTGGACCTCAGGAATTTCCGGCTGTGGCGGACCGCTCTGGTACCGCTTCCAGCCCCGCCGGGTCCTGGTGAATGATCACTTCCGCCTTGTCGAAGGCGGCACACAGCGCCTGTTCCACCTCGTCGCTGACGCTATGCGCTTCGGCCAGTGGCATATCCGGATCGAGTTCGATGTGGACCTGGATGAAGGTGTAGAGGCCGGCCGCGCGGGTCCGAAGATCATGCAAGCTTCTCACCTGGGGATGGGCGCGCACGATGGCGATGATCTTCTCGCGGTCGGAATCCGGCAGTTCATGGTCCATCAGCTGGTCCAGGCTTTTGCGGAACACCAGCCAGGCGCTCCCCACCAGCACCGCGGCCACGAGCAGGGCGATGATGGGATCGGCGGATTGCCAGCCCAACACCGTCACCAGAAGAATGGCGATCACCACGCCGATATTGGTGGCGAGGTCGCCCAGATAGTGTGTCTGGTCCGCCGATACCGCCAGCGAACCGGTGCGCTTGATCACACTGCGCTCATAAAGAATGAGCCCGATCGCCATCACGATGGAAACCAGCATCACCAGGAGCGCTTCCAGTCCATGATCGACGGGCTGAGGATTGAGGAGCCGCTGCACCGCCTGGATCACCAGGAACATTGCGGATGCGGTGATGAAAGCGCCCTGGGCCAGGCCCGCCAGAGGTTCCGCCTTGCCGTGACCGAAGCGATGCTCCTTGTCGGCGGGGGCGAGCGCTTCATGGATGGCGAACAGATTGAGCCCGGCGGTGAAAAGATCGAGCGCCGAGTCAGCCAGGCTCGCCAGCATCGCCACGGAATGCGAGGCGAAATAGGCAAAGGTCTTGATCGCCACCAGGATCAGCGAAACGCTCACCGAGGCTTTCGCGGCCCGCCGCATGAACTTGCCCTGTTCGGCCAAATCGCTCACGGTATCGACTCATTCATGGAAAAAGGCGCTCAGTATGCCATGGGCCGCCCCCTTGGCGGCGATAGACCAGCCGGTCATGCAGGCGGAACGGCCGGTCGCGCCAGAATTCGATTTCGGACGGCATCAGCCGGAAGCCGGTCCAGTAACCGGGCCGGGGCACTTTGCCCAGCGCATATTTGGCGGCGTATTTGGCGATCTCTCTCTCGAACGCCCAGCGCCCTTCCATGGGGCGCGATTGCGCCGAGGCCCAGGCCCCGATCTGGCTGTCCTTGGCGCGCGTGGCGAAATAGGCGTCGGCTTCCGCGGCGCTGACTTCGCTCACCGTGCCTCTCACCCGCACCGCCCGGCGCAAGCTCTTCCAATGGAAATTGAGCGCGGCATGGGCATAAGCAGCGAGCTCATTGCCCTTGGCGCTTTCCTTGTTGGTATAAAAGACAAACCCCTCCTGGTTGACGCCCTTGAGCAACACCATGCGCACATTGGGCCGCCCCTGTGCGTCCACGGTGGCGAGCGCCATGGCGCTGGGATCATTGGGCTCAAGGCCTTCGGCTTCCTTCAACCATGCCTCAAACTGGTCGATGGGATCGCGTTCGGGCGCGATGCCGCCATCGTCCAAAGGTCCGCCGATTTCGCTCATGATCCTCTGGCGTAGCATCCCGCGCCCGGGCAAGCTAGCCTTTGGGGCCGAAAGGACGCCATGCGCAAATTCACTCCAATGATTGCGGTCCTGTTAGGCCTTGCGGCGGCGGGCTGCGCCACCGAGACCAGCGCCAGCATCAAAACCACGTTCGATTCCGGCGTCGCGGCTTATGACGCCCGAGATTACGCCACGGCCTATAAGATCTGGTCGTCCATCGATGACGAAGACGTCGCCGCCATGCGCAATGTGGCGATGATGCGCCGCCAGGGCTTGGGGACCGCCAAAGATCCCAAGGGGGCGGAAGACATGTATCAGCGCGCCGCGGATGCCGGACTTCCCACCGCCCAGGCCGACCTGGCCGACATGCTGATCAAGGGCGAAGCGGGCGCCCCCGATCCGGCGCGGGCGTTGCCGCTCCTGGTGTCGGCGGCGGCCGCCAACCATCCCGTCGCTGAATATGAGTTGGCGCAGTTTTACGAGGTGGGCCAATTGGTGCCCAAGGACATGACCGTGGCGCGCCGTCTTTATGCGGCCGCCGCCAGCCATGGCATGAAGGAAGCCCAGGCCCGGCTTGACCAGTTGGGGGCCCTTCCGCCTTCGCCCTAGAACAAGCCGTGAAGCACCTTATATTGGGGTGCGAATCCCGAGCCGGAATTGATGCGCGATCCTTATCAAGTCCTGGGCGTCTCAAAGTCCGCCAGCGAGGCGGAGATCAAAAAGGCGTTCCGCAGCCTCGCCAAGAAACATCATCCCGATACCCATGCGGGCGATGAGGCGGCCAAAAAACGCTTCCAGGAAATCTCGGCCGCCTACGACATTTTGGGAGACAAGGACAAGCGCGCGAAATTCGACATGGGCGAGATCGACGCCGGCGGCAATCCGCGGGGCTTCGATCCCCGCGCCGGCGGCTTTCGCGGCAACCCGTTCGGCTTTGGCGGGGCGGGTCCGGCGCATGCGGGGAATGCCGACCGGGAATTCCATTTCAGTTGGAACGATCAGCAAGGCGGTGGCGAGCAAGGTTTTTCCGCGGAAGACATTTTCGCGGAATTTCTTGGCGGCCGGGGACGCGGGCGCGCCAACCGTCCCGCCCGCGGCGAGGATTTCGCGGTCGCCATCACCGCCAGCTTCGCCGAAAGCGTGATGGGCGGCACGCGCCGGATCGTGCTTACTAATGGCGAGCAGATCGACGTCAAAATCCCGCATGGCCTCAAGGACGGCCAGCAGATTCGCGTGAAAGGCCGCGGCGGCGCCGGCAGGAATGGCGGACCCAACGGCGACGTGCTGATCCAGGTGACGGTCGCGCCCCATCCTTATCTCACGCGCGATGGCAACGATCTGCGCATGGATTTGCCGGTGACGCTGAAGGAAGCGGTGCTGGGCGCCAAAGTTCCGGTGCCCACGCTCAGCGGCACGGTCAATCTTTCCGTCCCAGCCAATTCCAATTCGGGCGCGGTGCTGAGGCTGAAGGGCAAGGGAGTTCCGGCCCGTGGCGGCGAGGCGCTGGGCGATCTTTATGTGCGCCTGGTGGTGGCGCTTCCCGACCGGCCCGATGCCCAACTCAAGAATTTCGTCGAGGGCTGGCAGTCAAACTTCGATCCCCGCGCGCGCATGCGATAACCCCTCCGCCCTTCGCTGGCCCAAGTACCAGCTACGGGCACCTCCCCTGCCAGCGCGCTCCGCGCGCGCAGGGGAGGCGGACCTCGGCTGTGACAACATTTCTAAAGCTGGCGAATCCGGCCCAAATGGTTAGAATCGAATCTGTGCGCACCGGGGAGTCTCCATGACATTCGACGGCCTGATGAAGGGCAAAAAGGGCCTTGTCATGGGGATCGCCAACCAGCATTCGATTGCCTGGGGCATCGCCCAGGCGCTGCACGGCGCGGGAGCCCAACTGGCCTTTTCCTACCAAGGAGACCTGTTCAAGAAACGCGTCCTGCCGCTGATCGAACCGCTGAAGCCGGCGGCGATGATCGATTGTGACGTATCGGATCAGGCGTCCATCGACGCGGCTTTCGCGGAGCTTGCCAAGGTCTGGGACAGTCTCGATTTCGTCGTCCACGCCATCGGCTTTTCCGACAAGGAACAACTCAAGGGCCGTTATGTCGATACCACGCCCGAGAATTTCCGCATGACCATGGACATCTCCTGCTATTCGTTCACGGCGGTGGCGCAACGCGCAGAAAAAATGATGAGCCGTGGCGGCAGCCTCGTCACCCTCACCTATTACGGCAGCGAGAAGGTCACGCCGCACTATAATGTGATGGGCGTGGCCAAGGCCGCGCTCGAGGCAAGCGTTCGCTACATGGCCGAGGATCTTGGAAAAAAGAACATCCGCGTCAACGCAATATCGGCGGGACCGATCAAAACCCTGGCTTTCGCCGGGATCGCGGATTCCCGCTACATCCTGAGATGGAATGAATTGAATTCCCCGCTGCGTCGCACCGTGACCCGCAATGAGGTCGGCAATTCGGCCCTGTTTCTGCTCTCCGATCTCGGCAGTGCGGTGACCGGCGAGTGCCTGCATGTCGATGCCGGCTATCATGTGGTGGGCATGAAGGCGGAAGACGCGCCCGATATCGCGGTTGTTCCCAAACATGAGCCTTCGGCTTAGAGACGGCATCACGCTTTATTTCGCCCGCCATGGCGAGACCGAGGCCAATCGCGAAAAACGTTTTTCGGGACGCAAGAACACGCCCCTTACCCCGCACGGCCGCGAACAGGCCAGGGAGATCGGCCTGGCGCTGGAACATGAATTGGGCAAGGCGCGCGAACTCGCCTTTGTCTCAAGTCCGCTCGAGCGCGCCCGCATCACCATGGAGATCGCGCGCGCGACCTTAGGCCTGCCGCGGGAGGGCTATACCACCGATGCCCGCATCGAGGAGATCGATCTGGGCGAATGGGACCAGTTGACCGATGCCCAGGCCCGCGCCCGCGATCCCGCCCTGTTCGATGCCCGCGCCGGCGACAAATGGCATGTGCATGTGCCGGGGGGCGAGAATTACGCCGAGGTGGCCGCGCGGGCCGAGGACTGGATCGACAGCCTTGACCGCGACACCTTCGCGGTCAGCCATGGCGCCTTCACCCGCATATTGCGGGGGCTATTCCTCGGCCTCAGCGCCGGCGAAATGTCCGCCCTGGACGAGCCGCAGGGGGTGGTTTTTCGCGTCCGGGGCAGCGATGTGGTCCAGCTTCCCGGCGCGGGCGATGCCTTGTCGAATCCAAAGCCGATAGGCTAAGACCCCATCATGTCGCACAACAGCTTCGGCCACCTTTTCCGCGTCACCACCTTTGGCGAAAGTCATGGGCCAGCGATCGGCTGCGTGGTGGATGGCTGTCCTCCCGGCATCGCGCTGAATGAGGCCGACATCCAGCGCGATCTGGAGCGCAGGCGTCCCGGCCAGTCGAAATTCGTCAGCCAACGCCAGGAGGCGGACAAAGTGAAGATCCTCTCCGGCGTCTTCCAGGACGAGCGGATGGCGGAGCAACTCACCACCGGCACGTCCATTGGATTGTTGATCGAGAACATGGATCAGCGTTCCAAGGATTATTCCGACATCCGCGACAAATATCGCCCGGGCCATGCCGATTACACGTACGACGCCAAATATGGCTTCCGCGATTATCGCGGCGGCGGGCGGCAATCGGCGCGCGAGACCGCCATGCGGGTTGCGGCGGGCGCCATCGCCAGGAAGGTGCTGGACAAGCTTTACGGCAAAGTGACCATCCGCGGCGCCCTGGTGGCGATGGGGACGCAAGAGATCAACCGCGACAACTGGGACTGGGACGAGACCGCCAACAATCCCTTTTTCTCTCCCGATGCCGGCGCGGTGGGCCCTTGGACCGACTATCTTGAGGGCGTGCGCAAGCGCGGCTCGTCGGTGGGCGCCTTGATCGAAGTGGTGGCCGAAGGTATTCCCGCCGGGCTTGGCGCGCCCATCTACGCCAAGCTGGACAATGAACTGGCCAGCGCCCTGATGAGCATCAATGCGGTCAAAGGCGTGGAGATCGGCGACGGCTTCGCCACCGCCGCTATGAGCGGCGAAGAGAATGCCGATGAAATGCGCATGGGCCCAAAAGATGGAAATAAGATCGGCAAACCCGTATTCCTTTCCAACCATGCGGGCGGCATATTGGGCGGCATCTCCACCGGCCAGCCCATCGTGGCGCGCTTTGCGGTCAAGCCCACCTCGTCCATCCTTTCGCCCCGGCGCACCATCGACCGTTCGGGCGCGGAAACGGAGATCGTCACCAAGGGCCGTCACGATCCCTGTGTGGGCATCCGCGCCGTGCCGGTGGGCGAAGCGATGATGGCGCTGGTGCTGGCGGATCAAGCTTTAAGACATAGAGCGCAGGTCGGTTAGCGGGTAAATCCGGCGACCAGTTCAATGTGATCGGAATATAGGAACTGGTCCACAGGCGTGACATCACCGATGGCAAAACCGGCTTTCACCAGGATTGCCACATCGCGGGCGAAAGTGGATACGTCGCACGACACATAGGCGATGCGGGGGATTTTTGATGCCGCCAACAATTTCACTTGTGCTTCCGCGCCGGCGCGCGGCGGGTCCAGCACCGCGGCATCGAACCGATTGAGTTCCAGCACTGTCAATGGCGTCTTGAACAGATCGCGCTTTTCCGTCGTGATGGGTTTGAGGCCGGGTGCCTTGCGCGCGGCCTCGGCCAGAGCCGCGAGCACGTCGCCATTCTGCTCCACTGCATGAACCTTGGCGCGGCGGGCCAGAGGCAGGCTGAAGGTGCCCAGGCCCGCGAACAAGTCCACGACTGCCCTGGCGCCCTTGGCGAGTTCGGTGACCCAGGCCTGCAACGCGGCCTCGCCCTCTCTTGTAGCTTGCAAAAAGGCGTGCGGCGGCGGCACCACGGCTATGCCATCGAAGCTGATTTCGGGTTTGACCCGCTCCAGCAGGATTTCACCATTGAAGACAATGCGGGCGATGTCCGCACCGGCGAAAGCATTGGCCATCGCCGCAGTCAACGACGGTGTGAGTTTGCGGGACCAACGGAAGGCGAGATCGAGGCCGCTATCGGTTTCGCTCACATGGACTTCGGCCTTTTCACCTTCAGTCAGGATCGCATTGAAAGCTTGGCGCAATGTTTGGGTGAAATCCCGCAGTTGCCTCGTAAGTACTACGCATTCCTGCATGTCCACGATCACATGGCTGCGCGCGCCGTGGAATCCGGCCACCACTCGGTCCTTTTCCTTGCCGAACTTGAACGCAACGCGGCGCCGGCTTTTCTCAGGCGACAGAATGGGCTCCCCCACCGCGGTGTCCAGGCCCACGCGCGCCAGCGCTTTTTCCACCTGCTCCCGCTTGTGGCGCGGATAGGCATCGGCGGGCAGATCCTGCAGCGTGCAACCGCCGCAGATGCCGAAATGGCGGCAAGGATTCATGCCTTCGATGCCGCCAGCAGATATTCGATATTGCCGTCACCGCCGCGCATGGGGCTTTCCATCGTCCCCAGCACGCGCCAGCCTTGTGTCCCGGCGATGAAATCGTCGATGCCTTCCAGCGCCCGGTTGCGCGCGCCGGCATCGCGCACGATGCCGCCTTTGCCGATGGCGGCCTTGCCCACCTCGAATTGCGGCTTGACCAGGATGACGGCCCAGGCGCCTTGCGCCGCCAGCGCAAGCGCGGGCGGCAATGCCAATGTGAGACTGATGAAGCTCAGATCGGCGGTCAGCGCCGTGACAGGTTCGGGGAGAGCGGCGGCGGTGAGGTCGCGGGCATTGAAACCTTCGCGCAGGCGCACGCGGGGATCGCGCGCCAATTCCTGGTCCATCTGGCCATGGCCCACATCCAGGGCATAGACCCTCGCCGCGCCGCGCTCCAAAAGCACGCCGGTGAAGCCGCCCGTTGAGGCGCCAAGGTCGAGGCAGATGCGGTCCCGGGGCGAGAGCGCAAAATGGTTCAAGGCCGCAACCAGTTTGCCGCCTGCGCGGGAAACGAAGGGATGGGGCTTGCGATATTCGATTGCGGCGTTCGCGGAAATGCTTTGCGACGGCTTGGACAGACGCGCGCCACTCACGGTCACCAAGCCAGCCCTGATGGCGGCCTGGGCTTCGCTGCGGCTTTTGGCGTAACCCCGTTCGACCAGAAAAACGTCTGCGCGCATGCCCTGCTAGGCGATCTTACCCACGGCAGTCGGCACTTCGTTCGACCGCCCCAAGGCAGACAACGCCACCCGGACGATGCCGTCGGCGTCCAGCCCGGCCTGCGCATACATGCGTTCCGGCGTGTCCTGGTCCTGGAAGACGTCCGGCAAGGTCATGGGCCGGACCTTCAGACCTTTTTCCAGAAGCCCTTCCCAGGCCAGGAACTGCATCACATGGGCTGCGAACCCGCCGGTGGCGCCTTCTTCGATAGTGATGAGGACTTCGTGTTCGCGCGCCAGCTTGGCGATCAAATCGGTGTCGAGCGGTTTGGCGAAGCGGGCATCGGCGATGGTGGGGGAAAGTCCGTAGGCAGATAATTTCTCGGCCGCTAGCATCACATCGCTGAGCCTGGCGCCGAGCGAGAGAATGGCGATCGAGGAGCCTTCCTGGATCACGCGGCCTCGGCCTATGGCAAGCGGCACGCCCATAGCGGGACGGGCAACGCCCGTGCCCTCGCCGCGCGGATAGCGGATGGCGCTGGGCCTGTCGTTGATCCCGACAGCGGTGGCTATCATATGGGTGAGCTCCGCCTCGTCCGCCGGCGCCATCAGCACGAAATTGGGCAAGGCGCCCAGATAGGCGAGATCGAAGCTGCCGGCATGGGTGGGGCCGTCCGCGCCCACCAGGCCCGCCCGGTCCATGGCGAAGCGCACCGGCAGCGACTGGATCGCCACGTCATGCACCACCTGGTCATAGGCGCGCTGCAGGAAGGTGGAATAGATGGCGCAGAAGGGCTTCATGCCTTCCGCCGCCAGGCCGGCGGCAAAGGTCACGGCATGCTGCTCGGCGATGCCCACATCGAAGCTGCGTTCGGGAAATTCCTTTTCGAACAGATCAACGCTGGTGCCTGACGGCATTGCCGCGGTGATCGCCACGATGCGGTCGTCCTTCTTCGCTTCCTGGATCAGGCTTTCGGCGAAGACTTTCTGGTAGCTCGGCGCCTTGGCCACGGTCTTTTTCTGCTCGCCGGTGAGGACGGTGAATTTCGACACTGCGTGGTATTTGTCGGCGCTGGCTTCGGCGGGGGCATAGCCGTGGCCCTTCTTGGTCACCACATGCACCAGGACCGGACCTTTCATCCGGTCGCGCACATTCTCGAGCACCGGAATCAGGTGATCGAGATTGTGGCCGTCGATCGGACCCACATAGAAGAAGCCCAGCTCCTCGAACAGCGTGCCGCCCATTGCCAGCCCGCGCGCATATTCCTCGGTACGGCGCGCCATGTTGAACAGCGCGCGCGGCAGGAAACGCTTGGCCAGCCATTTGCCCAGATTGCGGAAGCCCGTATAGGGCTGGCTGGAGACCAGCCGCGCCAGATAGGCGCTCATCGCCCCCACCGGCGGAGCGATCGACATGTCGTTGTCGTTGAGGATGACGATCAGGCGCGCGTCCATGGCGCCGGCGTTGTTCATCGCCTCATAAGCCATGCCTGCGCTCATCGCACCGTCGCCGATAACG
>DATNFZ010000154.1:0-4121 GCA_035606155.1 Rhizomicrobium sp. | reverse complement strand
TCCTTCAGATTCACCCCCACCAGGACCGCGCCTTCGAAAGTGGCATTGTCCAGGGTGGCGCCGGCGAACGAGACCTCGTTCAACATCGCGCCGTCGAATTTGGCGTTCTTCAGATTGGCGTTGTTCAACCGCGCGCCCCTGAGCGAGCAATTGGCGAAGCTGACGAATTGTGGGCCCTTTTCGGTCCCCGGCGCGCTCCATTTGCCGTTCGGGTCGATCATGGCGATGGTGGCCTGGCGGAAATCGGCGCCGTCCATGTCGGCGAACTCGAAATTCGCGCCCTGGATGGCGGCCCCGCGCAGATCGGCGTGCCACAGATTCGCGCCCGAGAGATTGGCGCGCATGATGTTGGCGCAATTGAGCGAGGCGCGGCTGAGATTGGCGTCCGCCAGATTGGCTTCCGCCAGATAGGCGCCCGACAATTCGATGTCGTCGAGCCGGCGGCCGGAAAGGTCGATGCCGGGCGCGCGCACGAATTTCAGGTCGGCGCGCACGCCGCCGGTGACGCCGGCCACGTATTTCTCGTGCGCATCGATCGTCCCGTCCAGGTCGAACGCGTTGCTGCCCTGCATGACGCCCGCACAACCTTCATGGCCCGGATCGGCGATCCGCCAGCCCAATCCTTTACAACGTAGCGATTGGCGCTGAACAACTCGTTAACCTACTTGAAGTTGTACCCCTCCGCCTCGCCAAGACGCGCGAATATTTTGTACGCGAGAGCGGTTCGGCTTCGAAGATGGAACTCTGATTCAGCGCTTGTTCAGATTTGACACCTGAGTTCTAGCTCACCAGCCAGACCACCAACACACCCATGGTCGTCCAGAACAAGGTGTTGGGCAGCATCCGCACCACGCCGCGCCCGGCCTCGCCCGAAATGCGCCAGCCGCGTCGCAAAAGCGATTGGAAGCATACATCAGCGCGGCATCAGGCAGCAGGCGCAAGAATGCGGGCAAGGCCCGTATTCTTCGCCGTCAAATCCGCCAGCGTGTATTCGTCCAGCACCGCGAACCAGGCTTTCTCAGCGCGGGCGAGCACGCCCTTCAACCGGCACGGGCCCACGATCACGCAGGTGTTGGTCATGGGGTTGAAACATTCGACCAGGGTCGAGCGCGCCTCGGTCAGGCGCAGCACATCGCCCAGCCCGATCTCGTCCGGCTTCTTCGCCAGCCTGAGGCCGCCGCCCCTGCCCCGCACTGTCTCGATGAAGCCGGCGCGGGAGAGATCGAACGCCACCTTGGTGAGATGGTTCTTGGAGATGCCATAGGCCTCGGCCACGTCCTGGATGGTGATCAGGGTCTTGGGCTTCAGCGCCGCATACATCAGCAGCCTCAGGCTGTAGTCGGAATAGAAAGTGAGCCTCATGGATGATCTCGCGCGATTTCAACTGGATGGCCCACACTCGGTGGGCCATGACAGTCAAGCTCGCTCACGAGCAATTCTATAAACATATATTTCATATATTGCTTTTATCGCCTGGCCGCAATAAATCTTTGCCATGAGCGACAACATCGCGCGGGGCCACCCCCCCATTGGCAAGCCCCCGCTGGGCATCAACGAAGAAATGATCCACCGCCTGGTCCACGCCTTCTATGCCAAGGTGCGCGGCGACGCGGCGCTGGGTCCCATCTTCCAGCGCGTGATCGGCGACGACTGGGATGCGCATCTGGCCAAGATGTGCGACTTCTGGTCATCGGTGATGCTCACCAGCGGGCGCTATCACGGCAATCCCATGATCGCCCATATGCGCCTCAAAATGGTCAGGCCTGAGCATTTCGAACGCTGGCTCACCCTCTTTGGCGCCACCGCCCAGGAATTGTTCGAAGCGCCCGTCGCGCAGGCTTTCATCGCCCGCGCCGAGAACATCGCCAAAAGCCTTCAACTCGGCATGTTTTTCCGGCCCGGGGCCAAAACCGCCGCGCAATAATTCCTTTTTGCAACAGGCGGACACTCGAACGCGCAAGATCGGGCCGGACGCGATTCGGCCGTGCCGGACTTCCGTGGCGTCATTCTCGCCGATATGGTCTCGCGAAAGGCACGGGGGACCTCGCCAGATGCAATCGACAATGCAAGCCGTCGCTTTCCTGGTGGTGGCGACCATATTGGAAGTAAGCGGCGATGCGACCATCCGGGTTGCGCTGCATGACCATGCCGGCCTCACCTTCATGAGGATCGGCCTGTTCGTGCTGGGCGCGGGCCTGGTTTTCGGCTATGGGACGTTCCTCAATCTCGCCCCGCTCGAATTCCGCGAGGTTGTGGGCCTCTACATCGCCACGCTTTTCATCGTCTGGCAGGTGGTCAATTTCGCGTTCTTCCGCACGTTGCCGACCCTGCCGATCCTGGCCGGCGGCGCCCTGATCGTGCTGGGAGGCCTGACCGTCTCCTTTTGGCGAGGTTAGGGGGCATCGAGTCCGCTCTTCTGGCAGGGCGTCTTGGCCGAGGCTTTCTTGCCGGCCGCTCGCCCAGGCTCGCGGCGTTGGCTTGCACACACTAATTCTACCTTTGGGCAGTGCGTCTTGGCCGAGGCCTGCCTCCCCGCGCATGCGTGAGCATGCTGGCGGGGGAGGTGGGCGTAGCAGCGCTTGCGATGCGAAGCCCGGAGGGGGCAACTAATGTATTCTAGTATTCACCAGCCCCCCGGCGGTGAAGGCCGTCATCTCGCCTGCCGCGCGGCCGGGCGACGGCATCAGGCGCGAACCCAACGGCTTGTTCCACCGGAAGGCCAGCCAGGAGACGTCACCGATGATGCGGGCGATCTCCTGATCGCTGGTCGAACCCGCGAGCGGCACGGTATCAACCCCGCCCGCGCACACCGCCGACCAGGCCAGGATGGAATCCAGCGAGAAGGTCCCCTCGGCCCAGCGCTGGGCCAGCACCTTGTCTTCCATCACCGGGATCATCAGCCCCGAATAGCCGGTGCGCTTGACGGGCGTTGCCTGCACGGCGCGGGTGATGATGCCGGCCGCCGTCTCCGAGCCGGGGCTGCCGATCGGCGCGCCCAGAAAGGATTCGAAGGCCGTGGCGATGGAGGCGCGGCCCGGCGCCGGCGTGGCGTCGATCCCCTCATAGGTCCAGCCGGTTTCGGCGGCCAGCTTCATCGCCACCGCTTCGGCCTCCCTGGTGTACTCAGACAATTCTTCGGTGAGGTGCGCCTGGGCCTCGACCGGATCGTGATATTTCTCGAACACGCGATTGACGACGTTTGCCGTTTCCATGGCGATGGCGAAGTGCCTGCCCGGCCCGGTGTGCCAGGAGCCCGGATAATAGGGGCCATAGGGCTTCATCATGGCGATGGCGGCGAAGCCGAAATTGCCGTTGCCGTTGGGGCTGTGCGCGGCGATCTCGTGGATGGCGTGGGCGGCGGTGGCGATGGCGCGCCAGTGAAGGCCCTTGTCGTCGGCGACGATGATGTTGGCATTGGCGCCGCCGTCGCCCACGATCGCCGGCAAAAGATCGGCGGCCGCGCTATCGTCATCGTCGTTCATCATGGCGGGCCCCACATTCAGGGCCACATGATCATTGTGCGCGATGGTCTTGATGGCGCCGATCAGGGCCAGCGCCTGATCCCGATCCATGCCTTTGATGTACTCAGGGAAGGGCTCGGTGGTGACACGCCCGTTCGCGCCGGGAAATCCCGCCTCATTCAGCGCGGTCCTGGCCCTGGCCAGGAATTGCGCCGCGTCGTCCATGCGCGCCGCATAATTGTCCCTGTCGAGGGTGACGAAGGCGGTCACGGCGCGGATGCCGGGCTTGTCGTTCGTGGTCGCTGGCACGACGCCCTGCGCGTGGGCGGACGCTGCCCATAACAGGCCCGCCAGGCTCAAACCCAGCCTGAGCGCCAGGCTGGGATTTCGCGCGCTTACCCGCTTCATCATATGTCTCCCCGGTCTGCCCGGCTATTTTGAAGCCGATCCCCACGAAGGCTATGCTTTTCGCAATGGGTGGTCCACATGCGTCTCAGACCGGTCTTTTTCGCATTCGTCCTGCCCCTCCTGGTCGGGCTGGGCGGATGCGCCGATACGATCGGCACCAGTTTGAGCGAAAGCGATCAGGACAGAATCGCCGAGGCCGTTCTGCTCTATTCAAAAAGCCACGGCAGTTTTCTGGGCGTGAACAAGGTGACG
>DATNFZ010000153.1:0-11957 GCA_035606155.1 Rhizomicrobium sp. | reverse complement strand
CGCAATTCCTTCTCGATTTCCGGCACCGCCAGGGTGATCGAGAAATGACAATTATCAGCGGGGCAGACTCCGTATTTGATGTAGCCCAGATCGCCGGCCATGGGATTTTGGCCGAATACGGGTTCCTCGGCACCCGCGCGGATGCGGTAATGCCGGGTGAAATAGAGAATCCCCGAGGGACTCTCCTCCTCGCCGATGGTCACGCCTTGCGCCCGAAGCCAATTCGGAAATTGCGAACTCCGCCCGCTGGCGTCGATCACCAGATCGGCGGGCACTTCCTTGCGCCGGCCGGCGCTCTCGCAGACCAGACCCTTGGCGGCAAGACGGCCGTCTTCGGCGCGCATGACCATGCCCCGCACCTGGGTCCCCGACATCACGCTCACGCCGGGAAGCCGCTCGACATGGCGGCGGAGCACGAATTCCAGCGTGGTGCGGCGGCAATAGAGCAGCGCCAGATCCTCGTCGCCCGGGCCGGGGCGGTATTGGGCTTTCAGGCCGGGCGCCAGCGCATCCTCGAAGGTGAACAGACGCCCCCCTGCCGCCAGCAATTCTTCCATCAGGAACGGGAAATGGTCGCGCAGCAACACCATCAGCCGGCCCAGGAAAATGTGGCTGTGACGGAGCTGGGTGACGCCCCGCCGCTCCCATTCGTGGAAAAGCGCATGCGGCGGAAGCGCGGGCGGCGGCGGATCGCGTTCGATCAGGGTGATGTTGCGTTTGCCATTGGACAGGGCCAGGGCGGCGCCCAGACCGACCATTCCTGCCCCGGCAATCAGGATAGTTTCGCTGCCACAGTCCCCAGCATTTCCCATTTCGGAACCCGCTCTTGTGCGCCGGCTTTTGCCCACGCGAACGCCGGTGGAAAACGCGAAACTCCAAGGCCCGTTCCGATCGAACCCTGATGTGCTTGCTTTTTCCCCCGAATCGGAAGCCGAAATAGGCATGAATGTTCCGTCCCTCCTTCGTCAGGCCGTCGGCTTTCATCAAAGCGGAAACCCGGCCGAGGCCAGGCGGCTCTATGGAGAGGTCCTGGTCCGTGAGCCCCAGAATTTCCTCGCGCGCCAACTCCTGGCGATGCTCCATTTGCAGGAAGGACGTGCTCGGGAAGCGCTGAGCGAGATCACCGCGGCGCTGGCAATCCAGCCCAATTCGCCCGAGGCGATCGCCACCAAAGGCAACATCCTGATGGGCCTCGAACGTCCGGCGGAGGCGCTCACGGATTTCAACCGGGCGATCCGCATCAAGCCCGATTATGCGGAGGCACTCTATAATCGGGGCAACTGCCTTCAGCTTCTGGGCCGGTACGACGACGCGGTGGCGGATTATTCGCGGGCGCTGGCCCTTATGCCCGATTACGAGCCTGCTCTCACCAATCGCGGCAACGCGCTGAGCAAGCTTCGCCGTCATTCCGAGGCGCTGGCGGATTACCAGGCGGTGGTGCGGCTTTGCCCGGACGATCCCCTGGCGCCCTACCATCTGGGCAATGGCCTCAAAGCCTTGCAGCGCTTTGACGAGGCATTGGCCAGTTACGACCAGGCGTTGGCGCTCGATCCGGCGCTGACAGAGGCATGGACCAATCGCGGCATGGTGCTGCGCGGGCTTGGCCGGCCCGCCGACGCATTGGCAAGCTTCGACCGCGGCCTGGCCCTGAAACCGGACGATGCCGCCGCGCTGTTCAACCGCGGCACCCTGCAATGGACGGAATATGGCCGCTATGAGCCCGCCTTGCGCGATCTGGAAAAAGTGGTGGCGATCGCCCCGGATTATGATTATGCGCAAGGCAATCTGCTGCATCTCAAAATGTATGGCGGCGATTGGCAGGGCTTCGAATTCGATAAGGCTGAGATCGACCGGGGCGTGCGCGCCGGCAGAAAGGTGGTCGAGCCTTTCATCTATCAGGCGATTTCGGAATCACCGGAAGACCTTCTGGCCTGTGCCAAAATCCATGCCACCCTCTACCCGCCCGGCGCACCGCTGTGGAAAAACCCTGCGCGCACACGGCGCAAGATCAGGGTGGGTTATCTTTCCGGCGAATTCCGCAGCCACGCCACCCAATATCTGGCGGCAGGTCTTTATGAACGTCATGACCGCACGGATTTCGAGATCGTCGCCTTCGATGCCGGCGGGAGCGACCAAAGCCAGATGCGCGCCCGCATGGAGGCGGCCTTCGACGGCTTCGTTTCGATCTCCGGCTTGAGCGACCAGGTGGCCGCCGAAT
The DNA here is from genome assembly GCA_035606155.1 of Rhizomicrobium sp. Taxonomy (GTDB): domain Bacteria; phylum Pseudomonadota; class Alphaproteobacteria; order Micropepsales; family Micropepsaceae; genus Rhizomicrobium. Next base: position 9,739 of record DATNFZ010000153.1, on the reverse strand, counting down.
GCATCCGCGACCGGGAGATCGACATCCTGGTCAATCTCAACGGGTATTTCGGCAAGGAGCGGACGGGTGTGTTCGCGCTGCGACCGGCTCCCCTCCAAGTCAATTACCTGGGTTTCCCCGGCACGCTGGGTGCGTCCCATATGGATTATATCCTGGCCGACCGGATCGTGATCCCGGATGAGGAGCGCCGGTTCTATACCGAGCAGGTGGTCTGGCTGCCCGACAGCTATCAGGTCAATGACGACAAGCGGGCAATCGCCCAGGAACGCCCCGCCCGCGCCGACCAAGGCCTGCCGGCGAAGGGCTTCGTCTTCTGCAATTTCAACCAGGGCTACAAGCTCACGCCCGAGACCTTCGCCCGCTGGATGCGCATCCTCCATCAGGTGAATGGAAGCGTGCTCTGGTTGATGGCCGGCAATGACGCCTTTGCGCGCCATCTCAGGCAGGAAGCCGCGCGCCATGGCGTTGCCGGTGAGCGGCTGATCTTTGCCGCAAGAGAGAAGCTGGACCGGCATCTGGCGCGGCTTTCCCTGGCCGACCTGGTTCTCGATACGCTGCCCTATAACGCCCACACCACCGCCAGCGACGCGCTTTGGGCCGGGGTGCCGCTTCTCACCTGCCGGGGGCGCGCCTTTGCGGGGCGGGTGGCGGCCAGCCTTCTTTCGGCGATCGGCCTTGCCGAATTGATCACGGAAAATCCGAACGCCTACGAAGCTCTCGCCTTGAGGCTGGCGCGTGAGCCCGGGCTGCTCAAGGATTTGCGCGCGCGGCTGGCGCAAAACCGCGCCACCGCGCCCCTGTTCGACACCGAGCGCTTGCGGCGTCACATTGAAGCCGCCTACCGGCAGATGTGGGAAATCGCCCAGCGCGGCGAAGTGCCAAGGCATTTTGCTGTTTAGTATTACTGTCACTCCGGCTTGTCATCCCCGGCGAGCGGCGACAGCCGCGAGGGAAGGGGACCCAGGCGTCAAAGCGCGCTCGTGATCAGATCATTCCATCCCGAGTTGTTCTTTTCGATGAGACGGATTTTCCACGCGCGATTCCAGCCCTTGAGCTGCTTCTCTCGTGCAATGGCATCCTGGATGTCGCTGTAGGGCTCATACCAGACAAGGATGTCAACGCCATAATTTTTGGTGAATCCGGGTACCAATTTCTCCTTGTGTTCTGTTATGCGGCGCGCGAGATCATTGGTCACGCCGACATACAGGGTGCCGTTGCGGCGACTTGCCAGCATGTCAACGAAATAGTCTGCCATATTGCGCGACCTGGGTCCCCCGCCGGCCGCTCGCCCAAGCTCGCGGCGTTCGCCGCTCGAAACGGTCCACTGGACCGTTTCGCCCGCTTGCCGGTCGCGGCTCACCCCTCGCATCGCCGTCGATGAAGGCGGCGCTCGCCGGGGATGACTATCAAGCAGAGAATAACAAAACGGCCCGGATCTTTCGGTCCGGGCCGCTGTTTGGTGACGTAATCCGATCAGAAGTTGAAGGTGAGGCGGGCGTAGTAATAGCCGCCATTCGGATCGTAGGAAGTGGTGTTCGGCGTCTGATAGACCTGGGCGTTGCCGATGGGCTGCACTTCGCCATTGGCCTGATTGGGGCCGCCACGGCAACTGGCGCCGGGAACAATAATGGTGCCGGGCGGAAGCGCGGTACAAGCCGGCGCCGCGCCATAATAATCCGGATGCATGTTGAACAGATTGTTGGCGCCCAGCGAAATCTGGATCTGGTCGGTCAGGTTGTAGCGCCCTTCCAGGTCGGTGAGGATCACGCCTGCCGCCACAGTAGGAATTTCCTCGCCGCCGCTGTTCGGGCTGATATAGCCATGCTCGGAACCATAATAGGTCTCGCGCAAGGTGGCGCCGAACTCGTCAAGCGTCCAGTCGGCGGTCAACCCGATTTTGATGTTGGGCGTGGAATGCTCATAGGAGAACACGTTAAAGGAGTTGAAGAAGATCGCGTTCGGGTTGGAGGCCAGCAATATCGCCGGCGGAGGCGCCACCCGGCCCACATGGGTGGTGTTGTAGTTGCCGGCCAAGGTCCAGTTGATCAGACCCATGTCGCCGAAATCGGTCGGATAGTTGATCGTCACGTCCACACCCTGGGTCAAGGTCGAGACCGCATTGACATAGGCGGTGGCGCCCTGCTGGGTGGCGGTGGGATCGAGCGACACGCCAAGGGCAGTAATGGCGCTGGTCACCAGCGGGGTGTTGACGGCACCACCGGCGGAAGTGATGGTCGAAGAGGCGGTGATGCGGTTGCCGATGGCGATCGAATAGACGTCCACCGTGGCGCTCAGATCCTGCAGCGGATGGGCGACCACGCCCAGGCTGTAGCTGGTGGCGCTTTCCGGCGCCAGGTCGGGGAAACCAAGCAGTTTGGCCGCCGCGGAGTTGGCCGGCAACTGCAGGGTCGCCGAGGTCGGCGAGACGTTGACGGCGGTATAGAATTCTTCGGCCAGGGTGGGCGCACGGAAGCCGGTCGAAGCCGTGCCGCGGATGGCGTATTGCGGGGTGATGTCCCAACGCGCGGTGACCTTGCCGATCTGGGTGTCGCCAAAGTCGCTGTAATGCTCGGCGCGGCCCGCCACGTCGAGCTGGATGGATTCGATGGGTGCCAAGGCGAAATCGACATAGCCCGCGTAATTCTTGCGGCTGTGATTGCCCGAACCCGCGACCGGGAAGCCGGGGAAGGATTGCGGGCCTTCCTTGTAATAGGACAGCGGCTCGCCCGCGCCGATGCCGTAGGTGTCCTCGCGCGCCTCGGCGCCGATCGCCACCGTCAAGGGCGAGGCCATCCCGATATTGAAGGGATGGGTCGCATCGATGGTGCCGGTCAACTGGCTGGCGGTGAAGGAGCCGTCATAGAAATTGAGCGGCGTGGTGTGGGTGTCGATGAACAGCGTGCGGACGCCGGAATTCCAGGTATAGACAAGGTTGATGTCCTTGCCGTAGCTGACACCCAGATCGAAGGCCCAGCCCAGAAGATTGAACTTCTCGCCGACATTGTACTGATAGTCGTCTTCCTTGATCACTTCCATGGGACGGAAGCCCTGGGGGTAGAGCACCAGTTCGGGTGCCGTCCCCAGCGCGGACTCGCCGGTGGCGGACGGCAGAAGCGCCCCAGTCTGGGCGTTGATCAAGGTCGAGCTGAACAAATTGCCCGCCTGGCCGGAGGAGATGATCACGCCGGTGGCCGGATTGAGGCCCGCGCCGGGGGTGCCGGGAAGGGCGCTGAAGCCGTTGGCGGTCTTGAGCGCAAATGGTCCGGTGCACGAGGCTTTTAGTCCGTCCGCCGTGCTGGAGCCGGTATTGTAGCCGTCCGGATTGGTCGCCGAGCAGGGCTGGTTCGAGCCCATGGTGGCGATGATCTGATTGGGCAGACGGTAATTCTCGAACGACTTGCCGAATTTGTGGCCATAGGTGCCGAAGGCATAGATCGAGAGATTGTCGCTGAAATCATATTCGGCGTTCATTTCGCCCGAGGTCAACTGATATTCCAGATTGCCGTCAATCGCGTTGTCGCGCGGATAGCCGATGGTGTTGCCCACCAAGGTGTTGGGAATGCCGTTGCCCACGGTGCCCAGCGTGGCGATGCCGTTGCTGCCCACGCCGGTGACGGTCTGCTGGGGTACGGGAGTGTTGGTACTATCCACCATGCGCTCGTCGTTTCCGCCATACTGAGTCCAGTTCTGGTATTGGCGCTGGACGGTGAAATCGACGAAGCCCTTGTCGAACAAGGGCAGGCCCATATTGTAAGACACGTCCCATTTGGCGCCGTTGGCCTTCAGGCCCGAGACATGCCCGCGGTTGAAATAATCGCCCGCCTGGGCCATCAGCGAACCGCCGGAAGATTTGTTCTTCAGGATGATGTTCACCACGCCGGCGACCGCGTCGGTGCCGTACTGGGCGGCCGCGCCGTCCAGCAGCACTTCGACATGGTCGATGGCCGCCGAGGGGATCAGCGAAAGGTCGGCCGCGGCGCTGCCGGCGAAGGCGCCGCCGGCGTCCACATGCAGGTTGGCGGAGTAATGACGACGCTTGCCGTTCACCAGGACCAGGGTGTCGTTGGGGGAAAGGCCGCGCAGCGCCGCGGAAAGCGTCAGGTTCGCGGTGTCACCGCCGAATTGCTGGGCGGTGAAGGAAGGAACGCTCTGGCCCAATTGTTGGCGCAGGTCGGTCGAACCGGTGCCGTGGCTCAAGGCGTCGGTGCCCAAGACCTGGATGGGCGCGGCCGAGTCGGCGGCCGTCATGCCCTGGACGCGGGTACCGGTGACGATCACGGTTTCGGTGTTGGCGCCACCGGCTTGTTGTGCCATGGCAGGCGCCGCGATCATCGCGAACGCAGCAACGGATGAGCCAACGAGCAGCGTCTGCTTGAACGAACTGTGCATGAAATCCCCCTCGTGCGCGCGACGTTTTGATTGTGGGTGCACTCCCGGCACCCAAGCCACTCGCCGCTCGCAGTTTGGAAGGTGTCGCGGAGCCCCCCAACCGTTAACGGCAATCCGGGGCCACTTTGCCCACCGCCATCAACGTGCTGTGGGACCTAGGCAATGTAAACTATACCCGAGTATGGAAATTCTCGGCTTTCGCGTGAGCCGTACAAGCGAAACCGAAAGGGCCGCGCCCTTCGTGAAATAAGATTGCGCGTGCCTTTTGGCTTACACCTTAAAGGCCGTCCGCCGGACCTTACCCAAAATAGCAGATACCAAAGTCTGCCCGACCGCTTCCGCTCCAAAGGCGCAACCACGCATGGAGGGACGGGGCGCGAGCGAGCGGCCTTTGCACCCCGCAATCGCCAAGCGGGAGGAAAGCATGACGCGCGTGCATCTCAAGGTTGCAGATGGCGCGGACTTTGTCCGTAGACAGATAATTGATGGCAGACCGAGCCCATGGCATCGCTTTCGCCAAAAACGCCGATGGTGAAGGATGACGGCTTTGTAAGGGACATTGTGGCCTGCTTCCCCGAGGCGGGAAGGAAAAATATCGGGCGGGCCGGGAATTTTGCAACCGATCCAATTCGAATGGATTGTTCTGGTGCCAGATTTTGGCCTGGATTTCACATTTGAAAGGTCGCCGCCCATGCTGAAACCAATGCTTCTTGTCTGTGCCATGGAATTGTTGGCGATTGCGGGGGCCTCGGCCCAGACGGGCGCCCCATCCGCCATGCGCGCGCCCGCCGGCGTGGCACGCATCCCGGGTCCGTCGAATTCGCCCTATACGGCCACCACGGCAAGGGAGTTCGCGGAGGCTTGCAAGCAGGACCAAAGCAGTTGTTCTTCCATGGTGGGCCAAGTGCTGATGGACCGCATCCAGTTCTCACCCACTTCGCATATCTGCCTGCCTGGCATTGCCTATGCCAACGCGGTGGGGTCCTGGCTTGAAACCTATCCGGGTGCTGCGACCATGAATCCGCGCGACGGAATCTATTTGGCGCTGACCACCATATATAAGTGCGGCCCGCCCAATAATTACTGAGCAACTGCGCGGCTCTTTTGGGCGCTGAGTGCGTCGCGCGTGCTCACGTGCTGCGCGCACGCTCCGCGCGACACTCCTGCTCATCCCCCAAAATCCCTCGCGCCTATGTTGCCGCGCCGCCACAAAAAAAGCCGGCGGCTTCATCGCCGCCGGCTCTTGTATGCGAACGGCGTCTTCGGAACTTACATTCCGGATCCCTGGATTTCCCTCCAGCTTGCCTCAATGGCCTTCACCGCGTTCTCGGGCAGCGGGACGTATTGCAGCGCTTCCGCGCTCTTATCTCCGTTGCTGTAGGCCCATTTGAAGAAGTTCAGCGCTTTTGTCGAATCCCCCACACTGGGGGGCTTCTTGTACATGATCACCCAGGTGGCGCCGGTGATCGGCCACGCATTTGGCCCCGGCTGGTCAACCAATACCATGTTGAAAGCCTGGCTGGAGGCGCCCGCCCAATCAGCACTGGCCGCCGCGTCCCGGAACGTGCTGATCGACGGATCGAGCGTCTTGCCCGCCCTGTTGATCAACTTGGTGTAGGTCAAATGATTTTGTAGAGCGTAGGCATACTCGACGTACCCGATTGAACCTGACAGTTGTGCGACGCTGCCGGCAACACCTTCATTGCCCTTGCCGCCGATGCCCGCCGGCCACGCCACCGCCGTGTCAGCGCCTACCTTGCCCGCCCATTCGGGGCTAACCTTGGAGAGATAGTTGGCAAAAATGAAAGTGGTGCCCGAGCCGTCAGAGCGGTGCACCACCAGGATGGCCATGTTGGGTAGAGGAAGGTTGGGGTTGAGCTTCTTGATAGCGGGATCGTTCCATTTCTTGATCTGGCCCAGATAGATGTTGGCAAGCGTGGGCCCATCGAGAACAAGCTGGCCTGGCTGAATGCCCGGCAAGTGAACGACAATGCTTTCGCCGCCGACAATCACCGGAAACTGAGTCATTCCATATTGGTTCAATTCCGACGTGGCCAAAGGCTTATCCGAGGCACCAAAGGTCACAGTCCTGGATTCGATCTGCTTGATACCGCCGCCTGAACCGATTGACTGATAGTTGATCCTGTCTCCGGCGGTGTAGTCGGCGGACCATTTCGAAAGAATTGGAAAGACGAAGGTCGAGCCCGCACCGGTGATCTCTGCCGCGACAGCGGGACCCGCGAACAGGGAAGCCGCGAAAGTCGCCGCCAACACAGTCTTCAAGGAAGCTTTCATGGTTTTGTCCTTTCTATTGCGCCGCTCCACGGGCGCGGGGATTGGGAGAAGAAAATGGCGCGGGGACAAGCTCCCCACGCCGTCGGTTACCACTGGAAATCGCCCCACAGGCCGACTTCGTCATAGGTGCCCTTCATCAGTCCGGTAGTCGAACCGATCGTGCCGTTCGCGGTGGAAATCGAGCCGTGACTCATGGCGTCATGCTTGTAGGCCAGCGAGAAGTCCACGATCTTTACCGGGCTGTAGCTGATGCCGAAGGTGTAATAAGTGTCGTTGGCGAGCGGCGCCGTCTTGGTCGATGGATGCACGTTGTCGAAGCGGCCGAACACGCCCCATTCCGGCAGGAAATAATAGGAGGCGAAGGTTTCATAGCCATGGGCGCCCTGGCCGGTCGCGGTGTTCGCCAAGCTGTCGCCATTGTTGATATTGTTGGCGGAGAAATATTCCCCGCCGATCCGCAGGCCATTCCCCACATAGGCGCCCAGCACGTCAAAGCGCTGCGCCGTTTTCAAAGCGGCCGTCCCGGAGGGAATGCCGAGCTTGCCGTCATAGCCGCCGACCGCCAGGCTGAAGCCTTGATATGTGGCGCTGATGCGGCCTTCAAAGTCCATGGTGTTGAAACGATTGGCGTCGCTGCCAGTCGGGATCTTCTTGTAGCTGCCGCCGTTCACCGCCGAGAATTGGTAATTGAGGATGCCGTCGAACATCGTGCCCAGGATATGCACGCCCCAGTCGGATGAGGTGCCGAATTTGGGACGCTCGATCAAGGTCTGCTCAAAATAGCGATAACCGTAGAGACCTTCGTCATAAGGAATCCAGGGCATGTCGGCAGCGCCGAGCCGCACGGTGAAGGCCGGGTCGAACTTGGCCTGCAGATAGGCCTTCTTCAGATAAAGCTGGCCGGCGCCGGTGGTGCCGTCATAGATGGTGTCGGTGGTGACGTTGGCCGAATAGATGCTGTTGAAGGTGTGATCGACCCCGATATAGAAGCGCTTGATATCGAAGTTGGTGCCGTTGCCGTTGGTGGCGCCGCTGGTCGCGCTGGTGGCCGCCGTGGACCGCGCCCCATTGACCTTGTTGCTGATGTTGGTGACATCGAAATACATGCGTCCGGATACCGAGGTGTTGTCCCACCAGCCGGACGGCGGCGCGGGCGGATTGGCGCCGGCCTGGGCGGCGCGCATTTCCGAATCCTGGACTTCGGATTCCAGCGCCGAGATCCGCGCCTCGAGTTCCGCGTTGGTGGGCGACATCTCCGCCTGGGCCAATTGGACCTGGCCCGAGGGCTGATGGACGACATTCGTGGCGGCTTCCGGCGCTGCCGCATGCGCCCCCGAAGCGGCCAACATCGCGATGGCGGCGGTGCCGGCCATCAATCCAAATTTCCCCATCCGTCCAATTCCCTTGAAAGTGCCTCGCGCCATTTCGCGCGGGCAACTCCTTCGCAAGGGGGCGCTACAGGATCGTGAAGCTTGTATGACGATCCGGTGACAAGGACGGAAAAGGTTTGGCGCGCCGCGTCACGGCGCCTGAGGCGCATAGGGCAGCGCCTTCAGATCGGGCGGGAGCCAAGACCTGCGCGCCGCCACCGAAAAAAGCCGCTCGCGGCTCCAATATTCCAGAAGCCAGTTGGCATCGCCCAGGGGCGAGGCCAGCAGCCGGTCCAGGATGTCGTGCAAAGGCGCGTCGCCGGAGGCGGCAAGCCATGCCCTCAGCGCCGCCAGCGAAGCGCGGGTGATCGTGTCGTGGTAGCCGCCACTGTCGGTGTTGGCGGTGCCGCTCGCTTCATTATAGGCGCGGATCAGTCCGGGCAGCTTCTGATCCAGATCAAGCGCGGGACGGTGGCGGATCAGCCATAAGGTCGCCGCCAAATGCGCAGCATGGGTCCATTCCGGCTTGGGCAGCGAACGGTCGAGAAATTTCTCGCCCACGCGCGCGATCTCGGCCTCGCTGGAAAATTGCCGTGCTCTCATGGGGTCAGGATACCGGAAAAAATCCCGCTCGAAAGCGGATCCCGTCAGAGCGCGGCGGAGTAGCCCCCCAGCTCGCAAGCCTTGGCGAAATGCTCGGCATTGAGAAACGCGGCCCGCTCAGCTTCGCCCATCGGGCGGCGAGGGCGCGGGGCGATTTGCTCATACGAGGTTCGGCCCGAGGCGCCGGACAGCTTGAATTGATTGAGATCGCGCAGATAGAACGGGTTGAAGGTCACCGCCAGTTTTTTACACATCTGCTGCAATACGCCGTCGGGCCGCGAGACGAAGTCTTCGTAACGCAGGAACAGCGCGCCCGGTACGCCGCGGAAGAATTCACAGAATTTCGCGTAGCGGCGGCAGAATTCGTTGATATCGGATTTGATGGGATTCCACGCATTGTAGGTCTGGCCGGAAAGAGAAAACAGTCCACCGGATGGCGCAGCAGAACCAGGCTTGCCGGCCTGGCGAAATCCAGGAGCGGCAACGCCGCGGATGAGAATCGTTCCGAGGCGAAGAAGTCGCCATGGGACCATTCCCGCAGCAGAACCTGTTTTTCTTCGCCGGCAAGCCGCAAAATCTGTTCGATCTTGCAGCGGAAGGCCTCGCCCCGCGCTTTGGCGACGTCCGTTTTCTGCAGGCTTTTCCCGTATCGCGCCAGAAATTGCTCCAGCGGAGTGGTGGGCGAGAAAGCGGCATCCGGAATGACCGAGAAATAGGGGTGAATCTCGTTGAGCAGCACGCAATTTTGCTGGGCCGCCATGGCCTTGGCGAAGACCGTGCCGCCCGAGGAGGCCAGATGATGAAGAACGATCATACCTTCTCCAATGGTTGACCACGAACGGCGCGCCGTGCCGCCACCGCGGTGAGGAAGGCGGCATAGCTCCAGCCCAGATGCCTGGCCGAAGTCTGTGCGCCGTCATTCTGGTCGAATTGTTCGGAAAGATCACCGCTTTCCGGGGTGAAAGCGCGCACTGTTTCGAGATAAGCGTCGCCTTTTTCGATGTCGCCATCGCGATAACAGAACTCGGCTGCTCCCAGAGTCGAGAAGTAATAGGCGCCCCCGGAATAATAGACGTCCCCCT
>DATNFZ010000152.1:0-2820 GCA_035606155.1 Rhizomicrobium sp. | reverse complement strand
CCTTGATCAGTTCGAGGGTGGCGATGCCCGCAGCACCCGGACCGTTCCGCACCACTTTCATCTCCGACAATTTACGCCCGGTGATGTCGGCGGCGTTGATCAGGCCCGCCGCAACGATGATGGCGGTGCCATGCTGGTCGTCATGGAAAACGGGAATGTCCATCATCTCGCGCAACTGCTGCTCGATGATGAAGCAGTCGGGCGAACGGATGTCTTCCAGGTTGATGCCGCCGAAGCTGGGCCCCAGATAGCGCACGCAATTGACGAAGGCGTCCACGTCCACCGTGTCCACTTCCAGGTCCACCGCGTCCACGTCGGCAAAGCGCTTGAACAAGACCGCCTTGCCTTCCATCACCGGTTTGGCGGCGGTCGCGCCCAGATTGCCCAGCCCGAGTATGGCGGTGCCGTTGGTGATCACCGCCACCATGTTGCCCCGGGCGGTGTAATCGAACACCGCGTCGGGATTGTCGGCGATGGCCCGGACCGGAACCGCCACGCCGGGCGAATAGGCCAGGCTCAAATCCCGCTGGGTCGCCATCGGCTTGGTGGGGGTGATCTCTACCTTGCCGGGCTTGGGGGTGGCGTGAAAGGAAAGCGCTTCCTCGTCGGTGAAAGTGGGACGGTCGTGCGCGGCCATCAGGGGTCAGCAATCCACAGATTATCGGCCGGACGTGTCAGGTTGTTTCCGAGCCAGGGGAGGCCAGTCTGATAGGCTTTTCGCCATGACGGAACAACCTTCCCTAGTGTCCCGATTCCGAAATTCGCACGATCTCGATATAGGCCGCCAAGCGAATTTCGGAATCGAAGGACACTAGCAATTATTTGATTCCAGTGTCGTTTTGGTTTCGAAGTTCGCGAGGAGTTTGATATCGGCGATATGGCGAACTTCGAAACCACGACACTGGCCGCCGATCTGGCCCGCGATGTCACCCCCTTGATGGCCCAGTATCTGGCCATCAGGCACGCCCATGAGGGCTATCTCCTGTTCTACCGGATGGGGGATTTCTACGAGCTCTTTTTCGCAGATGCAGCAAAGGCGGCCGAGGCCCTGGACATCGCCCTGACCAAGCGGGGCAAGCATCTGGGCGAGGATATCCCGATGTGCGGGGTGCCCGTCCATGCCGCTGAATCTTATATGGAAAAGCTGATCCGCAAGGGCTTCCGGGTAGCGGTCTGCGAGCAGGTCGAAGACCCGGCCCTCGCCAAGAAGCGGGGCAGCAAGGCGGTGGTTCGGCGGGAGGTGGTGCGGCTGGTGACCCCCGGCACCTTGACCGAGGACGCGCTGCTGGACGCGCGCGCGTCCAACATTCTGGCCGCGCTAGGGAGATCGGGGAGCGACTTCGCGCTCGCGGCCGCCGACCTGTCGACCGGCAGCTTCTGGGTGGCGGCGCTGCATGAGCGGGAGATCGCCTCCGAATTGGCACGGGTTCGCCCCCGCGAACTTCTGGTGCCGGATGGATTGCTGGCGCACGAAAGTTTGGGCGCGGTTCTCAAGGCGTGCCGAGCCGCGCTCTCGCCCCTGCCTTCCAGCCGGTTCGATTCCGCCCATGGTGAACGCGCGCTGACGGCGCATTACAACATCGCCGCGCTGGATGGCTTGGGAAGTTTCAGTCGCGCGGAATTGTCGGCGGCGGGTGCGCTGATCGCCTATCTGGAGCTTACCCAAAAGGGCAAACATGCACGGTTGGCGCGGCTGAAGCGGGTGGCGCCGTCGCATTTCATGGCGATCGACGCCGCCACGCGGCGGAATCTGGAATTGACCGAGACCCTGTCGGGCGCGCGGGGCGGCAGCTTGCTGGCGGTGATCGATCGCACTGTCACGGCCGCCGGCGCGCGGGAATTGGCGGCGCGGCTGGCCGCGCCCTTGACCGATGTCAAAGCCATCGAAGCGCGTCATGTCTCCGTGGGGCTGTTCGCAAATGACAGCGAATTGCGCCGCCGCCTGCGCGATGCCTTGCGCACCGCGCCCGATCTTTCGCGTGCGTTGGCCCGTTTGTCGGTGGGACGGGGCGGTCCGCGCGACCTGGCCAATCTGCGCGATGGCATTGGCGCGGCGCGCTCTTTGCGCGACAGCCTGACGCAAATCGTGCTGCAGGGCGAAGCGGCGGACGCCGCGGATACGATCGTCCAGAATGTGGCGCATGTCTCGCGCCTGGCCGACCGGCTGGAATTGCTGCTGGTGGACGAGCCGCCTTATCTCGTCCGCGATGGCGGCTTCATCAAGGCCAATGTCCATGCGCCATTGGACGAGTTGCGCACCTTGGCGCATGAATCCCGCCGCGTGATCGCGGGCCTGGAAAATCAGTATCGCCAGGCCGCGCAAGTGACGCAACTCAAGATCAAGCATAACGGCATCCTGGGTTACTTCATCGAAGTGTCGCAACAGCATGGCGATCGGTTGATGGCGATGAAGGACCTGTTCCGGCACCGCCAGACCATGGCGGGCGCGGTGCGCTTCTCGACCGACGAACTGGCCAATCTCGCCAGCCGGATTGCCGAAAGCGCGGGCGCGGCGCTCGATCTGGAACGCGCCTTGTTCGATGAAATGACGGCGCTGGTACTGGAGCATGAAGAGGCCCTGGGCCAGATCGCCGATGCGCTTTCCGTGTTCGACGTCTCGGTGGCGCTGGCGGAGTTGGCGGTAGCGGCGCGCTATGTGCGGCCCAGCCTGGACAATGGCCTGGGCTTCAGGATCACGCGTGGTCGTCATCCCGTGGTGGAAGCGGCACTAAGAGCCGAGAATGCGCGCGGCTTCGTGCCCAATGATTGCGATCTGTCACCGAATTCCGCAAGGAACGGAAAAAGCGCGCGGTTGTGGCT
>DATNFZ010000151.1:0-9415 GCA_035606155.1 Rhizomicrobium sp. | reverse complement strand
CTGGGCGACCGCGGCAGTGCTCAAAAGCACCAGCCCAAGACTGATCAAGCAAACCGTTTGGCGCATGGCTCAACACTCCATAGCCCTTCCCAGTGCCATAACGCGCGGGAAGCCCAATTGGCGGCACGCGTAAAGTTGCTGGAACAAGGCCGATATTGCGGCAAGATGAAGGTCGAACATCCCAGCAAGCCCATGCGGTGCATCCCAAGATGAATGACGACAGCCAAAATCCCGATATCGCCGATCACGTCCGTCTCCTTGATCTCTCGGTCCTGTCCGACAATCATTATGTGCTGCGCAAGGCGGAGTTCGATCTCCTTCGGCGCGACGGGCGCTGGCAGCATCAGGTGCGGGAATCCTACGATATCGGCGACGGCGCGGCGGTTCTTCCCTTCGACCGGGCGCGCGGGACAGTGGTTCTGATCCGGCAATTCCGCTGGCCGGCTTTCGAAAATGGTTGCCGCGATCGGTTGGTCGAAGCGATCGCCGGCAAGCTGGATGGCGACGGTCCCGAACAATGCGCCATCAAGGAAGCGGAAGAGGAAGCGGGCATCCGCATTCAAAATCCCCGCTGCGTGTTCCGCTGTTTCATGAGTCCGGGCGCGGTGAAGGAGCGGTTGAGCCTGTTCGTGGCCGACTATGATTCAACCGCGTCCCGGCAAAATGGCGGCGGCCATGAACATGAAGGCGAAGACATTGCGGTGATTGAATTGCCGCTTTCCGACGCGCTGGCGATGATTTCACGCGGTGAGATCATCGACGCCAAGACCATCATGCTGCTGCAATGGCTGGCGCTCAATCTTCCGGGTGCTCGATAAAAAGAAACTGGCACCGGCTGGGAAGCCGGCGCCAGGGAAATGCGCAGGAAGAAATTCAGGCGAGCGTGGTCTTGTACAAAGACTCGAGATGGCCCCAGGCACGCTCCGCATCGGGCTTGTTGTAGATGGGCTTGCCGTTCTGCTTGGGCATATCGCGCACGCACCAGCCATGGATGGTGCCGGGATAAAGCTCGACGGTGGCCGGCACTTGGGCCGCGGCGAATGCCGCCTTCAGCTTGTCTTTGGCATCCGGCTGGCGTGCGTCGTCACTGGCGGCGATGGCAATGTACATGCGCGCCTTGAATTTCGGGATCAGCAGATGGGGACTGTCCGGCTTGTCGGTGACCAGTCCCGCCCCATGAAAGGTGGCGCCGGCGCCCACCCGATTGTTCATCGCCGCCACGGTCTTGAATACCAGGGGTCCACCCATGCAATAGCCCTGGGTGCCGATCTTCTTGGCCGTATCCACTTCCTTCTGTGCGTCCAGGAAAGCGATATGGGCGGCGGCGTCACGCTCGATGGCGCCCGGCTGGTTGATCGGCGTGGTCCATGCCTGCGTCTTGGCGCGATCGGCCGGATTGCTGAAATCGAAATTGCTGGCGTCCTCGATCACCGGCGCCTTCTGCGTGCGGTAGAAGGGGTTGGGCACCAGCACCGCATAGCCTTCAGCCGCCAGGCGCTTGGCCATGTCGCGGAAGGTGGGCCTCAGGCCGAAAATGTCGGTCCAGATCAACACGCCCGGATGCTTGCCGCTGGTGGGGCGAATGAATGCGGCATCGCAAGTGCCGTCCGCCGTCTTGATCGTCACGTCGCTTTCCGTGACCTCCAGCGCGGCGGCCGGTGTTGCGCTCATTCCCAAACCCGCAGCCGCAACCGACAGCGCGGTGAAATCCCGGCGCGATACTTTTCCGTGCTGTTCCAGATCCTTGTCCATGCCATTCCCTCCAAAAAGTTCGAAAGCCTAACGCAAGCACTTCTGCCGATCCAGCTTGCAGGGCCGCTGGAACCGTTGCTCTCGCCGACATAGACTTATGCCGTATTTTCAAAGGGAAACGCTTGGCGGGCGCGGCAAAGGGATGGGTCTGGCTGGCGGTGAGTGTGATGCTGTCCGGCTGTGTTGTCCCACTTGGAGAGTGGCGAGGCGAAGTGGCCAAAGCCAAGGCCGAATACCAGCATACGCGTACCGAAGCGCAGGAACGGGCCAATTACACAGCCTGCGTCAACCAAGGCGCCATGCCGGGCTCCGCGGAGAACCTTGCATGCCAACTGGAGATGATCAAGAAAGAACAAGACGCCGACAAGGCGCAAACGTCGCCTTAGAGTGCATCTTCCAATTCGAGAAAGATTCCGGGGTCGGGCCTCACCGTCATGGTCATTACGGGACGCGGATCGGGCAGGCTGGGCCGCACCTTGAAGCGGCAGACCAGTGTGGCGAGAATGATCTGGGCCTGCATCATGGCGAAATCCGCGCCCACGCAAACGCGCGGTCCCGCGCCGAACGGCAGATACTGGTATTTGTCGCGGCGGGGTCCTTTGACTGGGTCGAAGCGGTCCGGATCGAATTCATCCGGACGCTCCCACAACAATTGGTGACGATGCAGCGCCCAGATCGGTAGGAACAGTGTATCGTTGGGGCGCATGGTCCGGCCGCACAATTCGTCCTTGGCCACCACGGTGCGGGCCAATAATCCCACCGGCGGATAAAGCCGCATCGCCTCCTCCAGCACCTGTTTGATGAAGGGCATCGCCGCCACATCGCTGGCTGCGGCGGCACGGCCTTGCAGATGGGTTTGCGCCTCGCGCCGGGCACGCTCCTGATATTCCGGCATATTGGCCAGAAGATAGAGCGCCCAGGAGATCGCCAAGGCCGTGGTCTCGTGGCCGGCGACGATGAAGAATTGCATATTGTGAATCAGGTCCTGGGGGTTCATGCGATGGCCGGTCTCGGGATCCTCGGCCGACAGCATGTGATCGAGCAGATCGTCCGCTGTTCCAACACCTGCCTTGCGGCGCGCTTCGATGGCGGCTGCCACCATGCCATGCATGGTGCTGACCGAGCCGCCCGCCAGAAGCTCGCCGGGCCTTGGGAACCATTCCGGAAAGCCCAGGAAATCCATCAACGAGGCGCGGCCCGCGGTCTGGAAATATCGCGTGATGGCGCGGCTGAAAGTCGTGCCGTCGAAATGCTCGCGCCCCGATAAGGCGACGTCGCAAATCACCTCGAAAGTCGCGGTGAGCATGGCTGAGACGATTTCGGCGCGTCCCCCAATGCCAGTCGATAGGGCGGCGGCCAGTTTGGCCGCGGCCCGTTCCGCGGTGGCGGTCATCGCCGGCGCCAGCGCCACCACATTGCGATGCGTGAAGACGGGCGTCACGGCCTGGCGCTGCCATTTCCATTCCGCGCCGTCGGCGTTGAACAGGCTTTCGCCGATCGCGGGCCGAAGCATCCGGCGCATGATTTCCGATTTGGGATAATTGGCGAGATTGTCCAGCATCACCCGCTTCAGGCCGGCGGGATCGGCCAGCATGTGCCAGCGGATCAGCATGTCGCCGGAGACGATGGGCTGGCGGTAGGCAAGGCCGGGAATGATCTCCAGCACATTGCGCCGGGCAATGAAGGCGGTTTCGATGCGGCTGAGGCGGCGCCGATGAATGGGGGCACCGACCGGAATGAAGCCGCGACTTGCTCTAAGGGTTGGTTGGCCATTCATGGGCGGCAGGAATTTCTGAGAGGGCTGTGACTTTTATGGGGCGATAGGCGTTGGCGATCACCCGCATGGTTTCGGACAGAAGCTGATCGAAATTCACGCTTGCCAGCTTGCCGGCCAAATGAAGCACGATCACGCCATGGAGCGCCGACCAGAGCACCTTGGTGATCAAGCCGGCGTCGCCCTGAAACACGCCCGCCTCCACCAGCATATCGACATGGGCGCGCATCAAGCCGCGGGCGCGGCGCCCCTGTTTTTCCAGTTCGGGAATGGTGACGCCCGCCGGCTGCGAGAGGTCGAACATCAGCCGGTAGTTGGTCGGTTCCTGAAGCGCAAAAGCGACATAGGCCCGTCCCACCGCCGCGCTCTTTTCGGTCTGCGAACCGTCCGTCGCGTGCGCGGTCTCGAGCCGATCGGCGAAGCGGCGAAAGGCGCGCGCGCGCACCACTGAAAGTATTTCATTCTTGTCCTTGAAATAGCGGTAGGGGGTCATGGCGCTCACCCCCAGCCGCTTTGCCAATTCGCGCATGTTGAAGCTGCCCGGACCGCGTTCGACAAACAAATGCGCTGCGGTCTCGCAAAGGCGTTCGCGAAAATCGGCGACGTCGGTTTCCGTCAGGCCACGCGCCATCCCTGTCACCTCAAGGCGGGTCATTTTTTACGGAAATGCCGGCTTGCGCTAGGGGGCTTGCAATTGCGGTATCGGACACATTTTCTTTCCCCGTATAATTGCGCAAGATGCGGTAGCGACCGGTCCCGATCTGGGACTGCAAGTCGGAGGGACACAAATGACGGTTCGCGGCGCGATTCTGTCCTGTCTTATTCTTGCCGGCGGCTTGGGGCCGGCGCTGGCCGGCAACACGCCCAATTCCCAACCCAATCCCTACTTGACCATTCGCGCCTTCTTCAAAATGCCGCCCGGCCGCACCATGGGCTCGACCAATTCGGTGGCGGTGGATCATGAAGGCCATATCTGGGTGGTAGACCGCTGCGGCGCCAATGATTGCGCCGGCTCCAGGCTCGATCCCGTCATGGAGTTCGACGCCCATGGGAAATTCGTCAAATCTTTCGGCGCGGGAAAATTCCTGTTTCCGCACGGCATGACCATCGACAAGGACGACCATATCTGGGTGGCGGACGGTCATGTCGGAAACGGCATCGGCGATGACGTGCTGGAATTCGATCATAGCGGCAGGATTCTTCGCACTTTGGGCAAGCCCGGTGTGGCGGGCGCGGGTCATGACACGTTCAGCGAGCCCAATGCGGTCCTGGTCGCGCCCAACGGTGACATCTTTGTCGCCGACGGCCATGAGCCCGGGCCCGGACACAATGCCCGGGTGGTCAAGCTCGACGCCCGCGGCAAATTCCTCCTGCAATGGGGCGGCCATGGCACCGGTCCCGGCCAATTCGAGATGCCGCATGCGCTCGCAATGGATAGCCAGGGTCGGCTGTTCGTGGCCGATCGCGGCAACAACCGGGTGCAGATTTTCGATCCAGACGGAAAATTCATCGCCCAATGGTCCCAGTTCAGCCGGCCCAGCGGCATCTTTATTGATGCCAATGACGTGCTCTATGTCACCGACTCTGAGTCCACCGGCAAAAAAGGCTATGGCTATAATCCCCGGTTCGAGCGCGGCATGCGGATCGGCAGCGCCAAGACCGGTGATGTGGACTTCTTTATCCCAGACCCCGATCTCGGCCATGCCGATCCCGATACCAGCGCCGCCGAAGGCGTATGGGTCGATCCCAATGGCGTGATCTATGGTGCCGAAGTCGGTCCCAAAGCCGTCATCCGCTACGTCAAAAAATAAAGGCGCTGGCCTTTTGTCCGCTGGCGTCGTCGCGCGTGCTCACGGGCCTCACGCCCGCTCCGCCCGACGCTCCTAGCCAGCAGCCAAAATTCTGCGCGCCTCGCCTGGGCGCTTAAGCCGTCAGGACTTTCTTATGCAGCCGGCTGATCGCATCGAGTCCCGACAGCACTGCGCCTTCCTGCCAGGCGGGCAGCCGTGAGCAATGTTCGCCCGCCAGCACGATGCGCCCGTCGATGGCGCACATATTGGCGTAGTTCTTGGCGCGGTTCTCGTCGCTCCAGCGGCCCGAGCAGCCCAAGGTCCAGGGCACGCGATGCCAGGCCACGCCCACGCCGCTTTTGAACTCCTTGGGATATTGCGGATGGATCTTGGCGCCCTGCGCCAGCGCCGCCTTGATCTGGTCCTGCGCCGAGAGCGCGGAGAATTCGAACGTGGTGGGGCTGTCGCCGAAAATATAGCCGCCCAACAGCACGCCGCCGCCGGGGCGATGATAATCGCAGGACGGATAGCTGATGTTGGAGATCGGCTGGTCGGTATAGGTGATGCCGCCATAGATGTCGTCATCTTCCTCCCAGAAGCGGCGCTTGAATTCCAATCCCACCTTGAAGGCGGCATCGTAGGAAATGGAATTGATGGCGTTGCGCATGGGCGCGCCCACCTGCATGGGGATTTGGCTGAGGACCGAGGCAGGAATGGTGCAGACGCACCAGTCGGCATGCGCGGTCTGGGCGGCGCCACCCTTTTTGGAATCGACATAGGTTGCCGTGACGCCCTTGGCGTCCTGTTTGATGTCGATCACCTTGCAATTGTATTTGATCAGGTTGCCCAGCGAGCGGCCAAAGGCTTTGCCGATCATGCCCATGCCGCCGGTGGCCTGGAACAGGGGCGTCTGGAATTCATAGATTTTCCCGGCGATCACCGAGAACCACATGCCCGAGCCGAACAATTCCTTCATCGGCAGAGGATCGGAATCGACCGGCACGGGCGAGAGGCCACCGCCCGGCTCGACATCGTAGCCGCGCATGTTGCTGACGGATTCACTCTTTTTATATTCGTAATTCTTGTCCAACGCGCCCCAGAAGCGGAGTATCTGCAACAGGCCGTCCTTCTCGTCCTTGGAGATGGGGCCGTCGAGTTTGTCCTGGGCCGTGGCCTTGGCGAGCAGCTCGCCAATGTAGCCGTCGAAATCCGCGGCGATCTGGCGATAACGCTGCGGCTTGCCGTTGAACGCCTTGGTCGAATGGACATAGGCGTTGTAGTTGACCATCACAAAGGAATCGAGCGGCACGTTCAACTGCTTGCAGTAATAAAGCAGGCCGCGATGGTGATAGGGGATGCGCCAGGGGCCGGGATTGAAATAAAGCCCCTTGTCGAACTCGATATGCTGGGTGGCGCCGCCCATTTCGGTGTAGCTGTCGCCGCCATAAAGCGACCAGTTCCGTCCGCCGGGCCGGTCGTTATATTCCAGCATCTGCACCTTGTAGCCGGCCTTGCGCAATTCATAGGCCGCGGTCATGCCTGAAAGCCCCGCGCCCAGCACCAGAACCGAGGCGCCCTTGACGTCGCCGGACAATTTGATGGGGCCGTCGAAATCCGAGGTCCCGGCATAACCCATCGCCACCATCATGTCGTACATGACGGCACTTCCCGCGGTGGTGCCGATCAGCTTCAACAGCGAGCGGCGCGTCACCGCATGCGGGTCTTGATCCATGTGCTCCACGATTCTCTCCCCCTGGTGCGGGGAGATACTAAGCCCGAGGGGGTGTTCTTCGGAACGAGGAAGCTGCGGCGCTTTCACGCAAGGTCAAAGAAGTAGCTTTTGGTCATTGAAATTTGTCACATAATATCAACAGCTTATATAAGATTTGCCCGTAAATAAAAAACCTTGTCCCCTTGTTCTGGAACAGCGCGGCGCAATGTTAAAATTGTTGTCTTTACAGCTTTGTCATTCGCGACGAAATTGCAGCCCGCGACGCATACACGCGTCTTGAGGCGTGAACGCGAAAATCGAAAAACGCGAAGTCTGATTCTTTCCAAGGGGGATTCATGTCAAACGGCAAAACGAAATATCTGTTGGGCGCGGGTCTGATGGCCGTGCTGCTGGCCGGATCGGCGGCCGCCCAAACCGGCGGCCAGAATGTCGATTGGCCCGTCTATATGGGCAACATCGATGGCAGCCGTTTCAAGCCCCTGGACCAGATCAACGCGTCGAACTTCTCCAACCTGGAAGTGGCCTGGCGCTTCAAGACCGACAACATCGGCAATCGGCCCGAGTTCAAGCTGGAAGGCACCCCGATTGAAGTGAATGGCGTGGTCTATGCCACCGCCGGCTCGCGGCGCGGTGTGGTCGCGCTGGACGCGGTGACCGGCGAACTCCTCTGGGTCCATGGCGAGAAGGAGGGCGCGCGCGGCGCCGCCGCGCCCCGGCAATTGTCCGGCCGCGGTCCGGTCTATTGGGGCGACGGCAAGGACGCGCGCATCCTTTATGTCACGCCGGGCTATCAATTGATCTGCCTGGATGCCAAGACCGGCCAGCGCGTGGCCAGCTTCGGCAACGATGGCGCGGTGGATCTCAAAGCCGATGACGATCAGAAGATCGAGCCCGATCTCACCACGGGCGAAATCGGCTGGCAGTCGGCGCCCACCGTGGTTGGCGACGAGGTTTTGGTCGGCTCGGCTTTCCGCGAAGGCTTCACGCCAACCAGCTACAAGAACAACAAGGGTTCGGCGCGCGCTTTCGACGTGCGCACCGGCAAGAAGCTTTGGGAATTCCACACCATTCCGCAGAAAGGCGAGCCCGGCGCGGAAACCTGGCTGGACAATTCCAATACCTATACCGGCAACACGGGCGTGTGGACCGAGATGACCGCCGACCCGGTGGCGGGCCTCGCCTATATTCCCGTCGAGCAGCCGACGTCGGACTTCTATGGCGGCAAGCGTCCCGGCAACGGCCTTTACGGCGACAGTCTGGTCGCGCTGGACCTCAAGACCGGCAAGATCAAATGGTACTTCCAGCTCATCCATCACGAGATCTGGGATTTTGACATGTCGTCCCCGCCGCTGCTGATGGACATCAATGTGGGCGGCAAGCCGATCAAGGCGGTGGCCACCCCCACCAAGATGGGGATGCTCTATGTCTTCGACCGCATCACCGGCAAACCGGTCTGGCCGATCCCGGAGCGTAAAGTTGAGAAGGGCAATGTGCCGGGCGAATGGTATGCACCCACCCAACCCATTCCCACCAAGCCCGCGCCTTATACGAGGACCGGCGTCACCACCGATGAATTGATCGACTTCACGCCCGCGATGCGCGCCCAGGCGCTGGAGGCGATCAAGAAATACAAGATCGGTCCCATCTACACGCCGCCGGTTGTCTCCAACCCCGATGGTCCCATCGCCACCATCATGGTGGGCGCGGCCAATGGCGGCACCAACTGGCCGGGTGGCTCCTTCAATCCCGAGAACCACACTGTCTATGTTTACGGCTGCAATGATTGCATGTCATTGACCGGGCTGGTGCCGCCTCCTCCGGGCATGACCGATTTGCCTTATGTCGAGGGCCTGGCCGGCCAGCGCGTGGTGATGATCAATGCGGCCGGCGCGGATGCCGGCGCGGATGCGGCGCCGGCAGCCAAGCGGCCGGCACGTCCTGCCGGTGGCGGTGGCGGCGGCGGATTCCGCACCGTCTCCGTCCAGGGTCTGCCGCTGCTCAAGCCGCCTTATGCCACCATCAGCGCCATCAACCTGGATAAGGGCGACATCGTCTGGCAAGTGGCGCACGGCGATACGCCCGACGCCATCCGCAACAATCCGGCGCTCAAAGGCATCAATGTGCCCCGGACCGGCCAGGCGGGTTTCAACATCGGCACCTTGGTGACCAAGTCTCTGGTGATCGCCGGCGATGGCCAGATCACCACCACGCCGGATCACCCGCGCGGCGCGCCGCTGCGCGCCTACGACCAGGCCACCGGCAAGGAAGTGGGCAATGTGCTGATGCCGGCCGGACAGTCGGGCTCACCCATGACCTATATGGTCAACGGCAAGCAATACATCATCGTCGCGGTGTCGGGCGGCGATT
>DATNFZ010000150.1:0-3336 GCA_035606155.1 Rhizomicrobium sp. | reverse complement strand
TTTCTTTATATCCTCCTTGCCCGTGGCTCAACCCGCTGCTATGAGCGGGCCGCAATCGAGGGAATCCCCGCACATGGCCGCCAGCACCGATTACGTCGTCAAGGACATCAGCCTCGCCGAATGGGGCCGCAAGGAATTGGCGATCGCCGAAATCGAGATGCCGGGCTTGATGGCGACCCGCGCCGAATATGGCGCCAAGCAGCCCTTGAAGGGCGCGCGCATCGCGGGCTCGCTGCACATGACCATCCAAACCGCCGTCCTGATCGAGACCCTGGCGGCGCTGGGCGCCGACATTCGCTGGGCCTCCTGCAACATCTATTCGACCCAGGATCACGCCGCCGCCGCCATCGCCGCAAAAGGCATTCCGGTCTTCGCGGTCAAGGGCGAAAGCCTGGTCGATTACTGGAACTACACCCGCAAGATCCTGGAGTGGCCAGATGATGGGAAGGGGGGTGGTGGGCTTCCTAACATGATCCTGGACGATGGCGGCGACGCCACCATGCTGGTGCATGCGGGCCTGCGCGCCGAAAAAGGCGATGCCGCGTTCCTCGACAAGCCGGGCAATGAGGAAGAGGAAGTCTTCTTTGCCCTGATCAAGCGCATCCTGAAGGAAAAGCCGGGCTGGTTTGCGGCACTCGCTGCCAGCATCAAGGGCGTGTCGGAAGAGACCACCACCGGCGTACATCGGCTCTATCAGATGGAGAAGGAAGGCAAGCTCCTCTTCCCCGCCATCAACGTGAATGACAGCGTCACCAAATCGAAATTCGACAATCTCTATGGCTGCCGCGAAAGCCTGGTGGACGGCATCCGCCGCGGCACCGACGTGATGATGTCGGGCAAGGTGGCGATGGTGGCGGGTTTCGGCGATGTGGGCAAAGGCTCCGCCGCTTCGCTGCGCCAGGCCGGCTGCCGCGTGATGGTGAGCGAAATCGATCCCATCTGCGCGCTGCAGGCGGCGATGGAAGGCTATGAAGTCGTCACCATGGAAGACGCCGCGCCCAAGGCCGACATCTTCGTCACCGCCACCGGCAATGTCGATGTGATCACGGTCGATCACATGCGGGCGATGAAGGACCGCGCTATCGTCTGCAATATCGGCCATTTCGACAGCGAAATTCAGGTCGGCGCGCTCAAGAATTTCCAATGGCACAATGTCAAGCCGCAGGTCGATGAAGTCGAATTCCCCGGCGGCAAGCGCATCATCCTTCTGTCGGAAGGAAGGCTGGTGAATCTTGGCAATGCCATGGGCCACCCCAGCTTCGTGATGAGCGCGTCTTTCACCAATCAGACCTTGGCGCAGATCGAACTCTTCACCAATCCGGGCAAATATCAGAAGAAGGTCTATACCCTGCCCAAGCAACTCGACGAGAAAGTGGCGCGGCTGCATCTGGCCAAGATCGGCGTGCATTTGACCGAACTCAGCGACAAGCAGTCGGATTATATCAGTATTCCTAAGGCCGGCCCCTACAAACCGGATACCTATAGATATTGACCACTTGATCGGTGGCGAGAGGGCGCGCTAGCTAAAAGCATGCGCGCCCTTTTTGTTTCTTTCGCTTGCCTTGCCTTGGCAGGCTGCAACAGCCTGATGCGGGTTGGCGGCGACGGCTTTGAAGCGTCCCGCGTCTCTCCCACGCAATTCGAACAGGACACCAGCGCCTGCCAGATCGAGGCGGACACCTACCTCGCTTATGACGTGCGTGGCATGGAAGGCACCCGGTATCAGAAGAACCGTACCTTCAACGCGGTCTATGGCCGGTGCATGCGGGCACGGGGGTACCGGCCCAGGCCCTATTACAAGAATCTGCTGCCGGGTTGAGCGCCGAGCGCAGATAAGCAACCCTTCTGAAGCTCACAAAAACAAAATCATCGTGAGCCCAGTTACCCCGCAAGAAAGGCGACGATCCATACGACGATCGCGATGACCACCGCGCCCCCCAGCGCCCAAAAATCATAGGAACCAGCGGTCCGCGCGGCCCACGCGCCAAGAATAATGATGCAGCCCGAAATGAGCGTGCACACCCAATAGAGCCCGCTCGGATGCTTGCGCCCCATCTGCCTCCCCCCGTCGGCATAGAAATGCCCCGTCAGCATCATGACGGGGCAGTCATAATAGGATGCATGATGGGACACGCCTCTAACAAAATTGTTCTAAGGTTAGTCCCAGAGAAGCTTTGCGGCGCGCCACGGCGATGGCTGATCACCTGTCAGGTGGTTTGCGCGTTCTGGCCTGAGGCAACGGTGACCATCAGGTGGGCCGGACGCATTCGAAGGTGTCCGGCCCGTTGCCTATGGGGTTAAGAAAAATCTCGCGATCAGAGTGCCGAGTCCGATCCAGCACGCTGTGCAGAAGAGCAGCACCGCGACCATGCTTAAGCGCAGCGGCATCGTCTGTTCAGTGGAATCGTCGCCCATTGGCCCCCCAATTGGTGGGCTTGGCGGGCGTGTAGGAAACCGCCAAGCCCCGCAGAAAGCCTGTCGGCGTGTGACGCCAGGCCCCCAGCCGTTCCATTATGGGGCGACAATGAGTGGCGGCAATATACAGATTACCAATTGTACAGATGGATGGGGTATCGCGATATTCCAATGAATATCAGGGCTTATCGTCCCAGCCGCCTTACCCGCGGCGGACTTAGCCGTTACGCCTAGCGCCGGATCTCAGAGATAATATCGTTTGCCATCTGGCTCGCGAATTAACCCACAGGCCGCAAAATCTAGAGCTGGGGGCCGCATCTGGATTTTCATACTTTATTAACCACAATCCCTATGCCGGATGGCCCCCTGCCGGTATGTTGTTGATTCTACAGTGATTCGGCGACTCAGGTTGCGCCGGAGGGGATAACCAAGCATGCGTCCCATATTGGGACAGTTCGGGGGGGATAAACCGTGGCTTTGGGCTGCCTTGCTGGCGCTTGCGCCCAGCCCTGCCTGGGCGGAGGCTGTAAGCATAGCCATCGGTCCGGATACCGGCCGGCTGGTGGTCCTAAGCGCTCTTGCGGCGGGCGGCGTGGCCCTGGCGGTGGCCGCCGCGCTTTGGGCTTTAGCGGAGCAACGGAATGCTCGGCGGCTTCGCCGCAATCTCCGCTTCACCGGGGCCAGAACCCGCAGCGCCGTGGGCGAGCGCGATGCCCTTTTGGGCGCGGGGCGCGAAGCCTTGGTGGTGTGGGGCCGCGACGGCTCCGGCCCGTTCTCGTATGGTGGCGGCGAGGGAATGTTGGAGTCCTGTCTCAAAGGGCCGGACGCGCTGGCGCTCTCGACGGCGCTGGATGGGCTCTCGGACCGGGGCCAGGCCTTCAAATTGCCGGTGCGCGAGGCGACCGGCCGCAAGCTGACGGC
>DATNFZ010000149.1:0-5920 GCA_035606155.1 Rhizomicrobium sp. | reverse complement strand
ATGCCTTGCGCGTCCTGGGCAAGGCGCATGAGGGACGCAAGCAGGCTTGAGCTCGGTTATTTCAACTGCTCCGCCAGCGCCGCATAGAGCGGGTTGGCGGTGTCGAAGACGTAATCGGCGTCCTGGGTGGTGGCGGGCGCGTTGACCCCTTCGGCGCGAAGCGTCGCCACCGCATCCATCAACTGACCCCGCGGCACCAAGAGCGAATATTCGCCGCCCGCATCGGTGGGCCGCGACAGCACCGTGGCATTTACCTTTTTTCCCAACGTCTCCAGCAGCTTTTCGGCCTTGCCGTCGAGGCGCACGCGCAGAATCTGCGAGGTCTTGGCGCGGGCACGCGCGTTCAGCCGCGCCAGCAGGTTTTCGCAGGCGGCCTTCGCCTCTTTGTTCCAGTCGGCGCTGAGCGAGGCCGCCAACTGCGCCTGGCTTTCCAGGATGGTGCCGTCCTCCAGAGTCTTGAGCCCGTTGGCGGCCAAGGTGGTGCCGGTGGTGGTGATATCGACGATCGCCTCGGCGGTGCCGGCGGCGGGCGCGCCTTCGGTGGCGCCGGCGCTTTCGACGATGCGGTAGTCGCTGATGCCCATTTGCGCGAAGAAGCTGCGCGTCAACTGGGTGTATTTGGTGGCGATGCGCAGCCGCCGGCGGTGGCGATGGGCGAAGGCGGCGCAGACATCGTCGAGATCGGCCATGGTCGAGACGTCGATCCAGTATTGCGGCACCGCGACCACCACATTGGCGAAGCCGAAGCCCAGGGGTCTGACCAGATGGATGCGGCTGGTGAGTTCGGGCGCGGCCTCGCGCAAAAGGTCTTCGCCGGTGATGCCCAGATGCACATCACCTGCGATCAGCGACGTCGCGATCTCGCCCGCCGACAACAGCAACACCTCAATCTCGGGAAAGCCGCCCAGGGTGGCGCGATAGCCGCGCCCGCCCGCCGCCTGTTTCAGCGAGGCGCCGGCATCGCTGAAATAGGCGTTGCAATCGTCCTTCAGCCGGCCCTTGGAGGGAATGGCAAGCGTGAGTGTTGGCATCACACGCTTCCTTCGTGACGGCGCGCGGCCAGAACGCGCTCGGTGCGGATGGAGCAGCCCACCGCGCGCACGGGACGGTCGGCGCCCAGCATCTCCAGCAGCGTGTCGTAACGGCCGCCGCCCGCCAACTGCACCGGGCCTTCCTTGTCGCGCGCCCACAGTTCGAAGACGAAGCCGGTGTAATATTCCATGTTGCGGCCGAAGCGGGCGGCGAAACTCACCTGGTCGGCGGCGATGCCGAGCGATGCCAGCGCGGAGAGCCGCGCCTCCATCGCTTTCAGCGGCGCGTCCAGGGTGATGCCGGCGTCTTTGGTGAGGGCGCGGATGTCTTTAAGCGCTTGCGATGCGGTGCCCGAGACCGAGAGCAGCCGCGTGATCACATCGGCGATCTTGGGATCAAGCCTGAGCGCCGCCGCATCCGCCGCCTGTTCCAACAGGCGCTCGACGATTTCCTCGCGGGTGCGCGCGCCCTGGGGCGCATCGGCCACCAGGTCCATCAGCCCTTCGATGGCAGCGCGGGATTCGCTTTGAGAAAGGCCGCCCAAAGAACCCAAGAGGCGCTGGGCATCGCTGGCGGCACCTTGGGTCATGCGCGCCAGCAGCGCCTCGAAATACCCGGCGCGCCAGAAATGCCGCTTGAGCCGCGCGCGCCATTGGGTGGGTACGTCCAGCGCATCGACCAGCGCGCCGAACAGCGCCAAATCGCCGATCTTGACCGTGAAGTGCTTCAACCCCGCGGCGCGGAGCGCTTCGATGGCGAGGGTCATGATTTCGGTCTCGCCGGCGGCGCGATCTTCCAGTCCCAGGAGCTCCGCGCCCGCCTGGAAAAACTGGGTGGGGCGATGCGGCTCCAACGGCTGATGACGAAAGACCAGACCGTTGTAGCAGATGCGGGCGGGGAATTTGGCGTGTTCCTTCACCGCCTGGTGGCAGATGGGAATGGTAAGATCGGGGCGAAGGCAGAGATCGCGCCCTGACGGATCGGTGAGGGTGAAGGTGCGGCGGCGGATTTCCTCGCCCGAGCGATCCAGGAAAATATCGGCGGGCTGGAGCACCGACGGCTCCTCGCGCACATAACCGCGGGCACGGAAGGCGGCCAGAATGGCGTCGCCCTGCGTCTCCAGCGTCTTCCATTCGGCGCTGTCGTAATAGGGAAAAGCCACCATCAGCTTTTGCTCAACATGGCTTTGACCTGGGAAACGAGATTTGCGCGATCAACCGTGATCTGCGCTTCACGATTGGCAACCCAGGCAGCCCGACTTTCGACGGATTTCGCAAGCTCCGCTCCCAGCGCCAGGTCCTTGAGCGTGACTTCGCCGCTGGCGCGTTCGTCGCCGCCTTCGATCACGGCGATGGCGGCGCCACGCTTGTCGGCATATTTCATCTGGTCGCCGAACTTCTGCGTGCCCACATACGCCTCGGCGCGGATACCGGCCTGGCGCAGTTCGCTTACCATCTGAAAGCTGCGCGCGGCTTCGGCCTTGTCCATCACGGTGACGACCACCAGGGGCGCAAGTTCGCCCGACAGGCCGCGCGACGACAAGGCCGAGATCAGGCGCGACACGCCGATGGAGACGCCGGTGGCCGGCACGGTCTGACCCGTAAAGCGCGCCACCAGATCGTCATAGCGACCGCCGCCCGCGACCGAGCCGAACACCACGGTCTCGCCCGCTTCGTTCTGCACGGGGAAAGTGAGCTGCGCCTCGAACACCGCACCGGTATAATAATCAAGGCCGCGGATG
This sequence comes from Rhizomicrobium sp., assembly GCA_035606155.1. Lineage (GTDB taxonomy): Bacteria > Pseudomonadota > Alphaproteobacteria > Micropepsales > Micropepsaceae > Rhizomicrobium. The sequence continues at coordinate 3,147 of DATNFZ010000149.1, read as the reverse complement.
GTGCTGGAATCGAGCACTATTCGATCTTGGTATCCCGTAGCATTTATGAGTTGCAGTATTTGTGAAATCTCAATGATGCCCGGTGATTGAGGATCAATTAGCTGCTGGTTCGGAATTACCTCTTGCCACCACTCGGTCAAGCCTTCAACGGTGCTGGCTTTTGGCTTAACGGCCATGAACCTGACGACCATCGCGACTTGATCTGCTGATAAACCTGCGCCTTTGGTAAAATCTCCCGACGCATCCTTTCTTCCATCTCCAAGCAATTGGGTAACGCCATCGAGACCCAGCCGGTCTAATTTATCTACTGCGCGCAAAACGACTCCGCGCTTAACCGGATCGTTCACGATCCCGGCTTTTTCCAACACACCGTCCAGCAATTTGCGGCTGTTGAGCTTGACGACATACTCGCCGCGCTTCAGGCCCAGCGCCTCAAAGGTGTCGGCCAGCATCATCAGCAATTCCGCATCGGCGGAGGGCGAGGCGCTGCCCACCGTGTCGGCGTCGAATTGCAGGAATTCGCGGTAGCGTCCCGGCCCCGGCTTTTCGTTGCGCCACACCGGGCCCACCTGATAGCGGCGATAGGGCTTGGCCAGATTCTGGAAATTGGCCGCGACATGACGGGCCAGGGGCGCGGTCAGGTCATAGCGCAGCGACAGCCACTCCCCGTCATCGTCCCTGAGCGAGAACACGCCTTCGTTGGGCCGGTCCACATCGGGCAGGAATTTGCCCAGGGCGTCGGTATATTCGAAGGCGGGCGTCTCCAGCGGCTGGAAGCCATAGGCCTCATAGACGCGCCGGATGGTCTCGATCACCTGGCGCTCGGCCGCGATCTCACCCGCCCAGCGGTCACGGAAGCCGCGCGGCAGCCTGGCTTTGGGCTTGGCGACCTTGGGGCGGCCCCCCTCAGGCGGCGTCGAACGAGAATCGGTCATGCTTACTTATGCCTGCAAATCGCGGGCGGGTTCTACTTGGCCCCCGCCGGTCAGGCAACCCGCCGGTCAGTCGTGCAAGCGTCTGTCAGCTCACACTTTTTCGGTCGGTTTGACCGCCTCAATCACCTGGGGCGGCTTGGGCGGTTCGAGGAAGCCCTTGGTGCCCGGCGGATCGTCGGCCCTGCGGCCCGGGCCGGCGTAATTGCCGGACTGGCGGCGGCGGCGGTCGGGGCCGGCATAGGTCTCGGTTTTCACAAAGGCGCGGGGCCGCTCCCAGATCTCGGTGATGCGCGATATCAGGTGCTGCGGCGTGACCGGCTTGACCAGGAATTCACTCACCCCGGCGTCGCGCGCCGCTTCCACTTTGGCTTTCTCGGCATAGCCGCTGATCATGATGATGGGGACGCCCGCCGCCTTCGGATTCGAGGCGCCCCGCACCTTGCGGGCGAATTCCAGCCCGTCCATCGGCGCCATCGAGAGGTCCGACAGGATCAGGTCGCATTCGATGGTGGGCAGCATCTCCAGCGCCGCGGCGCCGTCGGGGGCCTCGTACATGACGCGCACGCCGATATGGTTGAGCAGGCGTCTGAGCAGCGCGCGCATATGGTCCTTGTCCTCGATGATGAGGACTTTCAACGTCTCGAAGAATTTTGCCCCGGTCGCCATGCTGCCTGTACGCAAATCGCCAATGGCGCAAAAGTAAGGGAACGCCGGTTAGCGATACGTTTACGACCGAAGGCAAAGGCCGGCCTGAAAGGCCGAATGTCGCGGGGTTAAGGGCCCTGGCGGTCAGAGGGCCTGTCTGCGCTGCGGCGCTCGGGGTCGTCCGGCGCGGGCTTTTTCTCCCGCCGCTGCGGAGGGCCATAGAACACCTGGGTGGCGAAGGCCTGGCCGTCCATCATGGCGACGCCGATGCCGCTTATATGGTAACGCGGATTGAGGATGTTCTCGCGGTGGCCGGGACTTTTCATCCAGCCTTCGACCGCGACGCGGGCGAATTCCTCGGGCCCGAACGGACGGGCGGCGCCCAGCATCACCAGGGTGCCGCCCATCTTCATGATATTCTCGCCGGTCGCGCCATAGCGCGCCACCCGCGCCTCGACCATGTCGCCGGCGATGAAATTCCCCTCCGCATCGGTGTGGGAAAAATCCTGCTCGCCCTCCGCCATCCCGCACGAACGCTGGCGGGCAATGGCGATGAGCCGGGGATCGGGCTGCAGCGGCGGGGCATCCGGGGCGAATTGGGCGCGCTCGGCATTGATGCCATCGGTGATCAGGGTTTCGGCTTGCCGGGCAAAGGCCTGGTCGCCGTCCCGGCAAAGGCCATCCCCGCCCGGAAAAGGCGGCGGAGCCTTGTAAGGTTGGGCTAAGGCAGCGGCCGGAATCGCCAAAAACATCACAAATGTAAAGGCTTTGAAGCGCATGGCGAATTCTTGCCCGATGCCGCCTGAACGGGGGATGAAAATAGTTTATTGCGGACCCACCGCTCAAATTTGGCCCTCGCAATCAACCGATTAATAACGGAGCTTTTTTAACCTGCGGGGGCATTTCAAGACACGCGATAGCCGCTTGCTGACGGAAGCCGCCAAGAACGCCATTCCCGGGGGCCTCGACCGGATCAAGGTCCTGATCGTGGAGGACAAGCAGCATATGCGCGCGCTGCTGCGCGCGTTGCTCAACGCGCTCGGCGTCACCGAAATCTACGAGGCGGTCCATGGCGAGCACGGCCTGGAAGTGCTGCGCAGCAAGCGCTGCGATCTGGTCCTGTCGGACATGAGTATGGAGCCGATGGACGGGCTGGAATTCACCCGCCAGGTGCGCGGACTGGAGCGCCGCCTCAATCCTTCCGTGCCCATCATCATGATCAGCGGCCATACCGAACGCGACCGGGTGGAAGCGGCGCGCGACGCCGGCGTGAGCGAATTCCTGGTCAAGCCCATCACCTTGCAGAATCTCACCCATCGCATCGCCGAAGTGATGGAGCGGCCCCGCCGCTTCGTCCAGACCGCCACCTATTCCGGCCCCGATCGCCGCCGCAAGCAGCGCGAGAATTACAACGGCCCCCGCCGCCGCCAGGACGACATGGACGATCTGGCGGTCGAGCCGTCTATCGGGCGCTGGGACCCCAAAGGGTAAAGTTGGCTGCGCGCCAGCTCACTTGAGACCACCGCACAAAAGGCGCGACGATCGCCCATGAGAGTTTGGATTTTCG
>DATNFZ010000148.1:0-22618 GCA_035606155.1 Rhizomicrobium sp. | reverse complement strand
CTCGTCGCCCGCGTCAAAGCCATAACCGTCATTGATCATGGCCAGCCGGTCGATCGATGCCACCAGGAAGGCGCAGTTCCGGCTTTCCTGCACCGCGCGCGAAATCACCATCTGCAACTCGATGCGTAGCGCATTGCGGTTGAGATGGCCGGTCAATTCGTCGCGGGTGGCGAGATAGGTGAGACGCTGCATCTCACGCTGCTTCTCGGTGGTCTCGCGCAGCATGCCGATCACGCGCTCGGTGCGGCCTTCTTGATCGGCCACCCGGGTGCCGGCGAAAGTGAAGCCCACCGCGCCCATGGCGGAGGCCACTTCGAGATTCAGTTCGAATTGGGTGGAATAGGGCGAACGGTCTTCCAGCAATTGGGTAAGCTCGTCGCGTCCGGCGCGCGTCACCGTTTCGAGCAGCGGCCGCGCCGTATTCTCCATTGTGGAAAAAGGCAGAATGTCGGTGGCGCCATCCCATTGCACGCGGTCTTCGGCGACCTGCCAATCCATGACGACGACCCGGGCCGCCTGTGAGGCCAGCCTGAGCCGCGCGTTTTCATGGACGGTGCCCATTTGGGCGCGCGCGTCCGCACCCCTATGCAGAGTCTTCTGAAGCAAAATCCACCATCCTGGCCTTTTTGGCCTTAGGCCTTTTTGGCCTTACCCGGGCGTGACTATGGCGGAGCACCACTTAAAAAAGGGGTAAGCAATACTAAGACACCCCTGATGGTCCGGGTGATGGTCCGGGCTTTGCGTTTTCTTCTCCATGAGCCTGATCGGCCCCATCGGATCGCCTACGGTTAACGCTGCAAAGGCGGCGGCGAAGCGCGCCCGCGCATCGCAAAAGCCAAAACCTGCCAACGGCTTGCACGCGGGCCTGCCGGAGCAGACGGAGCCGGACGGCAAAAATTCGCACCGGCAAAATGAAGATGCGCTGCCTCATTCCGGGACAGTGATCGATGTCCCAATACGGCACGCGCAATCTGATTTTAATTTTACTCCAACTTTCATCACCCAACTCCTGGGCCAGCTCCTGCCCGATCCCGAGCGCAAACGCTCAGGCGCGCTTTCCGCCTACAAGGAGCTCTATCAGCGCATCCGCGCCTGCGACCGGCTTCTGTAACGCACGTCCGACAAGGCCAAGCGCCGAAGCGAAGAACAAGGCGGCCTGAACCAGGCCGCCATCCATTATCGCCAAGCCGCCCAGAAACAGCGACACTGCCCCCACCATTGCGGCCAGGCTGGAGCCGGGATTGTCCTTGGCGCGCGCCAGGTTGACCCACAGGATGGCAGCGGCGGCGCCCACGATCGCGGCAAACGCCAACAGCGGCAGCGCCGCCAATGACGCGATCAGGCCCATCGCGAACGCGATCACCAATGCGGTGGCGGAAAGCCAGGATGGTGCACCCTGGCGGAAACAGAACGCCAAAGCCAGGGCTGCGCTTGCCACGCTTGCCGTGAGCAGCATCACATTGAAGGCGAGCCCGGGCGATGGCACCGTCAGCGCCACCGCCAGCGCCGCCAACAGCACGGCGGCAAAGCGCAGTTGGACCCGGAGGGATGCGCGTAATTCCCGCGCCGTTCGCCAGCTCCAGATGGCGACGGCGAGGAGCACCAGCGCGCCCAGAAAACCGAATGAAGGCGAATCAGATGAAAAAGCCATGCGTGGCCGATTATGCGCCCCGCGTGGCTTTTTTTGAATCCGCTCCGCCTAGGCGGCGATGAGCTTTCTGAGAACGTAAGACAGAATGCCGCCATTCTTGAAGTAGGCCACCTCATCGGCGGTAAGGATCATCAAGACCAGCGGCAGTTTCTCGGTCGAGCCGTCGGGACGATGGATGGTCGCCATGGTCCGCATGCGGGGCGTGATGTCGCCCGACAGGCCGGGAATGTCCACCGTTTCGCGCCCGGTGAAGCCGTAATCCTTGCGGCTTTTGCCCGCTTCGAAACAGAACGGCGCCACGCCCATCCCGATGAGGTTGGAGCGGTGGATGCGCTCGAAGCTTTCGGTGATTACCGCGCGCACGCCCAGAAGCTTGGGGCCCTTGGCCGCCCAGTCGCGCGATGAGCCGGTGCCATATTCCTTGCCGCCCACCACCACAGTCTCCAACCCGTCCTTCTTGTAGGCCTCGGCGGCATCGAAGATGGACATTTGCTGCCCCTCGCCACTGAGGTCACGGTAATAGAGCGTGTTGCCGCCCTCCTTGCCGCCCATCATCTCGTTCCGGATGCGGATATTGGCGAAGGTGCCCCGCTCCATCACTTCATGGTTGCCACGGCGCGAGCCATAGGAATTAAAATCCTTCTGGGCGACCTGGCGTTCCTGCAGATAGACGCCGGCGGGCGACGTGGCCTTAATGTTGCCGGCAGGCGAGATGTGGTCGGTGGTGATGGAATCCCCGAACAAGGCCAGCACGCGCGCGCTCTTGATGTCCTTGACCGGCGCGGGCTCGCGCTTCATGCCGTCGAAATAGGGCGGGTTCTTCACATAGGTCGAGCCAATGTCCCATTGATAGGTCTGGCCCTTGACCAGCTTGACCTTCTTCCAATTGGCGTCACCGTTGAAGACATCGCCATAGCGTGACTTGAAGTTCGACGCCTTCACCGCCTTGCGGACGGCGGCAGCGATTTCCTTCAAGGAAGGCCAGATATCCTTGAGATAGACCGGCTTGTCCTTTTTGTCATAGCCCAAGGGTTCGTTGGCAAGATCGACATTGACCGAACCTGCCAACGCATAAGCCACCACCAGCATGGGCGAGGCCAGATAGTTGGCCCGCACCAGAGGATGGACGCGGCCTTCAAAATTGCGATTGCCCGAGATCACCGCCGCGGTCACCAGATCGGCATCGGTCACGGCCCTGGCAACGGGATCGGGCAACGGTCCGGAATTGCCGATGCAGGTGGTGCAGCCATAGCCCGCCAAGGTGAAGCCAAGCTTGTCGAGATCTTTGTCGACGCCGGCCTTCTTCAGATAGTCGGTGACCACCTGGCTGCCGGGCGCCAGCGACGTCTTCACCCAGGGCTTGACCTTGAGCCCGCGCTTGACGGCTTTTTGCGCCACCAGGCCCGCGCCGATCATCACCGAGGGATTGGATGTGTTGGTGCAAGAGGTGATCGCGGCGATCACCACATCGCCATGACCGATCGAAGCGTCGGAGCCTTCGAGCTTTGCCCTTTTGTTGGCGTCGCCTTCCTTTTTGTAAGTGCCGATCAGATGGCCGGCGAAATTCGAGGCCACGTCGGAGAGGGCGACGCGATCTTGCGGCCGCATCGGCCCCGCCATGGAGGGTTCGACCTTGGTCATGTCCAAGGACAGCGTGTCGGTGAAGACCGGATCGGGACTCTTTTTGGTGCGGTAGAGGCCCTGGGCCTTGGCATATTTCTCCACCAGGGCGATGCGGGGATTGGTCCGTGCGGTGTTCTTGAGATAATTGAGGGTCTCGCCGTCCACCGGGAAGAAGCCGCAGGTCGCGCCATATTCCGGCGCCATGTTGGCGATGGTGGCGCGGTCCTCAAGCGACATCTCATCGAGGCCCGGGCCGTAAAATTCGACAAAGCGGCCGACCACGCCCTTCTTGCGCAGCATCTGGGTCACGGTTAGCACCAGATCGGTGGCGGTGACGCCTTCGCGCAATTTTCCGGTGAGCCGGAAGCCCACGATTTCCGGAATCAGCATCGAGATGGGCTGGCCCAGCATGGCCGCTTCCGCCTCGATGCCGCCCACGCCCCAGCCCAGCACCGCCAGGGCGTTGATCATGGTGGTGTGGCTGTCGGTGCCCACCACCGTGTCGGGAAACGCGTATTCGACCGACTTGCCGGCGTCCTTGCCTTTGCGCGTCCATACCGTCTGGGCGAGATATTCCAGATTGACCTGGTGACAGATGCCGGTACCGGGCGGCACGACGCGGAAATTGGCAAAAGCCTGCTGGCCCCAGCGCAGGAAGGCATAGCGTTCCTTGTTGCGCTCATATTCGATGGCGACATTCTTCTTGAACGAATCCCTGGCGCCGAAACTGTCCACCATAACGCTGTGATCGATCACTAGATCGACTTCGGCGAGCGGATTGATCTTCTCGGGATCGCCGCCCAGATTTTTCATGGCGTCGCGCATCGCCGCCAGATCCACCACCGCCGGCACGCCGGTCAAATCCTGCATCAGTACGCGGGCCGGGCGGAAGGCGATCTCGCGGTCCGAGGTTTTGGTCTTGAGCCAGGCATGCACGGCCCTGATATCGTCGGCCTTGACGGTCCGCCCGTCTTCATGCCGGAGCAGATTTTCCAGCAGCACCTTCATCGAGAAGGGCAGTTTGGAGATGCCCTTCAGCCCGTTCTTTTCCGCGTGCGGCAAGCTGAAATAGACATAGGTCTTGCTTCCCGCTTTCAGGGTGCGGCGGCATTTGAAACTGTCGGGATGGCTCTTGGCTTCGATTGTCATGGGACACTTCCCTCTGGGCGGACTGACCTTGTTCGGCTGGCGCGGATTTAGTCAAAATCGCCGCGAAAAGATAGCGTTTTGGACGCGATTGCGGCCCGTTCCGGCTTAAAATCGCCCGATTCGCGCGCCATTCTCTGTGCAAGGGAAGATGCGGGGCCGGGGCAAGAAAAAGAGATGAGAGCCAACGCGTTTCCCGTTCTGCTGGGCCTTGTGCTGTTGGGGGCTGCACCGGCCGTTTTCGCGCAAGAGCCATCCGATCCCATGGCAGCCAGATTGTCGGCAGAAAAGGTGAGCGATGTGGCGGCCGGCAACTACAGCGCCGCCGACAACATCAATTTCACCCTCATTCCCTATGGCGACAAATATCTGCTGCATTTCGACGGTGGTCCGGAGAATTTCGTCCTTTATAGCGACCGTATCGCATTGGGCGGCCGCGAGCTCAAATACGACACCGGCGCCATCGCCATGAAGATTTCCGTGTGGGGCGGTGTCACGCTCTATACCCAGGATGCGCCGGGCGGGCTGCCCGCCACACGCATCGGCGATCCCACCGTGCCCCCGAAATTCACCGTTCCGGCCCCGAGCCTGACGGCGGCCATGGCCGACGAGGAGAGCCATCTCGCCTATACCCAGCATCTCAAGCTGCGTTTCTCGGCCGACGCCGCGGTGCTCAAAGGCGATGACGATGCACGCGCCTACGCCTTCGACACGTTGGTCAATAGCGGGATGGGGATCGAGCGCATCATCGCGACGCCGGCAGGACGGGCCGCCTTCACCCAGCGTTTCGATTCCGTGCGCATTGTCGAAGGTGACAAACCCACCATCGCCATTTCCGGCCGCACCTTGCTGGTGAGCTTCGTGCCGTCGGCCGGTGCGGCGGGACGTGCTTCATCGCGCGCCATCGCCTATGCGCTGGGGAAGATGCTGGCGGTGCCGGAACCGGCCTAACAACTTTTCTTGACGCTTGCTGTGGCCCGCCTCCCTTGCGCGCGCGTCAGCGCGCTGGCAGGGGAGGGCGGCGGGGTAATTAAAAAGATAGCTTCGCGCCGCGTTTGAGCAACACCGCCATCCCGCCGCGATCGAGCGGGCATCGCACAGCGCGTCATGCATCTGGCCTTGGAACGGAACACCCAGCAGGGGTCCCACGTCGCAGGAATGAAGGCCTTTGGGATCGATGCCCTGCCGGGCAAACCATCCCCGCAATTCCAGGAAACGGGGAAGCGCGGGTACATCTTTCAAGCCATAGAGTCGGATATTGTCGTCCAGCACCCATTCGTCATGGCCGAACGACCCGGCCATCTCGTCACCGACAAAGGCAACAAAGCGGCGATAGGCGGTTTTGAAATCCATGCCATCGTCGGCCAGGCGCGCATTGGTGATGCCGGTGAGGTGTTGGAAATAATCCGACAGCACAGGATTTATGCGGGGCCTCACCAGGCAGTTGAAACTGGCGGTGACGGCGAGACTCTCCCAGTCCAGGCGCACCGCGCCGATCTGCACCACTTCCTTGAATTGGCCAGGCGCCAGCCAATGCCCGGTCATGGAATCGGACCAGGCTGTGAATTCCAGATCGAAAACCACCAAAGCTTGTATCATGCGAAGGCGCGAATCACGGCGTCAGGCCCTGATTAAGGGCTTGTTGGCAGGGCCGGTCGAGCCTGGAAATGCCCGTGATTCTCCGGGGCTGCCGTGGCGCTTGCGGACGACGACCATTCGCGTTTTCTGCCGTCCAGCTTTTCCCTGGATGCGCTGGATGAGCTTGCCCGGCTCCATCACGAAACACGGCAAACCAACCGCCTGGCGCGTTTTCTGGCCTCTGCCGTGCAGGCCGCGTTCCTGTTCATGCTGATGGCGGTCCTGGTGTTTGTTCTGGAACGCGGCCAGACCATGGGGCGCAATTTCTCCTGGGCCTTGCTGATTTTGGCCGGCGTGCTGATGCTTTTGCATCGTCATATCCGCACCCATGCCGCGCTTTTTTCGCCGGCACCGCTTGAGCGGGTGGCCGGCGAGCTGCGCCTGGTCTTTTTCTATATGGGTGTTGCCTGGGGTGCAGGGGCTTTCCTGGTCCTGCCGGCCGATCCAGGCGTCCTGGCTGTCGTTCTTTTCATGATGCTTCCCGGTGTGGCCCTGGCATTTTTCCTCCCTGATACCGCGGCCTTCACTCTTTTTCTTGCGCCGGCAGGCCTTGTGACGATGGGCGCGGCGCTGGTCTGCGTCTTTCCCCATAGGGCGCTCGACATAAGCTTGATTTTGATCCTGCAATGGGGATTGTTCAGTGGTGCATTTTTGCGCAACCGCGAACCCCATCCTGTCGCACTGCGCCAGGGTTGACCTGTCGCCCCAGGGCCGGAATTCCTGTGCCCGCTTTGCTTCTGTCGCGCAAGCATGCCTTCCCCTTACAACGCCCGTGAGATGTCCATGACCGTTCACAATCTCCCTCATTCCGAAGATCAAACGGCCCAGGCATTGCTGCGCGAGGCTCGCGGCCTCCTCAAGAAAGATGACGAGCGGAAATTCTTCGACGCGCTGTTCGCGGGCGCCGCCAGCGAAGACGTCACCCGCAGCAACGCCAAGGCGCTTGCAGCGCTGGCGCGCGCGGCATTGGCACAAGCCGAGACGCACAAACCCGGTGCGATCGAAGCGAAGCTTATCCCTTGCGAAGACGCCCAGGATCCCGAATGCATTGTGGTTGCGGTCAACGACGACCGGCCCTTCCTGTTCGACACGGCGCTGGCGGCTGCGGTGGCGTCGGGCGCTCGCGTCCGGGCCGCCTTCCATCCCATCCTGGAGTTGCACGGCAAGCCGATCAGCGTGATCGCCCTGGTGGTGGATGCCAATTTGAGCCAGACCGCTGCCTCGGCATTGATCGACAATCTCACCGCCAGTTTCACCCAAGGGCGCGACGCGGTGCGCGACTGGAAGAAAATGCTCGCGCGGCTGAAAGAGGCGCGCGACGGCCTGGCGGCTCACCCGCCCCATGATGCTAACAAGGGGGGCACAGACATCGGCGAGGATTTGGCCTTTCTCGATTGGCTGGGCGACAATTACTTCACCTTCCTGGGCGCGCGCGATTATGCGCTCCACCCGGATGGCGAGCATGGCCGGCTTGATCCGGTGCCTGGCAGCGGATTGGGCGCGCTTTCCGACGAAGATGCGCGCGTGATCCGGCAAAGTGCCGAGCGTCCTGCCCTCACCCAAGAGGTGCGCGCCTATCTCGACCAGCCCGAGCCCCTGATCGTCACCAAATCCAATGCCCGCAGCCTGGTCCACCGGCGCGCCCATATGGATTATGTGGGGGTCAAGACGTTCGACGCCGAAGGCCGTTTCAACGGCGAGCGCCGTTTCGTCGGCCTCTTCACCTCCAGCGCCTACAGCCTTCCCACCCGCGAAGTGCCGCTGCTGCGCACCAAATGCGCCGCGGTGATGGCGCGCGCGGGCCTTGCGCCGGCCAGCCACGATGGCAAGGCGCTGGCCCACATCCTGGACACATTCCCGCGCGACGAGCTGTTCCAGATCTCGGAAGACGAATTGTTTGAAATCGCGATGGGCATCCTGCGCCTGGGCGGGCGCCCCAAGGTGAAGCTGTTCCTGCGCTTCGACCGCTTCGACCGCTTCGTCTCCGCCCTTTTGTTCGCGCCGCGCGATCACATCATGGGCGGCTTGCGCGAGAAAATCCACGCCATCCTGGCCAAAGCGCTGGATGGGCGCATGTCGGCTTCCATCCCCGCGATCGACGATGAGAGCGCGCTGGTGCGCATCCATTACATCATCGGCCGCAACCGCGGTCCCCGCCCCCATGTCGATGTGCGGCGGCTGGAACTTGAGATCGCCGACGCCATCAAGACCTGGGACGACGCTTTCCTCGAAGCGCTTTCGGCGCGCCATGGCCGGGCGGACGGCCTGCGTCGCCTCGGCGCGCGGGCCGCGCAATTCACCCCCGGCTATCGCGGGGTGTTTTCGCCGGCCGAAGCGGCCCAGGATCTGGAGATACTGGAAGGCCTGACCTCGCGCCAGGGCGGCCTGAAGGTCGAGGCGCGCGCCTATCGCGAAGCCAATGATGCGCACAGCGCGCTGCGCCTCAAACTCTATGTCCTGGGCGAAGTGCTGCCGCTTTCGGTGTCGCTGCCCATTTTCGAGAATCTGGGCCTGAAAGTGATCGCCGAGGACGCCTATGCGGTGCGCTTCAAGCGCGACGATGGCTGGACCGAGGAAAGCGCCATCCTGGATTTCCAGATGGAACGCGCCGACGGCCAGGCCGCCGGTCTCGAAGACATCAAGAAGCCGCTCGAAGACGTGTTCCACGCCGTCCTGGGCGGGGCGGCGGAAAGCGACGGCTTCAACCGCCTGGTGATCGGCGCAAGTCTCGATTGGCGCAATGTGGCGATCCTGCGGATGGTGGCGAAATTCCTGCGCCAGGCCGCCTTCCCGTTCAGCCAGGACTATATGGAGCAGGCACTGGCCCGCAATCCCGAGATCGCCGGCCTTCTCACCGCCCTGTTCCATGCCCGCATGGATCCGAAATCGCATTCCGAATCCGAGGCGAGAAAATTATCGGACGCCATCGAATCCGCCTTGACCGAAGTGCCCAGCCTGGACGATGACCGCATCATCCGCCGCTTCCGCAATGTGATCGCCAATATCCTGCGCACCAACCATTATCAGGATGGCGCAAGCGTGATCGCGATCAAGCTGGACTCGGCCAAGCTCGACGAATTGCCGGCGCCCCGGCCCTGGCGCGAAATCTTCGTCTATTCCCCGCAGATGGAAGGCGTGCATCTGCGCTTCGGCAAGGTGGCGCGCGGCGGTATCCGCTGGTCTGACCGACGGGAAGATTTCCGCACCGAGATTCTGGGCCTGGTAAAGGCACAGCAAGTGAAGAACGCGGTGATCGTGCCGGTGGGCGCCAAGGGCGGCTTCTATCCCAAGACCATGCCGGCCAATCCCACCCGCGATCAGTTCATGGGCGTTGGCGTCGCCGCCTACAAGATGCTGATCAATGCGCTTTTGGACGTCACCGACAATCTCAAGCCGGACGGCCAAGTCGTGCCCCCGCTCCAACTGGTGCGCCATGACGAGGACGATCCCTATCTGGTGGTGGCTGCCGACAAGGGCACCGCGACCTTTTCTGACATCGCCAACGGCATCGCCGAGGAACGCGGCTTCTGGCTGGGTGACGCGTTCGCCAGCGGTGGCAGCCATGGCTATGACCACAAGAAAATGGGGATCACGGCGCGCGGCGCCTGGGAAGCGGTCAAGCGCCATTTCCGTGAGATGAGCCGCGACATCCAAAACGAGGATTTCACCGTGGTGGGCGTGGGCGACATGTCGGGCGATGTGTTCGGCAACGGCATGCTGTTGTCGAAACACATCAAGCTGGTGGCGGCGTTCGACCATCGCCACATCTTCCTGGACCCTAAGCCCGACGCGGCCAGGAGTTTCGCCGAACGCAAACGCATGTTCGATCTGCCGCGCTCGAGCTGGGACGATTACAATCGCGACATGCTGGGGCCGGGCGGCGGGATTTTCGCCCGCACCCTCAACGAAATTCCACTCTCGCCTGAAGTGCAGGCGCTGATCGGGACCAAGGAGGCCAAGCTGTCGCCTCTGGCGCTGATCAAGGTGCTGCTCAAGGCGAAAGCGGATCTGCTCTGGTTCGGCGGCATCGGCACCTTCGTCAAGGCCAGTGCGCAATCCAATCTGGAAGTGGGCGACCGCGCCAATGACGCGGTGCGCATCAACGGCGCGGAGGTGGGCGCCAAAGTGATCGGCGAAGGCGCCAATCTGGGCGTCACCCAATTGGGCCGCATCGAATATGCCCGCGCCGGCGGGCGCATCGACACCGACGCGGTGGACAATTCCGCCGGCGTGGACACTTCCGACCATGAAGTGAATTTGAAAATCCTGTTGTCAGGTCCCTATCGCCGCGGCGAGATCGATTCCCAGAAGCGGGACGCCGTGCTGATGGATATGACCGACGAGGTCGCCGCCCATGTTCTGGCCGACAATTACGACCAGACGCTTGCATTGTCTGTGGCAGAAGCTGCCGCCCCCCGCGATATCGATGCCGATGCCCGCTATATCCGCGTGCTGGAAGCCAAGGGCAAGCTCGACCGGGCGGTCGAATTCCTGCCAGGCGATGCCGACATCCAGAAACTGGAAAACGACAAGAAGGGCTTCGCCCGGCCGGAGCTGGCGGTCTTGATGGCCTATGCCAAGCTCGATCTGGATGCGGAAATCCTGGCCAGCCCGCTTCCCGACGATCCCGCTTTTGCCTCGACCCTCGCGGCCTATTTCCCCCAACGCGCCGCCAAGACCTTTGCCGCCGAGCTTCCTCAGCACCGCCTCAAGCGCGAAATCATTTCCACTTCCCTCGCCAACCGCATCGTCAATCTGGCGGGCCCGGTGTTCGTGGCCCGCATGAAGGAAATGTCGGGGGCGAGCGGCGCGGAAGTGGCGCGCGCCTTCACCGTGGCGGAAGGCGCCTTCGGACTGGAGGCGCTCAAGGGCCGCATCGACGCGCTGGACGGCAAGACCGAGGCGCAGGTGCAGATCAGGCTCTATACCGAGATCGCGGAAATCCTGCGCCGGCTGGGCCTCTGGTTCCTCTCCCATGTCCAGGGCAGGGACGAACTGGCGGCATCGATCGCGCTTTATCGCAGCGGAACGGAAGCCTTGCGCGCCGGACACGAGCAATTCATGTCCCAAAGCCAGAAGGAAGAACTGGAGGCACGCACTGCCCGCCTAGCCGCGCCAGGGGTTCCGGACGAGCTGGCGCATGACATCGCACTGTTGCCGCTTCTGGGGGTTGCGCCCGAGATCGCGCAACTGGCGCGCGCGACCTCGCACGAGACCGCTTCGGTCGCCGCGCTTTATTTCGGTGTGGGCGGCGAACTGGGATTGGATCGGCTGAGGTTGCTGGCGGCGCGCATCACCGCGTCCGAGCACTGGGACCGGTTGGCGATCCGGCGGCTGGTGGACGATCTGTTCGCCGCCCAGCGCGCTTTGTCGCAAAGCCTTCTCGCCAAGCTTCCCAGCACGGCCACGCCCGAAGATGCGTTGAAGGCGCTGCGGGCCTGGGCCGCGTCACAGGCTGATGCGCTGGACCGCACCAAGAGCTTCCTGGCGGCGCTGGAAACCAGCGGCGATCTGTCCATTGCGAAGTTGACGCTAGCCAACAGTCAAATCCATAAGCTCGCGGATATTTGAGTATCCGCGCTCCAAATCTCTCGACGCTCGGCCGTGACCCGGAGGGGTCAAAAAATAGAAGCAGGCGGGGAGCCAAGTAAGAGAAGAATTTATCGCACGACGTTCAGTTTGAGAGGCGCTTCTGCTCCCCCCTGCGTCCCCACGAATTCGATATCGATACCCTTGTCGTGATGGCGGGCGACACGGCCGGCAAGTTGGGCGATCAGCACGAATTCGCCCAGACCCGGGCGGGTATCGGTGCGCAGCGACACGCCGCCGGCGGAAATATCCATGATCTCGCACTGCACGATCTGGCCGTCGGCGCGGGTGAATTTGGCGAATTCCTTGTGGTTGCCGCGCTCGCGCCTGAGCATCGCGCCCTCGACCAGCGCATCGTTGAGAAACAAAGTGAGCTGTTCGGCGATGCGCTCGCGCTTGAGCAACGTGCAGGAGAAGCGCACGCCGAACGCCTTGCCGTCGCGCCGCACCACTTCGCCTTCGAAGCGGCCGAAACCGTCCACATAGACCACCACCTGGGTGCCGGTGGCGGGGGTAAGCACGCAGGCCACATTGGCGCCGCCGGGCGAGAGATCGCCTATCTGGCAGGGGGCTTCCTCGCCGATTGCGGGAATGAAAAGCCGGCCGGGCAAATCCAGCCGCACGCGGCGGAAGCGCCGGCGCTCGGCGGGCGATTTCTTGGGTGTTTCAGCGTCCGACATGGGCTGGGCCCGAACGTGGCCGGTCCTCGAATAGCGTGCCGGCAATTTGTAAGCCTTGCGCCTCAATAGACGGTTACCAAACTTCCATGCTTCCTAATCGTCCAAGGATTGCCCGCTTAACGAAGGCCTTGGGCCGCGTTATATCTCCAGGCCTGAGGGCCGCACGGGACGGCCGACACTGGGGGGATAATCGATGCCGCTTTCCATCCGCTTTACGCCGCGCCGCTTGGTGAGCGTGTCTGTTCTTGCGCTGGGACTGGCGCTTGCCGGTTGCGCAGGGGATGAGGAGGTCACTGCCTCAGGCTCGCCCTTCAGCCAGGCGCTGTTCAAGAACTATACCGACCTCGCCACCCAGGCCGCGGCCGCACCGGCACCGGAGGTGCAAGACACGGGGTTCTTCAGCGATCTGTTCGGCATGTTCGGCGGTGGTCCGTCCAACCCCGCCGATGCGGTGGTCGATGCATTCCATGCCAAGGCCGATGACGCCGCCCAGGGTAACGAGCCCGCACCCGAGGCCGCACCTGCCGACGCCAGCGCGCAAGGATTGCGCGCGCGCCTCATCGCCGCAGTCGCGCGCGGCAAGGATCGCTTCCCCGACCAGGCGGCCCGCGCCCAAGCCGATTATGATTGTTGGGTGCTGGATAGCGGCGCCGCCAATCTCTCCGCGCAAGGTCAGGAATGCCGGAGCGCTTTGAACAGCTCGCTTCTGGCGCTGGAAAACGGCGCTCGGCCCAGCCTGGCGCCGCCGCCCGCGCCGGTCACCAGCGCGCCGATTACCAGCGCGCCCGTCACCAGCGCACCGGCGCCGGCGACGCCGCCCGATTACACCGTCTATTTCGATTTCGATTCCTGGACGCTGACGGCGGAAGACCTGGCGGTGATTACCAATGTGATCGACACGGCGCGCGCCGGCGGACAGTCTGAGATTACCGTGGTGGGCCATACCGACACCTCCGGCAGCGCGGCCTACAATCAACGCCTGTCGGTGCGCCGCGCCAATGTGGTGGTCGAGGCTTTGGTGGACATGGGCGCGCGACGCGCCGCCATCAAGGCGTCCGGCGTCGGCAAGAGCGACCTGGCGGTGCCCACGCCCGACGGCGTGAAAGAAGCGAAAAATCGCCGAAGTGTAATCGCGCTTATTCCTTAACCCCTCCGCTGGCTCGAGAACCAGCTACGGGCACCTCCCCTGCCAGCGCGCTACGCGCACGCAGGGGAGGAAGGTCACGACCAAGCGTCGACAAAAGTTGGTGCGTCTTGGCCGAAGCTTTCTTCCCCCGCGTCGCGCAGCGATTGATGTCCGCTTGTGGGGCTTGCCCAGGCGCGTAGGCGCGAGCCGAAGCGCCATGCCTAAAGTTGGCGGACAGATGGGAGCAAGAAAACAACCGTGACTTAATTGTCTCTCAAGGAAACCGTGTGGCGGGCAGGAAACTCCGGGACTATTTAAACTGAGCCCGCGAGCATAAGCTTTGCGTTATGGGAAGCATGGTCCGCGCAAGCGCATTCATATCGCTGACATTGTTCCTGGCATCCGCTGCTGTTGCGCAGACCGGGCAGAATTACGACGTCAAGACCATGAATTTCGACATGTGGTGCCAGGAACAGGCGCATCTGCCCGCCGACCGTTGCGACAAGCGCACCGCGGAAGACGAAAGGACCTTCGAGGATTACCGCACCAAGATCGAGCGCTATGAAGTGCCCTATCTTCAGCAGAAGCAGTATGACCTCGCGATCCATCGCGACATCATGCACAACGATCCGGTGGACAATCCGGTAGGCCAGGACCCTAAGGCACAAACCCAGGATCCCGACCGCCAGCCGCCCAAGCCGCAGCCTTAACGCCTCTCAGACGCCGAAGCGCGGCTGCTCCGTCGCGTTAGCCGCGTTTGACAAGCGATCGAATATGTCCTGCAGGAAATCGCCTGCCGCGAACGCCGAAAGACTGGGCTGATCCTCGCTCACCACCAGGCCCAGATAAGGCGCCTTGGGATGCGATCTCAGCACCACGCGGGTGGTAGGCGGCGGGGGAAGATTGTCCTCGTCATGCCGGGGCTCGTCTTCTTCCACCAGCCTGGACGCGACCAGCTTTTCATACGCGATCACCCGGCCAATCAGCGGCGTGGGATCGGAAAGCATCTGCACCAGGCCGAAAAACCGCCTGGGCGCGCCGCCATTGAAGCTGACCGGCGTGAGGATGGTTTCCAGCTCGGTCGCATCATGCCCCGCCGTGACTGCCACGGACGAGAGGCACAAAGGTTTGCGGGTGTTGAGCGATTGGCGCAGCAGACCCGCCAGCGACAGGGCCGAGCGCGCATCCCAATGGCTGAGAAAGCCGGTGCCCTTCAACTCAAGCCCAAAGCGTTCGCACAAGGCCGTTCCACCCAGGCGATAAACGGGCCGTGTGGGGTTCTCGCAATCCAGAATGAAGGCATAGGACAGCAGGCGCTTGATCGCACGCGGATCAATGTCAGTCTGGTCCGGCACGTCGCGGCCGCGCCGGATCCGGCTCCAATAGCCCACCAGAAGATGCGAATTCTTGTGCTTCATACGATCCAATCCCCTGCTCCGGAACGGAACAGACCGGTTGTTTGCAGGGATACGGAGCAGGAGCCGTGCCAGCACCCCCGGTAACCTTGAAACAGCATCAAGGGCGCGGGAAAGCCCATGGTCCAGCGCAAAGGAAATTTACCCTCAGCTTTCGCCGCCAAAATCCGTTCTTTCGCGGGACGAAAGGGCCACCTGTCCCAAATCGGCAAGGCTTCCTTAAAATGAGCCGGGCGATCATGGACCATGATCGCGTTGCCCGCGCGGCGCGATCCTCTGCCTCGCCACCCTTCTTGCGACCCCCCGATGCGCTCGATTACGACCTGATGCTGCCGGCGCTGGCGCTGGCGCGGCCGAAGGCAAAGCGCGCGGCTTTCATCCTTACGAACGTCACTGCTTACTTTGCTCTGGCTGCTGCCCTTCGCGGCCTGGAATTTCGCTTCGGGCACCCATCTCCTGGTGGCGCCTTTCGCGATCCTGGCGCTCTTGGTGATGACCGCGCGCCGCCTTGAGGGCGTGGCATAATCGGTCGCCTTGCGCCTCGGCTTTCGGCTGCTATGGTGCGGCGCAATTTCAAGCTTCCTTCCCGGAAAACCCCATGAATATCCATGAATATCAGGCCAAGGAGATCTTACGCGGCTTTGGCGCGCCCGTGCCCCAAGGCAAGGCGGCCTTCACGGTGGAAGAGGCCGTCAGGGCGGCGGAAAGCCTGCCCGGCCCGGTCTGGGTGGTGAAGGCGCAAATCCATGCCGGCGGCCGGGGCAAAGGCGGCGGCGTCAAAGTGGTCAAGTCCATCGAGGATGTGCGCAAGGAAGCGCAACGCATGCTGGGCATGACCTTGGTCACGCACCAGACGGGACCCCATGGCCGCGTGGTCAAGCGCCTTTATATCGAGGACGGCTCGGCGATCGAGCGCGAATTGTATCTCTCGGCTTTGGTGGACCGCGGCACCAGCCGCATCGCCTTCATCGCTTCCACCGAAGGCGGCATGGACATCGAAGAGGTGGCGCACAAGACGCCGGACAAGATCAAGACCTTCCAGATCGAGCCCGCCGCCGGCTACTCGCCCTACGTCGGCAACGAGATCGCGACCGCCCTGAGGCTCCATGGCGACACCGCCAAACAGATGGGCCAGGTGGTGAAGAGCCTCTATGACGCTGTCATCGCCAAGGACATGAGTCTGTTGGAAATCAATCCGCTGGTGATTACCAAGGACAGCAAGGTGATCTGCCTGGACGCCAAGATCAATTTCGACGACAACGCGCTTTATCGCCACAAGGACATCCAGGCGCTGCGCGACTTGGACGAGGAAGATCCCATGGAGGTGGAAGCCTCCAAATACGATCTCTCCTATGTGAAGCTCGACGGCGAGATCGGTTGCATGGTGAACGGCGCGGGCCTGGCCATGGCCACCATGGACATCATCAAGCTTTATGGCAGCGAGCCGGCCAACTTTCTGGACGTGGGTGGCGGCGCCTCAAAGGAAAAGGTCACCGCCGCGTTCAAGATCATCGTCAGCGATCCCAATGTGAAAGGCATTCTGGTCAATATCTTCGGCGGCATCATGAAATGCGACATCATTGCCGAAGGCATTGTCGCCGCGGCCAAGGAAGTATCGCTCAAGGTGCCGCTGGTGGTGAGGCTGGAAGGCACCAATGTCGAATTGGGCAAGGAAATCCTGGCCAAATCGGGCCTTGCGATCACCTCCGCCAACGATCTTGCCGATGCCGCCGAAAAAGTGGTGAAAGCCGTCAAAGGTTCCAAATAATGTCCATTCTGGTCGACAAGAATACCAAGGTGATCTGCCAGGGCTTCACCGGCAATCAGGGCACCTTCCATTCCCAGCAGGCCATCGCCTATGGCACCAAAATGGTGGGCGGCACCACGCCGGGCAAAGGCGGCACCACCCATCTGGGCCTTCCTGTCTTCGACACCGTGCGCGAAGCAAAGGAGAAAGTCGGCGCCGACGCTTCGGCGATCTATGTGCCGCCGCCTTTTGCCGCCGACGCAATCCTGGAAGCGATCGACGCCGACGTGCCCTTGATCGTCTGCATCACCGAAGGCATTCCCGTGCTGGACATGGTGAAGGTGAAGCGTGCGCTTTGCGGCTCGAAATCGCGCCTGATCGGTCCCAATTGCCCCGGCGTGATCACGCCCGGCGAATGCAAGATTGGCATCATGCCCGGCCATATCCATCGCCGCGGCAAGGTGGGCATCGTCTCGCGCTCCGGCACCCTCACCTATGAAGCGGTATGGCAGACGACGGCAGTGGGGCTGGGTCAGACCAGTTGCGTGGGAATCGGCGGCGATCCCGTCAAAGGCACCGAGCATATCGATGTGCTGGAGATGTTCCTGAAAGACCCGGAGACGGAATCCATCATCATGATCGGCGAGATTGGCGGTAGCGCCGAGGAAGACGCTGCCGACTTCATCAAACACTCCAAAGTCAAAAAGCCGATGGTGGGCTTCATCGCCGGTGTCACCGCCCCGCCCGGCCGGCGCATGGGCCACGCCGGCGCCATCATCTCGGGCGGCAAGGGCGGGGCTGACAGCAAGATCGAGGCGATGAAATCGGCGGGCATCCGTGTCTCGCCCAATCCGGCCGCCCTGGGCACCACCATGCGGGACCTGCTCGCCGGCAAGTAAATTTCGCAAGGCCAAATCTGCATGGCTGCCGGTCCCCCGAAGCATCGGGGATAAGCGGTTTTGCGTGGGCTTTGAGCCCATATTAACCGTCTGAGCCGTTGAATTGATGGCGCAAAACCGGTACCACGCCGAGCCACTCGGAACCCCCGCGCCTTAGCGGCCCCAGGACAGGTCAAGACCCAACAAGCTGACCATTAAATATCTGAAATGACAGAACAATCTCCGTCAGATCGCGTCAACCGCGCTTCGAACGACATCTTCGAGGCCACCAGCTTTTTATCCGGCACCAACGCCCAGTTCCTGGAAGCGCTCTACGCCCAATATCTGGCGAACCCGGCATCGCTGGATGCGGAGTGGCAAAGCTATTTCGCCAGCCTGGGCGAGCAGGGCCTTAACCCCACGCAGTTGGGCCAGGGCCCCGCCTGGCGGCGTGACCAGAAAGCCCCGCGACCCAAGGACGACTTCACCAGCGCGCTCGCCGGCGAACCGGCCGCGCCGGCCAAGGCCGGTGCCAAAGGCACTGCCGCGGCCGCGCCGGAAAATGCCCGCGCCGTGGCGCAGGATTCCATCCGCGCCGTCCAGATGGTGCGCGCCTATCGCATCATCGGCCATCTCGAGGCCGATCTCGATCCCTTGAAGCTGTCATCGCGCCCTGCGCTTCCCCAGCTCGATCCCAATTTCTACGGCTTCCACGACGCGGAGATGGACAAGCCCATCTTCATCGACGGCGTGCTGGGCATGGAAACGGCGACGCCCCGCCAAATGGTCGATCTGTTGAAACGCACCTATTGCGGCCCGATCGGCTATGAGTTCATGCACATCACCGATGCCGAGCAGAAAGACTGGCTGCAGCGCCGCATCGAAGGGCCGGACAAGGAGATCAGCTTCACGCCGGAAGGCAAGAAGGCGATCCTCAACAAGCTGATCGAAGGCGAAGGCTTCGAGAAATTCGCCGCTGCCCGTTTCGTCGGTACCAAGCGCTTCGGCCTGGATGGCGCGGAATCAACCATTCCCGCGCTGGAGCAGATCATCAAGCGCGGCGGCCAGCTGGGCGTGAAGGAGATCGTGTTAGGGATGGCCCATCGCGGCCGCCTCAATGTGCTGGTCAATGTGATGGGCAAGCCCTATCGCCAGCTCTTCCACGAATTCCAGGGCGGCGCCGCCAATCCTTCCGAAGTCGAAGGCTCGGGCGACGTGAAATATCATCTGGGCGCGTCGTCCGACCGCGAGTTCGATGGCCGCCAGGTCCATCTGTCGCTCACCGCCAATCCTTCGCATCTGGAGATCGTCGATCCCGTGGTGCTGGGCAAGGCGCGCGCCAAACAGCATCAATTGGGCGATGTGCAAAGCCGTGCTTCCGTATTGCCGCTTTTGATCCATGGTGACGCGGCGTTCTCGGGCCAAGGCGTGGTGGCGGAATGTTTCGCCATGTCAGGCACCAAGGGCTTCCGTACCGGCGGTACCATCCATTTCATCATCAACAACCAGATCGGCTTCACCACCGCACCGATCTATTCGCGCTCCTCGCCCTACGCCACCGACGTGGCGTTGATGGTGCAGGCGCCCATCTTCCATGTGAACGGCGACAATCCCGAAGCGGTGGTGCATGCCGTGCGCATTGCCACCGAATTCCGCCAGCTCTTCCACAAGGACGTCGTGCTGGACATGATCTGCTATCGCAGATTCGGTCACAACGAGACCGACGAGCCGGCCTTCACCCAGCCTCTGATGTACCGGGCGATCAAGGATCATCCCAGCACGCTCTCTCTCTATAGCCGGAAATTGGTGGCGGAAGGCACGCTGACGGAGGGCGATGTCGCGGCGATGCAAGCCGCTTTCAACCAGAAGCTGGACGAGGAATTCAACGCCTCGAAATCGCATCTGCCCAACCGCGCCGACTGGCTGGATGGACGCTGGGCGGGTCTTGCCGCGGCTCCCAAGAGCGGCGACCGCCGCGGGCTCACCGGCGTACCGGAAGACATGCTCAAGCAGGTGGGCAGGGCGCTGACCACCGCGCCCCGGGATTTTCATCTGCACAAGACCATCGCCCGCCAGTTGGAAGCCAAGGCGCATATGTTCGAAAGCGGCAAGGGCTTCGATTGGGCCACGGCCGAAGCGCTGGCCTTTGGCACGCTGTTGGACGAAGGCATGGATGTGCGCCTGTCGGGCCAGGATGCGTCACGCGGGACCTTCAGCCAGCGCCATGCCGCGCTGGTCGATCAGGAAAGCGACGAACGCTATCTGCCGCTCAACCATATCCGCGAAGGCCAGGGCCATTTCGAAGCGGTGGATACGCTGCTCTCGGAAGAAGCGGTGCTGGGCTTCGAATATGGCTACACCCTGGCCGAGCCCAAGGTGCTGGTCTTGTGGGAAGCGCAGTTCGGCGATTTCGCCAATGGCGCCCAGGTGGTGATCGATCAGTTCATTTCCTCGGGCGAGATGAAATGGCTGCGCATGTCGGGCCTGGTGATGCTTCTGCCTCATGGCTATGAGGGACAGGGACCGGAACATTCCTCGGCACGGCTGGAGCGTTATCTGCAGCTTTGCGCCCAGGACAATATGCAGGTCTGCGTGCCCACCACGCCGGCCAATTACTTCCACATGCTGCGCCGGCAGATGCACCGCCCCTTCCGCAAGCCCTTGGTGGTAATGACGCCAAAATCGCTTTTGCGCCACAAGCGCGCCGTCTCGTTCCTCTCCGACATGGAGCCATCCAACAGCTTCCATCGCGTGCTGCGCGACCAGGCCGAAGTGGTGCCGGGTGCCACCACCGTTTCGCTGGTCAAGGACGCCGAGATCAAGCGGGTGGTGCTCTGCTCCGGGAAAGTCTATTTCGACCTGATGGAAGAGCGCGAAAAGCGGGGCGAGAACCGCATCCAGATTCTGCGCCTGGAGCAACTTTATCCCTTCCCCGACACGGTGCTGGCGGAAGAGTTGAACCGGTTCCCCAAGGCCGAACTGGTCTGGTGCCAGGAAGAGCCCAAAAACCAAGGCGCCTGGAGCTTCGTTGCGCCTCGGCTGGAAGCGCTCACGGGCGGAAAGCCGCGTTATGTCGGGCGGCCCGAATATGCTTCCACCGCCGCGGGCTTGATGAAGCAGCATCTGGCCGAACTGGCCCAGTTCCTGAACGACGCTTTGACTTTGTGACGGCGACTTTGTAGCGGCTTTGGCCGGTTAAGAGGATTTGATGAGCATCGAAATCAAAGTGCCGGCGATGGGCGAATCCGTGACCGAAGCCACGGTGGCGCGCTGGTTCAAGAAGGAAGGCGAAAGCGTCGCCCGCGACGAGCCGGTCTTGGAACTGGAAACCGACAAGGTGACGGTGGAAGTGCCCGCGCCCGCCGCCGGCTCTCTCGAATCCATCTCGGTCAAGGCCGGCGCCACCGTGCAAGTGGGCGCCGTGTTGGGTTCGATCGCCGAAGGCAAGGCCGGCAAGGCTGCCGCCGTGCCCGCCGGCAATCCCGACGCCGGCAAACCCACCAAGAGCGAAGCGCCCAAACCGGCGCCCGCGCCGAAAGCCGAAGCCCCCAGGCCCGCGTCAAAAAGCGAAGCGCCTGCCATGCCGTCGGCGCAACGCATTTCACAAGAGACGGGGGTCCCCACCTCGGCTGTGGCCGGAACCGGGCGCGACGGCCGCGTCACCAAGGGCGACATGCTGGAAGCGCTGGAAGCGCGCGCCGCCAAGCCGGCCCAGCCGGTGGCCGCGCCTGCGGGGCCGCGCAGTCATGCCGAGCGCGAGGAAAAAGTCCCGATGTCGCGGCTGCGCAAGACCATCGCGCTGCGCCTGAAGGAATCGCAGAACACCGCGGCCCAGCTCACCACCTTCAACGAAGCGGACATGACGCGGGTCATGGCGCTGCGCAGCCAATACAAGGACAATTTCGAAAAGAAGCATGGCGTCCGCCTGGGCTTCATGGGCTTTTTCGTGAAGGCCTGCGTGGCGGCGCTGAAGGAATTGCCCAGCGTCAATGCCGAGATCGAGGGCGACAACATCATCTATAAGAATTACTATGATATCGGCGTTGCGGTTTCGACCGACAAGGGCTTGGTGGTGCCGGTGGTGCAGGGTGCCGATCTGCTTTCGCTGGCGGACATCGAAAAAGCGGTGATGGATTTTGGCAGCCGCGCGCGCGACAACAAGCTCAAGCTGGAGGAATTGCAGGGCGGCACCTTCTCCATCACCAATGGCGGCGTGTTCGGCTCTTTGATGTCCACGCCGATCCTTAATTCGCCTCAGTCGTGCATCCTGGGCATGCACAAGATCCAGCAACGCCCCATGGCGATCGACGGCAAGGTCGAGATTCGCCCCATGATGTATCTGGCACTGTCCTACGACCACCGACTGGTGGACGGCCGCGACGCCGTCACCTTCCTGGTGCGGGTGAAGGAGAACCTCGAAGATCCCGAGCGGATGCTTTTGGACGTTTAACCCCTCGTCGATCTTTAACCCCTCCGCCCTTCGCACCTGATCGGTGCTACGGGCACCTCCCCTTCCAGGCGCTTTGCGCCGAAGGGGCGGCAGACCAGGCCCAAGACGAAAAGGCGGCCATTGGCCGCCTTTTTTGTTCGTCCGATGTTAAGCTGGCCCCATGTCATCAGGGAGGACATCATGGCCTATGTCGAAGGTTTTGTGATCGCCGTACCGAAAGACAGGCTGGACGACTACAAGAAGATGGCACGCGCCTGCGAACCGATCTGGCGCGAATATGGCGCCCGGGATTACGTCGAATGCGTGGGCGACGACACGCCTTACGGCGACCTCACGTCATTCCCCCGCGCCGTTCAGGCCAAGGACGACGAAGTCGTGATCTTCTCCTGGATCGTCTATGACTCGCCGGAAGCGCGCAAAGAGATCACCAAAAAAGCCATCGAGGACCCGCGGCTGAAACAATTCGAAAAGGGTCTGCCCTTCGACGGCAAGCGCATGATCTTTGGCGGCTTTCGGCCCTTCCTCGGACTTTAGGGTCTGCTTTTCAGCTAGAGCAAAATCCGATCAGGTAGAAGCGTATCCAGCCTTCTTAAAGTATCCGCGGCAGTCGGTTGGTTTGCAGAGTGGAATTGCTTTTCCGATCTCGTCGATGATCTCGGGAACTGTGCGTTTTGC
>DATNFZ010000147.1:0-11592 GCA_035606155.1 Rhizomicrobium sp. | reverse complement strand
TCACTTCGATGGGCAGGCAAGCCTCGAAATAGGGCGTGGATGTTTCCCACTCCTTGAAATCGGTCTTTTCGCCCGCCAGCAATTGCGCGACGAAGGCGCGATATTGTTCTTCGTTGAGCGGCAGATTGATGTAGTCGGCGTCGCCGCCGCCCGGCCCCTGTTTGTCATAACGGGACTGGAACCAGGCGATGTCAAAATCGATCGACTCGCGATGAACGATAGGCGCGATGGCGTCGAAAAAGGCCAGATGTTTTTCGCCGGCTGCTTGCGCGATGCTGGTGGACAGTGTTTCGGAAGTGAGCGGCCCGGTGGCCACGATCACCTGGCCCCAATCGGACGGAGGGAGTGCGGTGATTTCTTCCCGCGCCAGCATGATGCGGGGATGGTTGACCAACGCGTCGGTTATGGCCTGCGAAAATCCCTCGCGGTCCACCGCCAGGGCCCCGCCCGCCGGCAGCTTATGGCGATCGGCCATGCGCATGATGAGGGAGCCCGCGCGCCGCATCTCCTCATGCAGGAGGCCCACGGCATTGTTCATGGCGTCGTCGGAGCGGAAGGAGTTGGAGCAGACCAGCTCGGCCAGGCCGTCGGTCTGGTGCGCGAAAGTGGGCCGTTTGGGCCGCATCTCATGGAGCGCGACGTCGAGACCGGCTTCGGCCAGGGCCCAGGCCGCTTCCGATCCGGCCAGACCGCCGCCAATGACATGAACCTTTGCCATAGGTCTGGCTTTAGCAGGTTGGTACGGGAAATTAAGACGGAAATGCGATGCTGGCGGCCGAAAACGGGGTTTGTTGCCGCACCGCTGCTGACAGAAAGGCCGAAGCCCGCCATTATGGCCACGACCAAGAGAGATTCTGATGCGTGAGGACAGAGGAACCAATTATGTCCGCCTGGCGGTCGGCGCCGGGGTATTGGCGGCCGCAGCCGTGGGTTTGGTGCTGTTCGTGCCACGCCGCCGCTGGGCGGCGATGGCCGAGCCCTTCAAGGGCGTGCTGAAATCGCCCCTGGCAGTGGCGATGACGGCGTGGGCGGCCGGATTGTGGCATGAAGCGACCCAGTCGGGCCCGCCTGTATTCAATGACCTGCGCCCCTTCGACGAATTCTGACGCGCGACCGGGGCCCCGTGCCCAAAGGCTGAGATGACGAAAATCCCCGTCCTGGACACGATCCGTGCGGCCTATCGTTTCACCTTCACCCATCTGGGCGCCATCATCGGCCTGATCTGGTTGCCCATGATCCTGGCCACGGTGATCGGCTTTTTCGTGCTGCAGCGGTTCTTTTCCGCGCTGGCCGATGCCTTCGCCTCCAACAATTTCGCCTTGGCGGGGCCGGCGATATTGGGCGTGATCTCGTTTTTGCTGGTGGGCCTGCTGCTTTTCGCCATGATGGCGGTTCCCGTGGTTCAGCTGGCCATGGGAAGCCGCAAGGCCGGAGCTTTGGCGCATTTTGCCTTTGGCATGGCGGAATGGCGGCTGTTCCGCTCCTCCCTCGGGGTGGTGGGGTTTCTGTTCGCCTTGCTGTTGATCGTGAGCACCGTGCTGGGGGCGGCGCTTGGTCCGCGCAATCTGGGCGCCAATCTCGTTTCGCTGGCTATCTTTTATGCCGCGGCGATCTTCTTCGGTCTGCGCTTCGGCTTCCTTTTGCCCGGCGTGGCGGTCGATGAGACCGGGCCGATATTGCCGCGAAGCTGGATTCTCTCGAACGGGAATTTCTGGCGCATACTGGCTGTGTTCCTGGCCGTGGTGCTGCCGGTGCGCTTTCTGATGGTGGCGGTGGAAGTGGCCCTGGAAGGACCGGGCATCCTGAAGCCGCAGATCATGACGTCCACCGCCATGGTGGCGGTGCAATTGCATGCGGAAAACCAGAATATGCCCGTCACCGCCGGCATCCTGTTCTTGATCGCCCCCTTGTTGTTGGGGCTGACGATGGGCGCCAGCGCCTATGCTTTCCAGGCGTTGAAAAAGCCTTCCGCCTGACGGCTGTTAACGTCGGACGACGCCAACGAGCCCTAACCCGTTGATGGAGATCGGTTTGGTTAATCCAGCGGACAGCAGGGAAAACCAGTTATTCACGTCTCTGCGGTAAGAATATCCCCGTTGAGTGGGGAAAACAGGGCGTCAAGAAATGACTTCCCGGTTCAAGGACAAGCTGGCAAACGCCACCTTTGCGCCGCCGAATTGCGATGGTTCCTTCGAGCCCGATTTCGCGGCTTATCTGAAGGAGCTGGGTTCGACCCGGCCGGCGGTGGTGCTGGCGTTCGCGCCCAAGGCGGCCGGCACCTTCCTGCGTTCGGCCTGCGTCGGGGCTGTGCGGGGCGCGTTCGTGCGCACCGTCCACGCCCAGGGCGGGCGCGACGCCAGCTTCTACCTGCCGACCTTCCTTCTCTATTACGCGGGCGGCTTCCCCACGCGCCCGCTGGTGACGCATGTCCATATGCAGGCGCTGCCTGCCAACCGTCATTTCATGGACACGCTGGGGCTCAAGCCCGTGATCATGATCCGCGCCATCCCCGACATGCTGGCGTCCTATGGCGACATGCTGGATCAGGATCCCCATTCGCCGGACAATTGGCTCAATTTCCGCCTGCCGCCCCATTACACCGAGCTATCCCAGGAGGCGAAGGGCGACTTCCTCATCGACATGGCGGGCCCCTGGTATGTGAGCTATTTCGCCACCTGGATGGAATATGCGGCGGAAGCGCCCGAGCGGGTGCTGGCGCTGGAATACGAGAATTTCGTCGCCGATCCAGCCACGACACTGGAAAAACTGCTGGCGCATTCCGGACTGCCGCAGACCCGCGAGGCCTGCCAGGCGGCGCTGGACACGGTGTGGGAGGAGCGGCGCGAATATCGTTTCAACAAGGGCGTGAGCGGCCGGGGCCGCTCGCGGTTTACCGCGGAACAGATTGCGCGGCTGGAACGCCAGCTCGATTTCTATCCCAATCTCGCCGGCCTGAAGGACAAGCTCATCCCGTAGCCGCTATTAGGTGATTGGCCAATAGGTCTTTCTAAGCGGAATCAAAGATCGCAATTCGGAATCCGCCGCTTCATAATTCTCAACCAATAAATTTACAAGTTCGTCACTATCTACAAGCGTCAATGGTACCTTGGCGCGCTCCGCTTCATATTTAGCTTCGATCGTAAAACCGCCGGTACTGACGTACAGGCAGCGATCATTCTGGTGATCGCGCCCGCCAATAAATTTTCGTATTTCGGGCGCACCCATAACCCCCTTTCGATGCTTCACCTCGACGAAAATACGCGGATGCTCCAAGGCTAGCCCATCAGGGGATGCGATAATATCTTTCCCACGATCAGGTCCATCGGCGGATATCTTTGTTTTATACCCCATTGCACGAAGAACTCCGGCGACGATTCTTTGCATATCCTGCCAACTTAGCTTCATAAGCCGGTCTTTGATGAGCTCCTGTGAGTTCTCGTATGCTTTCGCAAATGGCTCTTCCGTTTCCACCGCCTCGGACACTTCATTGTCAAGCACAGCAGGCAAAGGCTTCGTATCGATGCCCGCTGATAGCTTTCTTATTTCAGAGGCTGCTTCATCAGATGGCCGAAAGAGTGTCAAAGTTGAGCCAAGGGAATTGCGCGCATCTAAGGAGAGACTGTCCCTTGCAATTTCCGCTTTCCAGTTCACTGGACGAAAGTTGGATACGTCGCCAATCAAAGAGGATTGATGCTGAACATCCCCTTTGATAGTGCCAAAATGATAAATTCTGCGAGCGGAGTCGTACGTAATTACCTCGTCCCCGTTCTTTATTTCTCTGAAGAATTTGTAGAGCTGTCTGCCGGCATTGATAACTTGCTGGTCGGTGTAGTCGGTCCAGTGCTTCCTTACGATATTGTAAAAATCGGACGGCGTTTTAGCTGCTGAGAATTCGTCGAAGGGTTCTCCCCACCCTATGCCAACAAGTTTTTTCTCCACCAACTCGGCCGCATATGCGCCACCGGGACTTCTGATCATCCACATGCGATCCCCCAGATTTGTTCTTATCCCGCCTTCAGCCTCTTGAGCGGCTCGCGGGCTTTCAGCATCGGTTTGAGATATTGCCCGGTATAAGAGCGCGCCGTCTTCGCCACGTCTTCGGGCGTGCCGGCCGCCACGATCTCGCCGCCGCCATCGCCACCTTCCGGACCGAGATCGATGATCCAGTCCGCGGTCTTGATCACTTCCAGATTGTGCTCGATCACCACCACGGTGTTGCCCGCATTCACCAGCTCATGCAGCACTTCCAGCAATTTCTTCACGTCATGGAAATGCAGGCCGGTGGTGGGCTCGTCCAAAATGTAGAGCGTGCGGCCGGTGGCGCGGCGCGACAATTCCTTGGAGAGTTTCACCCGCTGGGCTTCGCCGCCCGACAGCGTGGTGGCCTGCTGACCGATGGAGATGTAGCCCAGCCCCACGCGCTTTAATGTCTCCAGCTTCTCGGCAATGGAGGGCACCGCCTTGAACAAGTTGGCGCCTGCTTCCACCGTCATGTCCAGCACGTCGCTGATGGAATAGTCGCGGAATTTCACTTCCAGGGTCTCGCGGTTGTAGCGCTTGCCCTGGCAGACATCGCATTGGACATAGACGTCGGGCAGGAAGTGCATCTCGATCTGGATCACGCCATCACCCTGGCAGGCCTCGCAGCGCCCGCCCTTGACGTTGAACGAAAAGCGGCCCGGCGCATAACCGCGCGCCTTGGCTTCCGGCAGTTCGGCGAACCAGTCGCGGATGGGGGTGAAGGCGCCGGTATAGGTGGCGGGATTGGAGCGAGGGGTGCGGCCGATCGGGCTCTGGTCGATGTCGATTACCTTGTCGAGGAATTCCAGACCCTCGATGCGGTCATGCGGCGCGGGATGTTCTCGCGCCTGGCCGAGCTTGCGTGAGGCCGCCTTGAACAGGGTTTCGATCGTGAGGGTGGATTTGCCGCCCCCGGAAACGCCGGTGACGCAAGTGAGCGTGCCTAGGGGAAAAGCGGCGGTGACATTCTTGAGATTGTTGCCCCGCGCGCCCACCACTTTCAGCCAGCGGTTGTGGACGGCTTTGCGGCGGGTGGCGGGAATGGCGATGTTCTCCATCCCGTTGAGATATTTGCCGGTGAGGCTTTTCTTGCTGGCCATGATGTCGGCCGGCGTGCCTTCGGCGATGATGTGGCCGCCATGGACGCCGGCGCCCGGGCCCATGTCGATCACATGATCGGCGGTGCGGATGGCGTCCTCGTCATGCTCCACCACCAGGACGGTGTTGCCCATGTCGCGCAGGCCCTTGAGGCTGTCCAGCAGCTTGCCATTGTCGCGCTGGTGAAGGCCGATCGAGGGTTCGTCCAGCACATAAAGCACGCCGGTCAAGCCTGAGCCGATCTGCGAGGCCAGCCGGATGCGCTGGCTTTCGCCGCCCGACAAGGTTCCGGAGGCGCGCGCCAGGGTGAGATAATCCAATCCCACATTGTTGAGGAATTTCAGCCGGGCGCGGATTTCCTTGAGGATGCGGACGGCGATTTCCTGCTGCTGTTTGTTGAGCTTCTTGTCGATGTCGCGGAACCAGATATCGGCGTCGCGGATGGATTGCTCGCAGACCTGGCCGATATGGATGCCGCCGATCTTCACTGCCAAGGCTTCCGGCCTCAGGCGATAACCTTTGCATGCCTCGCAGGGCGCCTCGGACTGGAAGCGCGCCAGATCCTCCTGCACCCAGGCGGAGTCCGTTTCGTTGAAACGGCGATCCATGTTGGGGATGACGCCTTCGAATTCCTTCTTGGTGTCGTAGCGGCGCGCGCCATCGTCATAGACGAATTTGATCACCTCGTCGCCCGAGCCGTGCAGGATGGCGTCGCGCACTTTCTTGGGCAGGTCTTCCCACGGATCGTTCATCGAAACTTTGTAATGCCGCGCCAAGGCCTCCAGGGTTTGGAGGTAGTAAGGGGATGACGATTTTGCCCAGGGCGCGACCGCACCTTTTTTGAGCGAGAGCGATCCGTCCGGCACCACCAGCGCTTCGTCGAAATAATTCTGCACCCCCAGCCCGTCGCACACCGGGCAGGCGCCATGGGGATTGTTGAAGCTGAACAGCCGGGGCTCGATCTCGGGAATGGTGAAGCCCGAGACGGGACAGGCGAATTTGGACGAAAGCAGCATCCGCCTCTGACTGCCATCTTTCTCTTTTTCGTCGGCGAATTCCACCACCAGAAGCCCATCCGCCAGGCCCAGGGCGGTCTCGATAGAGTCAGGCAGGCGATTGCCCAGATCGGGCTTGACCGCGATGCGGTCCACCACAATCTCGATATCGTGCTTGAGCTTCTTGTCCAGCGTCGGCACCTGGCCGAGTTCATAATATTTGCCGTCCACCTTGGCGCGCTGGAAACCTTTCTTCTGGAGCTCGGCGAACTCCTTGCGGTATTCGCCCTTCCTGCCGCGCACGATGGGCGCCAGAAGATAAATCCGCGTGCCTTCCGGCAGGGCCAGGATGCGATCGGCCATCTGGCTCACGGTCTGGCTTTCGATGGGAAGGCCGGTGGCGGGCGAATAAGGCACGCCCACCCGCGCGAACAACAGGCGCAGATAGTCGTAGATTTCGGTGACGGTGCCCACGGTGGAGCGGGGATTCTTGGAAGTGGTCTTCTGTTCGATAGAAATGGCCGGCGACAGGCCCTCGATATGGTCAACATCCGGCTTCTGCATCAGCTCCAGGAACTGGCGCGCATAGGCCGACAGCGACTCCACATAGCGGCGCTGGCCTTCGGCATAGATGGTGTCGAAGGCGAGTGAGGATTTGCCCGAGCCGGAAAGACCCGTGAGCACGGTGAGCGTGTCCCGGGGGATCTCGACATCGACATTCTTGAGATTGTGCTCGCGGGCGCCGCGAATGGAGATGTTTTTCAGCATGGGTTTTCGGACGCGGTTGCCGGGGCAAGCAAGAGAGCTGCCGTGATCAGATTATGGGCTTTGGTGAGCCCCTGAGGTGGGGATGGAACCGCCATTCGGCAAGAGTCTCACATAGTTGGGGATTGACTCAGATCAGATAGGAACATAATAGGAACAAATATCCGATACAACTCGTATCGGCGGGCCGAAACGGTAAGGTTCGACCCTCCAGAACAGTGAGGCAAGGCCATGGCGGGAAGCGTCAACAAGGTGATTTTGGTGGGCAATCTGGGCAAGGACCCGGAGGTGCGGCGCATGACCTCGGGCGAGCCGATCGTGAACCTCTCGGTCGCCACCTCGGATAGCTGGCGGGACAAGGCCACCGGCGAGCGCAAGGAGCGCACCGAATGGCACCGGGTGGTGATCTTCAACGAGAACCTGGCCAAGGTGGCCGAGCAGTATCTGCGCAAGGGTTCCAAGGTCTATCTGGAGGGCGCGCTCCAGACCCGCAAATGGACCGACAAGGAGGGGGTGGAGAAATACTCCACCGAGGTGGTGCTGCAGCGCTTCAACGGCACGCTGGTGATGCTGGATGGACGGGGCAGCGATGGCGCCCCCCGCGAACGGGTGGGGGCCAGCGAGGCTCCCGCGGCCTTCCAGCGCGACGAGATGGATGACGAGATACCTTTCTAGTTTTCCACCCCTGCTAGTCCTGGCCGGCTGTGCGATGTCCTCGGGCGTCCCGGCCGCTGACATCCCGGAAGCGCAGATCGCGGCTGCCTATATCCCCCTTCACCGCGGGGGTCTCGTCTCTGGCGATGGTGCGGCAATGGCGATCGCGCCCGGCATCGCCGTCACCAATGGCCATAACCGCAATCTGGTGGATTCCAAGGCCGTGCTGGGAGAGGTCAAGGACTATGACCTTCTGTTCTTCCGCGACGACCGTGAGCCCGTGACCGCAACAGCCATGGCCCAGCCCGGCGAAGCGGTGAGCGCTTTCGGCCAGGGCGCGGATGGCGGGCTGCGCCTCGCCCATGGCGTGGTGAGGGCGGTTGAGACATGTGCCGGCTGCACCGCGCCCGCCTATTTCACCTTTGCCGGCGACGCCGGCCCCGGCTTCTCCGGCGGGCCGGTGCTGGATGCCTCCGGCCGCCTGATCGGCATCACTTTTGGCTATAAGGATGAAGGCCCTTTGCGGGTGATTTACGCCTATCCGATGGAGCGGGTGAGAGAAGAACTTTCTCTCATCCGGGAACAGGCAAAATAACCAGTCGAATCAGATACTTTTCGCGGGCGGAATCATTGGCCATGCCGTGTCTGAAATGCTAGGACTTAACCACCATTTCATGCGGGTTCCCGGCCCGTTTTCGAGGACCTTTTGAGCGATATTCCCGATACCGAGGCGCCGCCGCCCGGCCCACCAGAAAACACTCCGCCCATCGCGCCAATCGCGATCGAGGACGAGCTGAAGAAATCCTATCTCGATTACGCCATGAGCGTGATCGTGAGCCGCGCGCTGCCCGATGCGCGCGACGGTCTCAAGCCCGTGCACCGGCGCATTCTTTTTTCGATGCATGAGAATGGGCGCGACTGGAACAAGCCCTATCGCAAATCCGCCCTGATCGTGGGCGACGTGATGGGCAAATATCATCCGCACGGCGACCAATCGATCTACGACGCATTGGTGCGCATGGCGCAGGATTTCTCCATGCGCGTGCCCCTGATCGACGGGCAGGGCAATTTCGGTTCGGTGGATGGCGATCCGCCCGCGGCGATGCGCTACACCGAAGCGCGCCGCGCCAAAGTGGCGCATTCTCTTACCGAGGACATCGACAAGGACACGGTCGAGTTCCAGGACAATTACGACGGCAGCGAGCGGGAGCCGGTGGTATTGCCGGCACGCTTCCCCAATGTGCTGGTCAATGGTTCGTCCGGCATCGCGGTGGGCATGGCCACCAATATCCCGCCCCACAATCTGGGCGAAGTGATCGATGCCTGCCTGGCTTATGTCGATGATCCGTCCATCAACCTGGAAGCATTGACTGAAATTGTACCCGGACCGGATTTTCCCACCGGCGGCCTGATCATCGGCAAGCAGGCCGCGCGGGGCGCCCTGGCGCGCGGCCGCGGCTCGATCCTGATGCGGGCGCGCTGCACCATCGAAGAGATCCGCAAGGACCGCGAAGCGATCATCGTCACTGAAATTCCCTACATGGTGAACAAGGCGCTCTTGCAGGAACGCATCGCCGAACTGGTGCGCGACAAGCGGGTGGAAGGCATTGCCGACATCCGCGACGAAAGCGACCGCCACGGCATGCGGGTGGTGATTGAATTAAAGCGCGATGCCTCGGGCGATGTGGTGCTCAATCAGCTCTATCGCTATTCCCAGCTCCAGACCACATTCGGCGTCAACATGCTGGCCCTGGACGAAGGCCGGCCGGCGCAGATGAATCTGAAGGAACTGATCGCGGCCTTCATCACCTTCCGCGAAGACGTCGTCACCAGGCGCACCAAGTTCGAGTTGGCCAAGGCCCGCGACCGCGGCCATATCCTGGTGGGACTGGCGGTAGCCGTGGCCAATATCGACGAGGTGATCAAGCTGATCCGTGCCGCCGCTGACGCCTCGACCGCGCGCGAGCAGTTGATGACGCGGGCGTGGCCGGCCAAGGACGTGGGCCCGCTGGTGGCGTTGATTGCCGATCCCCGCCATCGCGTGGCGGACGACGGCACCATCCGTCTCACCGAGGAACAGGCCAAAGCTATCCTGGACCTACGCCTGCAACGCCTGACCGCGCTGGGCCGCGACGAAATCGCTGACGAGGCTGCCAAGCTGGGCGAAGCGATCCGGGATTATCTGAACATTCTCTCCTCACGCGGCCGCGTGCTCGAGATCGTCAAGACCGAGCTCACGGCAATCCGTGACGAGTTTGCCACTCCCCGCAAGACCGAACTGATCGACGCCGAAGTCGAGATCGAGGACGAGGCGCTGATCGAGCGGGAAGACGTGGCAGTCACTGTTACCCATGCCGGCTACATCAAGCGCACGCCCTTGGCGGAATATCGCGTCCAGGGCCGCGGCGGCAAAGGCCGCTCGGGCATGGCGACGCGGGACGAGGATTTTATCACCAATCTGTTCGTCGCCAACACCCACGCCCCCATGCTGTTCTTTTCTTCCACCGGCATGGTTTACAAGCTTAAGGTCTGGCGCCTGCCCGAAGCGCGCATCGCCGGCAAGGGCAAGGCGATGGTCAATCTTCTGCCGCTCTCCGAACATGAGCGCATCACCGCCATCCTGGCGCTGCCGGAAAACGAGAGCGAGTGGGAGAAGCTGAACGTGGTTTTCGCCACCAAATCCGGCGACGTGCGCCGCAATGCGCTCTCCGATTTCGTGCAAGTGAACAAATCCGGCAAGATCGCCATGAAGCTGGCGGCGGGCGATGGCATCATCGGCGTCGCCACCTGCATCGACCAGGACGATTTCCTGCTCACCACCAAGCTGGGCAAATGCATCCGTTTCCCGGTGGGCGATGTGCGCGTGTTCAAGGGCCGCGATTCGACCGGGGTGCGCGGCATCAAGCTGGCCAAGGACGACGAAGTGGTGAGCCTGTCCTTGCTCTACCATTCCGACGCCAGCAGCGCCGAGTCCAAGGCCTATCTGAAACAGGCCAATGCCGCTCGCCGCGCCTCCGGCGAAGGGGAGAATGGCACCGAGGAGGTGCCGGAATTGAACGAAGAAGACAGCGCCGAAGAGGGCGTCGAAGAGGCCACCTTGTCGGCCGAGCGTTATGCCCAGTTGGGCGCGCGCGAGCAGTTCGTGCTGGCGGTCTCGGCCACCGGCTTTGGCAAACGCAGCTCCTCCTACGAATATCGCGTCACCGGACGCGGCGGCTCGGGCATCGTCGCCATGGGCATGGGCAAGAAGAACGCCGCCATCATCGCCGCCTTCCCGGTCGAGGACAGCGACGACCTGATGCTGATTTCCGACCGGGGCCAGACCATCCGGGTCGCGGTGGGCGGCATCTCCATCCAGGGCCGCGCCGCCCAGGGCGTGACGGTCTTCCGTTTGGACGAGGGTGAGCGCTGCGTCTCGGTCGAACGCATCGCCGATGTCGGCGGCGGCGAGGGCTGATGGCCGGCAAGACCCGCATCGGCCTTTACCCCGGCACTTTCGATCCGGTGACGCTCGGCCATCTCGACATCATCCAGCGCGCGGTCAAGCTGGTGGACCATCTGGTGATCGGCGTGGCCACCAATGCCTCCAAGGAGCCGCTTTTCACCCTCGAAGAGCGCAAGGAGATGCTGGAGCGGGAAGCTCAACCCCTGGCCAAGGGCCGCGCCACGATCGAGGTCAAGGCCTTCGACATGTTGCTGGTGAAATTCGCGGAAAGCGTGGGCGCCTCGATGATCATCCGGGGCTTAAGAGCCGTGTCGGACTTCGAATATGAATTCCAGATGGTGGCGATGAACCAGCGCCTCAACACCGAGATCGAGACCGTGTTCCTGATGGCCGATCCTCGTCATCAGGCCATCTCTTCGCGGCTGGTAAAGGAAATTGCGATGCTGGGCGGTGATGTCGGCCCCTTCACCACCCCCGCCATTGCCGAAGCTTTGGTCAAACGTTGCAAGGAACGGAAATAATGGCGCGCGACCCCGAGAATACCCTGATCCTGGAATTGAAAAGCGGGCCGGTGGTGATCGCGCTCAGGCCGGATCTAGCGCCCGATCATGTGGC
>DATNFZ010000146.1:0-10617 GCA_035606155.1 Rhizomicrobium sp. | reverse complement strand
CTCGGCGTGACAGGCCGCCGTCAATCGCTCCAACAACTCGCTCTCTCAAATCCAAGGAATAGGGTCGAGCCATCGCTGCTGGCCTCCAGCCCAGCCAGCAGCTTGAATCACGATTCCCAATCCCCGTGAATCCCAGCCGATTCAATCAGGTCGGATTTTGCTCTAGACGCGAGAGATTTTGGTCGCTGGGCAGGAACGAGAAGCGATGTGGGCAAGATGCCCATGAGCGACGAGCGACGAACCTGGAGTAGCGACAGCGTACGACCGGCCAAAAGATCCGCGCCTTAAGCGACGCGCTTGTCGAGCTGCTCAAGCTTCGCCAGCTCGACATGCGCACGAAGCTCGATCTGATCCAGCACGTCCTGCAGCTTGGGATCGGCGAAGACATCGTGGCGGCGCGTCACCGCCACGGCCAGACGATTGAGGGTGGCGCGGGGAATCCCGCCGGCGAGAAGACCGTCTCGTACCGAATCCAGAATGTCGAGCAATTGCTCACCATGGGCCAACCCTTTGGAGCGCCCGTCGGACGCATCGCCCATGTCTTGCAACGCGAGAATGGAATCGAGAGCAGCGATGGGACCTGGACCTGTGACGATCTGCGCGTGGCTCTCCGGCGCTTCGGGCACCGCAAAGGTACTACCGGCGCTGGCATTGACAGTCTTGCGCCTGAGGGCGGCGCTTTCGACCCGGCTGGTGCTTTTGATTTCCATGGGCCCACTCCGACAGGGAAGCATCGCCTTATATGGTTAATAAAGGCTTGATTGGTGAAATAGGGCAGCGCGTCTTGGTCCCGGCTTTCTTCCCCCGCATGGCGAAGCCATTGGGCGGGAGAAGATGTCCGCATGGGGGCTTGCCCAGCGCGTAGGCGCGAGCGGGAGCGCCAAGCCCAAGCTGGCGGACAGATGGGGGCAAAATCTAATGTCCACGATGATAGGGGTGGCCCGCAAGGATGGTCATGGCCCGGTAGATCTGCTCCAGGAGCAGCGCGCGGGCCAGAAGATGCGGCCAGGTCTGGGGGCCGAAAGCCAGGCTGCGGCCGGCTTTTTGGCCCGGCAGCGGTTTCAGCCCGTCCGGGCCGCCAATCACGAAGCAGATGTCCCGGGTCGCCACATCGCGCAGGCTTCCCAGCATTTCGGCGAAATCTTCCGAGGTCATGCCTTTGCCCTTGGCATCCAGCAGCACGACATGGGCGCCTTTCGGCACTTTGCCGGACAACCGCTCGGCTTCATCGGTCATGCGCGTGGCGGCGTCGCGCGCCTTGCCCGCGCTCAATTCCTCGATGGTGAGTTGGGCGAAGCCCATGTTGCGGCCCAGCTTGGCCGCGCGGCCCAGAAATTCGTCGCACAGGGCGCCTTCGGACGTTCCGCGTGCGCTTCCTATAGCTAGAACGGTGAGCCGCACCTCGTCAGGCCTTGGGCGAGGCGACGTTCCACATGCCTTCCAGATCGTAATATTCGCGCACTTCCGGGCGGAAGACATGCACGATCACATCGCCCGCATCCACCAGCACCCAGTCGCCCTGGGCTGCGCCGGTGACCGGACGGGTGCCATAACCTTCCTCCTTGAGACGCCGCGCCAGATGCTCGGCGATCGCCATCACATGACGCGAGGAGCGGCCCGAGGCAATCACAGCGGCGTCACAAAGCGAGGAACGGCCTTCCAGATCGATGGTGACGATCGCTTCCGCCTTGTCGTCTTCCAGGGACGCGATGATCCGCTTCAAGAGCTCGCTTTGCGCAGGGGCTTTGCGCGGCCTTGGCGCCGGTTTCCTGGTGTTGGGCTTGGTGGCTTTCCTGGATGGAGCCTTGGCGGCTTTCTTCTTGAGCTTCGCGGCTTTCTTGGCAGTTGTTTTATGCCCTACCGTTTCGCGACTTGAGGGCTTGTTCTTGCGTATCAGGGGCGTGTCTCCAACTTGAAGGGAAAACCTATCACGGGCGATGCAATGCCCCAAGGGTGCGCAGCCTGGTGGCGCTCTCGCGATTGCGCGCGCCGTCCAGGATCATCACCGCGGGCGGACGGGATAACGTGCGCGTGGCACCGAAGCGCCGGATCAGGGGCGCATTAAGTGAGGCCATGATGCTGCCTGGCCGCTGCACCACGGCGATCGAGACTTTGTGCGCCAATTCCTGCCAGCGCCGCCAGCGGCTGAACTGGGCGAGATTGTCGCTGCCCATCAGCCAGACGAATTGCATCTGGGGAAAGCGCCGCTCCAGCGCGGTCACGGTGTCGATGGTGTAGCGGGTGCCTAATGCCTGTTCCAAGCCGCTTACATGGACGCGGGGATGATGCGCGGCAATAGCTCGCGCGCTTGCCAAGCGCTGCGCCAACGGGGCCATGCCGGCTTTGGCCTTGAGCGGATTTCCGGGGCTCACCAGCCACCAGACCTCATGAAGATTGAGCCGCTTGATGGCGGTTTCGCTCACATAAAGATGCCCGGAATGGGCCGGATTGAACGAACCGCCCAGAAGACCGATGCGCAAACCGTCTGCCGCCGGTCCGGGGGGGCGAATCCAATTCAAGGGCGCGTTTGTCCCGTGCCGCGCACCACATATTTGAAGGTGGTGAGTTGTTCCACGCCCACGGGCCCCCGCGCATGCAGCTTGCCGGTGCCGATGCCGATTTCCGCCCCCATGCCGAATTCACCGCCATCGGCGAACTGGGTCGAGGCGTTCCAAAGCACGATGGCGCTGTCGAGCGCGTTGAGGAACGTCTCCGCCGCCTGCTCGTCATCGGTGAGGATCGAGTCGGTGTGGTGCGAACCATAATGCTCGATATGCTGGATGGCCGCTTCCAGCCCGTCCACCACTCTGACCGAGATGATGGCATCGAGATATTCGGTGCGCCAATCCTCTTCCGTTGCCGCTTTGGCCGAAGGGAAAATTGCCTGCACCGTTTCATCACCGCGGATTTCGCAGCCTGCCTTGGCCAAGTCTTCCAGAATGGGCAGGCCATGGCTTTTGAACACCGCGCGATCCACCAGCAGACTTTCCGCCGCGCCACAGATGGAGGTACGCCGCATCTTGGCGTTCACCACCACTTTGCGCGCCATCGCGAAATCCGCCTTTTCATGCACATAGACGTGGCAGATGCCTTCAAGATGCGCGAGCACCGGGACGCGTGCTTCGCGCATCACCCGGCCGGTGAGGCCCTTGCCACCGCGCGGCACGATCAGGTCGATGGTACCAGAAAGTCCTTCCAGCATCAGCCCCACGGCGGCGCGATCGGGAGTCTTCACATATTGGATCGCCGCTTCCGGCAGACTCGCCGCCTTCAGCCCTTCCACCATCGCGGCATGAATCGCGCCGGAGGAATGGATCGAATCCGAGCCGCCGCGCA
This sequence comes from Rhizomicrobium sp., assembly GCA_035606155.1. Classification (GTDB taxonomy): domain Bacteria; phylum Pseudomonadota; class Alphaproteobacteria; order Micropepsales; family Micropepsaceae; genus Rhizomicrobium. The sequence goes on along the minus strand of DATNFZ010000146.1, from coordinate 7,281 downwards.
GAATGGCGACGTTGCCCGCCTTGAGCGCGATCGCGCCCGCGTCCGCGGTTACGTTGGGACGGGATTCATAGATGATGCCGATCACGCCGATGGGCGTCGAAACACGGGCGATATCCAGGCCGTTGGGTCTGGTCCAGCGTTTCAGTTCGCGGCCATTGGGATCGGGCTGGGCGGCCACCTCTTCGACGCCCTTGGCCATCGCTTCGATGCGCGCATCGTTGAGGGTCAGACGATCCTGCAATGGCGCGGACATATTGCCGGCCTTGGCCGCCTGCAAGTCGCGCGCATTGGCAGCCAGGATTTCCGCCTTGCGGGCGCGGATGGCGCGCGCCGCTTCCTTCAGCGCCTTGGTCTTCACCGCGTCATCGGCTTCGCGCAGGGGCCGGGCCGCCTCGCGCGCGGCCTGGCCGATCGCCGTCATCTCCGCCGCCATCTTCGCCATTTGGGCGTCATTCTTGTCGTGCAAGGTCATGCGGAGAGCACCAGATCGTCGCGATGGATCATCTCGTCCCGGCCACGATAGCCCAGAATGGCTTCGATTTCGACCGTGCGTTTGCCCGCAATCCGCTCCGCGTCGGACGCATTGTAAGCGATCAATCCGCGCGCGATTTCGCGGCCCCGGCGGTCCTTGACCAGCACCGTATCGCCCCGCTCGAAACGGCCGTCCACTTGGCGGACGCCGGCAGGCAACAGGCTCTTGCCTCCGGACAGCGCCTTCACTGCGCCCTCGTCGATCACCAAAGTGCCTTCGGGTTTCAGTCCGCCCGCGATCCAGCGCTTGCGCGCCACGGCGGGCGAGAGGCTGGCGCGGAAGATGGTGTGGCGAGCGCCGTCGGCAATCGCCGCCACCGGATGAAGCCCCTCACCTTTGGCGATAATCACGTCGCAGCCCGCCGCCGTCGCGATTTTGGCGGCGATCAGCTTGGAGGCCATGCCGCCCCGGCCCACGCCGGAAACACTGCCGCCACCCATCGCCTCGATCTCAGCGGTGATAGTGGTCACTTCCGGAATATGTTTGGCGCTCGCGTCGTGATTGGGATTGGCGGTGTAAAGCCCATCCACATCCGACAGAAGAATTAGTTTGTCCGCGCCCATCATCGAAGCCACGCGCGCACCCAGCCGGTCATTGTCGCCGAAACGAATCTCGGCGGTGGCCACCGTGTCATTCTCATTGATCACCGGCACCGCGCCCAGATCGAGCAAAGTCTTGAGCGTGGCGCGGGCGTTGAGATAGCGATTGCGCTCCTCCGTGTCACCGAAAGTGAGCAGAATCTGCGCCGCCACCAATTGCTGGTCCGCCAGGAAATTCGAATAGGCGTGCGCCAGCCTGACTTGACCCGCTGCCGCCGCCGCTTGGCTTTCTTCCAGGCGCAAAATACCAGCGGCAAGTTTCAGCAGATTGCGTCCCAGCGCGATCGAACCGGAGGACACCAGGATCACTTTGGTACCTTCTTTGCGCAGCACCGCCACATCCGCGCAAAGCGAAACCAGCCAGTCGCGGCGCAACTGGCCGCTCTTGCCGTCCACCAGGAGCGACGAGCCAACCTTCACCACCACCAGCCTGGCGCCGGAAAAAAGCCCGCTCATGGCGTCCACGCGCCTTTCTTTTTCCTGGGCGTTTTGATCGGCTGCTTTTTTTGCATGCGCCGCGCTTGAATTTCATTGGCGAGCGCGCGGAGCACCGTGGGAATGCCTACACCCGACACGCCGGAGATGGCATAAACCTCGCGCTTGCAGGCTTTCTCCAGCGCCGCGCGCTTCTTGGCCAACGCCGCTTTGGGAACGGCGTCGATCTTGTTGATCGCCACGATCTCAGGCTTGGCGCTCAGGCCCTGGCCATAGGCTTTCAGCTCGGCGCGGATGGTCTTGTAGATCTTGACCACATCGTCCTCGGTGCCGTCCAGCAGATGAAGGATGGCGTTGCAACGTTCGGCATGACCCAGGAACCGGTCGCCTAGCCCCACGCCTTCATGCGCGCCTTCAATCAGCCCGGGCAGATCGGCCAGCACGAAGTCGGTGGAATCGATCTTCACCATGCCAAGTTGAGGCTCCAGCGTGGTGAAAGGATAGTCGGCGATCTTGGGCGTGGCGGCCGAGACACGGGAAAGAAAGGTGCTCTTCCCCGCGTTGGGCATGCCGATCAGGCCCACATCGGCGATCAGCTTGAGCTTGAGGATGAGAATCTTCTCTTCGCCCGGTTGCCCCGGATTGGCATGGCGCGGCGCCCGGTTGGTGGCGCTTTTGAAATGGGCATTGCCGAAGCCGCCATTGCCGCCCTTGAGCAGCATCACCCGCTGGCCGCTTTCATGAAGGTCGGCGATCAAACTCTCGCCATCCTCGTCATAGATCTGGGTGCCGACCGGGACTTTCATCACCGCGTCGGCCCCACCCGCGCCGGTCATCACCTTGCCCTTGCCGCCCTCGCCATTCTTGGCCCGCACATGCTGCTGAAAGCGGTAGTCGATCAGGGTGTTGAGATTGTCCACCGCTTCCGCCCAGACATCGCCGCCCTTGCCGCCATCGCCACCATAAGGACCGCCATACTCGATGAATTTCTCGCGCCGGAATGCGATGCAGCCATTGCCGCCAGCGCCGCTGGAGGCATAGACCTTGGCGATATCGAGAAACCGCATCCTTAAAAGTCTCTTTTGTTTGGTCGCGCGGCCTGACACGAAGTCTCCAACTTCGCGGGGCCGACGCTCCTAGGCGGCCTTTTTCGAGAGGAACGCCTCTCGCGTCAACAGCATCTCATGACAGAGGACCTTCACGCCGCGGGCCACCGACAGCCGCATCCGGCTGCCATTGTGCCGCGCGCCCAGCTTGGCCAGGACGTGGCCCGAGGCCGGATTGTCATGAAACCATCCAGCCCAGAGATAGGGCGCGTCTAGGCTTTCAAATGCGAAGCGCGCCATGGTCCCAGCCGCCTCGGTGGCATAGCCCATGCCCCAGAAGGGCTTGCCCAGCCAGTAACCGAACTCATGGCCCTCGTCTTCCAGATGAAGCCCGATGCAACCCATGAAGACATTGTCGGCTTTGCGCACGATCACGAAGGCATAATGGCCGTCGCCCTGACGCCCGCGTTCCGCGACAAAATCCTCCGCATCGGCTTCGTTATAAGGATATGGCACCCGCGCCAGATTGCGCGACACCTGGAAATCGCCCAGCCAGACCGCCATCGCCTGAATATCGGCGTGCCTGGGCGGCCGCAATATCAGTCTCTCACTCTCCACCAATGACATGACACGTTTCCCCGCTCCTTCTCGCGAGGGAAACAAAAAAGGGAGATGGCGGACCATCTCCCTCGCATATATGGGCCGCCAATTTGATTGGCGGCCTATGTCTTCAGCCGCCTTATTCCGCCGCCGTCTTCATCGGCTTTTGGGCCGGGTTGGCCGCCGCGATCACGGATACAAAAGTGCGGCGCTTGAAACCGGTCTTGAACGCGACGTTGCCGTCGCAAAGCGCGAAGAGCGTATGGTCCTTGCCCATACCGACATTCTCGCCCGGCCAGAATTTGGTGCCGCGTTGTCGCACGATCACATTTCCGCCGGCGATGTGCTCACCGCCGAACAATTTCACGCCCAGACGCTTGGCGTTGGAGTCGCGCCCGTTGCGGGATGAGCCGCCTGCTTTCTTGTGCGCCATGGCTTATTCCTTGCCGGCCGAGATCGAGAGCACTTTCACCTTGGTGAAGTGCTGGCGATGACCGCGCTTCCTATGGGTGTTCTTGCGGCGCTTCTTCTTGAAGGCGATCACTTTCTCGCCCTGGCCATGCTCGAGGATTTCACATTCGACCGACGCGCCTTGGACCAGCGGCGCACCCAGCTTGGGCTTGTCGCCGCCCAGCATCAGGACCTCGCCCAAGGTGAGCTTGGCACCGACATCGCCCTTAAGGCTTTCCACCTCAAGGACCATGTCCTCGGCCACCCGATACTGTTTTCCGCCGGTGCGGACCACCGCGTACATGGTCTAATTCCTTGAAATAAAAAGTGTTTCCGGAGAAGAGGCTTCTCCGAAGAGCGGCGCACTATACGGAAAGAGGCTTTGCCGTCAAGGCAGCTTATGCCTGCTTTTTTCGTGCCTGAATGCGGGCCGCCACCGCGCCCAGAAGAAGGGCAAGTCCCACCAGCACCGCCACCGTCTTGGCATTGGCGAGACGCGCTGCGATCCCCGCCAAACCGTCGTCGGGGCCGCCGACCAGCATGGCCAGCTCCATGGCCCTCAATCCGGCGTCCAGCAATGCACTTACCGCCGCCACCAACGCCGCCAATAGCACCCAGCGCCGGAAACGGTTTTTGCCCGGGGTGAAACGCTCGGCCACGATCACGCCGGAGAAGAAGAAACTCAGCGCGTAAAACGGCATCACCAGATAGGCGAAGCCCAAAACGAATCCCGCCTCAGCCGCATAAGGTTCCGGCGCCCAGGCGTGGAAGGCCAGACGGAATTGCGCGGCGCTGGCGAGGCCTTCGAGATTGGCGGTGGAAACCCCGGTCCGCGATTTGAGCTCAATGTCCAGGAAAGTGAGGATCGCATAGGCGATCACACCCAGGCCGGTGGCCCAGATCCAGCCGCGATCGAGCGCCATCCTGGAAATGCGCATCTGGTTTCCCCTCTGCTATAAGCGCGTCTTAGGCGGTCAATTATGCGGGTTTTGGGCGATATTCTCTACAATTTCCACTGGGTGGTGCCGGGCGATTGCGCCCGCGCGGCCCAGGCCTGGGCGGGCGGGGTAGGCCCGTTTCTGGAACGGCGCGGCATCAAGGCTCTGATCAATCTTCGAGGCCGCAACGACGACCTGTCCTGGTGGAAAAAAGAAACAGGCGCCGCCCATGCGCGGGGCATCGCCCATCTCGACGCGATGCTGGATTCCAGGAAGCTCCCCACCCAGCCCATGCTGGCGCGGCTGATCGAAGCGTTCGATTCTGCGCCCAGGCCTTTCGTCCTCAAATGCTCGGGCGGCCAGGACCGCACCAGTTTCGCGGCGGCCTTGTATCTCATTCATCGCGGCGGCTGGGGCGCGATGGAAGAAGCGCGGGCACAGTATGCGCGCTTTCCCTATCTGCATTTTCCCAAAAAGCATCAGCGCTGGCTCCGGCCTTTTCTCGAGTTCGCCGCGGAAGACGCCCGTGGCGTACCGCTGTCCCAATGGATTTCCGAGCGCTACACGCCCGAGCGCCTGAAACAATGGCTGGACGGAAAGGGCTTTGCCGGCAGTTATGCGGGGATTTTCGTCATTCCCACCCGCAGTCCTTTTCAATGGTGAAGGGCATCGCCCTGATGCCGGGCGTGACGCTGTGGCGGGAGAAATTTTCCCGCAGCGAGCAGCGGGCGCTCTTGGCGGATGTGCAGGCGCGGCTGGAGACAGCGCCGCTCTACCGTCCGCGCATGCCGGTATCGGACAAGGAATTTTCCGTCGAGGAAAGCAATTTCGGACCGCTGGGCTGGGTGTCGGACAAAAGCGGCTATCGCTATCAAGCCACCCATCCCGCGACCGGTGAACCCTGGCCTGAGATTCCGCCCATGCTGATGGGATTGTGGCGCGAGATCGTCGATGCCCCCGATGCGGAGTGTTGCCTGGTCAATCTTTATCGCGACGGCGCGCGCATGGGACTGCATCAGGACAAGGACGAGCGGAATTTTGCCGCCGCGGTGGTGTCGGTATCGCTGGGCGACGAAGCGCTGTTTCGCATCGGCGGCGAGACGAGGGCCGCGCCCACCCAAAGCGTGATGCTGTCCTCGGGCGATGTGGTGATGTTCGGCGGCCCGGCGCGGCTTGCCTATCACGGCATCGACCGCATCCGGCCAGGAAGTTCGTCCCTCATTCCCGGCGGAGGCCGCATCAACCTCACTTTGCGACGGGTGAATCCATAAAAACGCCCGGTCCTCGAGACCGGTTAAGCATCGGCTAGGTGAGCGAAGCGAGCCGTCAGGCGTGTGACACGGAGCATCCGCCGAAGGCGGTGCGACCATCAGAAGATAAAAAAACGCCCGGCCGTTTGGCCGGGCGTAAAAATGCGCCGTTACGCGCTTTGGATGCCCGGAGGGGATAACCGGCATCCGCGGAAAACGGGGTCCAGCATGCGAGCGGGGGGGCAGAGCCTGCTGGACCAACCGTTTTCCATCTCCAACCTATGCTCAAAAGACACACACTTCAAGAATTTCTGCTTTTCGCTCCATTTACAAAAATTCAGCGTGACAGTTGTGTTTTTGTCATACCCGCTCTCACCTTTCTGCGAGCCGGCGAGGGTCAGGTGCTGCGGCGTTCGTCCATCTGACGCTGAATTTCCGCGTCATAATCCGCGAAAACCTCGCTCCAAAAGCCATTCAACCAGTTTCGCAATGCCATCATGCCGGCGGGCGCGGCGCGATAGAGCCGGCGCGTGCCGGCGGCCTCGTCCCTGACAAGGCCGGCGTCTTTCAGGACTTTGAGATGCTGAGACACTGCAGGGCGGCTGACCGGCAGCCCGGCCGCCAGCGACGCAACCGAGCAGGGGCCGGCCCGCAGCCGTTCCAATATCCTCCGACGGGTTTCATCCCCCAATGCATGGAGCGCTATATCGTAATTCATTACTTACCGTAAGTAATTACTTACCATATAGTCAAGCTATCTTGCCGGAACCGACCGGTCTTTCTCGGGCGGGACGAAAAGCGAGTCCGGCAGAGCTATGCCGGTTTGGACCCCCGTAAGCGCCACAGTGGTCACCCCGCCCTGATTGTCCTTCACCATCCATTGCCGAAGCTCGATCGCCGGGTAGGAGAAGACCAAGGTGATGTTGCTTTGACTCTTGGTGGTGGCGGCGCGGGCATGGACGACCAAGGCCCCGGACTGCTGCTCGATGCCAGTGATCACCGGGTCGTGCCTGAGATCGATATTCTGGTTGAGAAGCAGATCCAGGGGCGTATCGGAAAGCGAGGTCCGATCCACGGTGTTGAGCTGCGAATTCTTGACATAGATCTGGCCGCCCGTGGCCACGACCAGGATGGGGCTGGGCGGATTGTAAGAGAAACGCAGCCGCCCGGGCTTTTCCAGATCGAACTCGCCTTGGGCCAGTTCGCCCCGCGGGCCCAGTTGCACGAAATTGCTTTTGAGCGTGTGGATGGCGTTCAGATAGGCGCTGAGCTTATCCAACTCCGCCGTTTCGGTGTCGTTAAAGGTGCCGGGATAGCGCGCGGCCCAAGCGGAAGGGATCGCTGAGGAAACGAGAACTGCCAGCGCGAAAAAGGCGAATATGGCGGGGGAGCGCATGATCGGGATAATTAAAGCTTTTCCGGCTCACCAAA
>DATNFZ010000145.1:0-8062 GCA_035606155.1 Rhizomicrobium sp. | reverse complement strand
TCTCGAACTGGCACGGGACGGCAAGCTGGAATTGAGCCAGGGGGCGCCGTTCGAAGAAATCTATGTGCGCGACCGGGCAGGCGGGGCACCGCCTCTGGCACCGGAGACGGGGGCATGACATGAACCGCGTGGCAAAGTTGATAGCGACTATCGAAACCGAGATGGATGCCCAAAGCGACAATGAGACCGGCGAAAAAACCGGCGTGAATCCCGAACATCTGAGGATGGTCGAAGCTCTTTTGTTCGCGGCCGGGGAGCCGCTGGACGCCAAGGCACTGTCAACATCGCTGCCGGAAGGCGCCGATGTGCCCGCACTGATGGCCGAACATCAGGCCACGTATGAGAAGCGGGGAGTAAACCTTTGCTATGTCGCTGGAAAATACCAGTTCCGTACAGCCAGCGATCTGGCCTTCCTGTTGCGCAAGGAGCAGCCCGAGCAGAAGCGTCTGTCGCGGGCGGCGATCGAGACCTTGGCCATCATCGCCTATCACCAGCCCGTTACCCGGGCCGAGATCGAGGATATTCGCGGCGTCGCCATGTCCAAGGGCACCATCGACATCCTGATGGAAGTGGGCTGGGTGAAGATCAGGGGCCGGAAACGCACCCCCGGCCGTCCGGTCACTTACGGCACCACCGAGGCCTTCCTGGTCCAGTTCGGGCTGGAAAGCGTCTCGCACCTGCCGGGCCTGGACGAGCTCAAGGCGGCGGGCTTCCTGGAAGCGATCCCGCCTTCCGGCTTCGACATCCCCAGCCCGTCCGACAACCTCACGGCGGACGAGGACCCCTACACTGGCGAGGAAGAAGAAGACCTCGCGACCGGCGGCCCGGACTTGGACCAGGCCTGAGCGACCCAGCCAGAACTCCTCACCCTGAGCTTGTCGAAGGGTGAGGACTGGATGGTCTCGCAGCGCGGTCCTCATGCTTCGACAAGCTCAGCATGAGGAGCTCAGCATTGGCGCGCGTCGCTACGCTGCCGCTAGGCGACCCTGCCCAGGCCGCAAAATCCCTCGCGCTAGATTTGAGGCTCAGACTCCGCCTTTGAGCCGCCGCACTTCCCCCGGCTCAGGTTGAGGGCCCTGGCCTGGGACAATTGCACCTTCCAGAACTTCCATTCGCTCATTCGCCTTTGCACGTGTCCGTCTCACCGCCGCTTCTGATTCGGCAGCCGTCGAATAACCGGCGATGTAAAGCGCCGTGTCGTAGGCAGGATCGTCGGCCTCTTCTTCGCCAACCCAAACCCGAACGTACCATCCTACCGGGGCAGTCAAGGCGCCTCGGCCATCTCTTTCATCTTCGCCAGCGCCTGATTGAAGCGGTCTGTGCGGCCCTGGCGGGCCTTGGCCCTGGCAGCGTCGTCGCCCAAGGGCTCGGCGTCATAGAGGAAGGTGTAGGTGATCCTGCTCTTGCCCGCGCCGGCGGGCTCGACCTGCAAGGTGCCGTGATAGAGGTTCGAGGGATTGAGCGGCTGGATATAGGTGTAGGAGAAGGGGGTCTTGGCCACCATCATCTCGGTCACCGCGCCATTGTTGAGTTTCCTGATGCTGCCCACATCGTTGCCGGTCGTCTCGCAAGTCGTGCCCAGCCAGTCATGGATGGCGCAGAAGCTGCCGATCTTGGCCCAGGTCTTTGCCGGCGAGGCATTGGCGACCGTGGACAAGGTGAAAGTCGTATAGTCGGCGGCCATGGCAGGCGCGGTCAGCAGCGCCAGAAGCGCCGCACTCATCACAATCTTCTTCATTTTTCTTCCTCCAGCTCGACCACCACAGCTTCGCCGTTTTCCAGCGCGATGGCGAGGTCCCCCTTGCGCAGCGCCAGGGCGTCCTTGCCGAACACTTCCGCCCGCCAGCCATGCAGCGCCGCCACGTCCTCGTCCTCATAGGCCGCCAGTTTCTCGATATCTTCGGCATTGGCGATCAGGCGCGGGGCCACATGCGCCGCCTCGGCCCGAAGCCGAAGCAGGGTCTTGAGCAGGTCGATGGCAGCGGGCGAAGGCTCGCGGTCGCGCTTGCGGCGGCTCCCCACATGCACCGGTCCTTCCGGGGGTGGCTGATGGCGCCCGGCTTCCACCGCTTCCATCAGGCTCTTGCCCATGCGCGAATTGGCGAAACCCTTGGGCACGGCGCGGATGCGCTCCAGCCCTTCGCCGCTCTCCGGCGGATGGGCGGCGATCTCGGTCAGGGCCTCGTCTTTCAGGACCCGGCCGCGAGGGATGTCACGCGTCTGGGCCTCGCGCTCGCGCCAGGCCGCCAGCGCCGCCAACATGGCAAGAAAGCGCTTGTTGGACGTGCGGGGCTTCAGCCGCCGCCAGGCAAATTCCGGATCGAGGCGATAGAGCTTGGGGTCTTTAAGCGCGCTGATTTCCTCTTCCACCCAGGCCGCGCGGCCGGAGCGGGCCAGTTGCGCCGACAATTTCTCGTAGATCACGCGCAAATGGGTGACGTCGGCCAGGGCGTATTCCAATTGCCGCTTGGAAAGCGGGCGATGGCTCCAGTCGGTGAAGCGGGCCGATTTGTCGATCTCCACTCCCGCCAGCTTGCGCGAGAGCGTCTCGTACGAGGCGGCGTCGCCGAAGCCGCACACCATCGCCGCCACCTGGGTATCGAACAGGGGATCGGGGATGACGCCCGCCTTGAGATAGAAAATCTCGATGTCCTGGCGGGCCGCGTGCAGCACCTTGACGATCTCGGGCCGCTTCAAGAGTTCGAAGAAAGGCGTGAGATCGAGACCGTCGGCCAGCGGATCGATGATCCCCTCGGCGCCCGGCGCGGCCACCTGGATCAGGCAAAGCCTGGGGTAATAGGTCTGGTCGCGCAGGAATTCGGTGTCCAGCGCCAGATAGGGCGCTGTGGAAAGCTCCTGAATAAAGGCCTTCAGCGCCTCATTGGTCTCGACAATCCGCATTATCCAAAGTTGATAGCGGATTCGGCCCTTGAGGTCCTGTTTATTGTGCCTTTAGACCTACCGTTTTGCCTTCGAAACCGCCGGCATCCAGATAGCGCTCGGTTCCCACGGTCTGGTAATCCAGGATGGTCTGGACGCCGCCTGGGCCGGGCGCCGATTTCGCCACGCCACGCTGGAATGGGGTTTCGGTGACGCCTCCCGCCAAGGCCTCGCCGATCACCCGCCCTTTGAGAGCCCCCTTGGCGGGCAATTCGAAGCCCATCACATGCGCCAAAGTGGGGGCGATATCGGCATTGGAGATCGGTGCGGGATCGGCATAGCCCGCTTTGAAGTCGGGGCCGATGGCGGCCATGAAATTGCGGGTCTCGCCCCGGCTGAAGCTGCCATGATTGCCCTGGCCGGTGGCGAGCGATGTGTCCATCACCACCACCACGCATTGCTGCTCGTTGGCGCAGCCGCTGGAGAAAGAGCGGAAATTCACATAGATGGCCGGTTGCGGCGTCCTGGCCGCGCCCATCAATCCCACATCGCTCATCGAAAGCGCGCCGGGAAATTTGCCCAGCCTGTCGTTGACGAAGATACCGCTTGCATAGTCCTGACCGGCGAGGAATTTGACGATTTCTCCCGCCATCTTCTTCGCGGGGGCCGGATTCTTGTCATTCATCGCTGGCAGATAGATCAGGTCCGAGCCGCCATTGGCCGCCACCACCACGTCGGGATGGGCGGGATCGCTTCCCAGCATGCTGGAGCCGTTCAGCTTCAGGCCCAACACTTTCGCCAAATCCGCCGCCAGGAAACCGGACGGCAGGTCCACCGTCGAGCCCGGGGCGGCCGACGAGGGGATGGTATGGGTGCTGGTAGCGAAGCCATGATCGGCCGTAACGAAGACGTCGGTAGTCTTGTCCAGGCCGGATGCCCTCAGATAAGCCAGCAATTCGCCCAACATGGTGTCGGCATCGCGCGTGCCGGCCAATCCAGTTGGGCCGTTGATGCCGGGTACTGTCTCGCCGATCGAGTCGCGGGCGCCGTGCTGACTGGCGTCGGGATCGCGCGACCAGAACAAAAGCGCGAAGGGTTTTCCCGTGCTTTGCAAATGCGGCAGGACGATGCGGGTGGTGGCCTTCATCATCCACACTTCCTGCTCGATGTCGGGCACATCGGTCTTGGGCGCGCCGTCCGCCAGAAATGCCTGATGCATCTTGTCGGTGAACCAACCGGGCAAACCCAGCCCGCCTTCATGGCCGGTATCGTCGTCCAGGATCAGGGTCTCACTGCCGTCGGAAGCGGCGGTGGAATCCTGGATGCGGGCAGGGCCCAGCTTGCCGACGATGGCGGTCTGCCAGCCTTTGGCCCGTGCCGCCGCCAGAAGCGTGGTTTCGTCCAGATAATTGCCGCCGAATTTCCGGTTCATCTCGGCAAGCACGGCATCGTTTTCCAGGAAGCCCAGGGTCGAGCCTTTCAGGCTCTCCATCGGCGTTCCCACATAGAGCGTGTTGCCGAAATCGCCGGTGTCGCCGATGCCGTGGCCGGTGGCGATGGCCGAGGCGTTGACGGTGGTGACGGTGGGATAAAGCGAATGGCTGTTGGTGAAATCCACGCCTTCTCGTTTCAGCCGCGCCATGTTGGGCATGTTGCCGGGCTCGACGCTGCCATAGCGCAGGCCATCGGCCACGAAGATGATCACGTTATGGGGTTGTGGCGCCTGGGCATTAACCGGCAGGACAGACAAGCCCAACAGCAGGGCCGCATAGACAGGCTTCATGTTCGATTCCCCTCGTGACAGGCCACGTTAGCGGGGCGATATGACGAGAAAAACAGTATCTTTGCTCCCTGGGGTGCGACCCTTGACCCGCCCCCCATAAACCGCCAAAAACCGGCCCTCCTCAAAGGTTTGTCATGCACGCCTATCGCACCCATACCTGCGGCCAGCTTCGCAAATCCGATGTCGGGCAGATGGTGCGTCTGTCGGGTTGGGTCCATCGCCGCCGCGATCATGGCGGGCTGATCTTCATCGATCTGCGCGACCATTACGGCATCACCCAGTGCGTGATCGAGCCGGACTCAGCTGTATTCACGACAGTGGACGCGGCGCGCTCGGAATGGGTGATGACATTCACCGGCAAGGTGGTGGCGCGCACACAAGAGACGGTGAACGCGGACCTGCCCACCGGCGAGGTGGAATTGCGCATCGAGGAAGCCAAGGTGCAGAGCCAGGCGCAGGAATTGCCCCTGCCGGTGTTCGGCGACATGGATTATCCGGAAGAGACAAGGCTCACCTATCGCTTTTTGGATTTGCGCCGCGAGCGGCTGCACAAGAACATCATGCTGCGCTCGAACATCATCCGTTCTTTGCGCAACCGCATGTATGCCCAGGGCTTCAATGAATTCCAGACGCCCATCCTCACCGCGTCGTCGCCGGAAGGCGCGCGCGACTTCCTGGTGCCGTCCAGGCGTTATCCCGGCGAGTTCTATGCGCTGCCCCAGGCGCCGCAGCAATTCAAGCAGTTGATCCAGGTGGCGGGCTTCGACCGCTATTTCCAGATCGCGCCCTGCTTCCGCGACGAGGATGGCCGCGCCGACCGCAGCCCCGGCGAATTCTATCAACTCGACGTGGAAATGAGCTTCGTCACCCAGGACGATGTCTTCGCCGCCATCGAGCCGGTGCTTCAGGGCGTGTTCGAGGAATTCGCCCAAGGCCGCCAGGTGGACAAGGCGCCTTATCCCCGCATGCCCTACGCCCAGGCGATGCTGGAGTTCGGCTCCGACAAGCCGGATTTGCGCAACCCCATCCGCATCGCGGATGTGACCGCCGTGTTCGCCCGCGCCGATGTCGAGTTCAAGGCCTTCAAGAACAAGACCGTGCGCGCCATCCCGGCACCGGGAGCCGCCAGCCAGCCGCGCAGCTTCTTCGACAAGCTCAATGAATGGGCCAGGAGCGAAGGCGCGCCGGGGCTTGGATACATCGTGCTTGAAGACGAGGGCGGGGCGCTTGCCGGCAAAGGGCCGATCGCCAAATTCATTCCGCCTGCGGCAATTGCCGAGATGGCCAAGCTCGCCAAGGTGAAGGCGGGCGATGCCCTGTTCTTCGCCGCCGACAAGGAAGCACGCGCCGCGACGCTGGCAGGCCTGGCGCGGACCCGCATCGGGCGGGAACTGGATTTGATCCAGAAAGACGCGTTCCGCTTATGCTGGGTGGTGGATTATCCCATGTATGAATGGAACGAAGACGACAAACGCATCGACTTCTCCCACAATCCGTTTTCAATGCCGCAATATGACCGGGAGAAATTCCTGGCGTTCCAGTCCACCGACAAGGACGAGATCCTGGCGTTGAAGGTTTTCCAGTACGACATCGTCTGCAACGGCTATGAGATGCTGTCGGGCGCGATCAGGAATCGCGATCCGGAAGTGATGCTCAAGGCGTTCGAGATCGCCGGCTATGCGCGCGAGGAAACCGAAGCCCGGTTCGGCGGCATGCTGAACGCCTTCCGTTATGGCGCGCCGCCGCACGGCGGGTTGGCGATTGGCCTGGAGCGGGTGGTGATGCTGCTCGCGGGCGAAGAGAATATCCGCGAAGTGACGATGTTCCCGCTCACCCAGTCGGGCCAGGACCTTCTGATGCGCGCGCCCAGCCCGGCGTCGCAGAAGCAGCTCAAGGAGTTGCATCTCAAAGTGGTCTATCCGGAAAAGAGTTGATCACTTCATCTTGTCATGCCCGCGCACGCGGGCATCCGGGCAATTCTTGAAGATTCTGGATTCCCGCTTCCGCGGGAATGACAAGAGCGGCTAATTCAACTTCCCGCCCAAATCCTTGATCGACTCCGCGATCAGGTTGCCGGCGCGGCTCTCATCCATGCGCGCCTGGATCAGTTTCTGCGCCGCCGCCACGGCCACGTCAGCCGCCAGGGCGCGGATTTCCTGCATCGCCGCCGCTTCTGCCTGGGCGATCTTGTCTTGCGCCGCCTGGGCGCGGCGCGAAATCTGGGCGGAGAGATCGGCGCGGGAGAGTTCGGCGAAGCGGGCGGCTTCGGCCCGGGCTTCGGTCAGGATGGCTTCCGCCTCCCGCTCGGCGCCCTTGGCCTTGGCGTGATAATCGGCCAAGAGGCGCTCGGCTTCCTCGCGCAGGCGCCTGGCTTCCGCCAATTCCGCCGCGATGACGGCGGCGCGGCTGTCCAGCATTTTGGCGATGGTCGTATGGGCGCCTTTCCAGAGCAGGATCAGGATCACCAGGACCAGGCCCACGCCCACCCAGACTTCCGGCTCGCGCAGAAATTCCATGGGCCTAGCCCTCCTTGACCGCGCGGGCCGCGTCGGCCAGCGCGACAGTCTCGCCGGTCAACCTTGCCACGATGGCGATGGCCGCTTCTTCCGCCGCCTTGGTCATGTGGTCCTGCGCTTCCATGCGGGTGGCGGCGATGCGGGCATCGGCGTCCGCCATGGCACGATGAGCCTCGGCTTCCGCGTCGGCCTTGGCCTTGGCGATCTCGGCACTGAGCTTCTGGCGGTTGTCCTCGGCCATGGCCTGGGCGCGGGCGCGCGCGCCGGCCAGTGCGGTCAGGTAAGCCGCCGAGGCTGCTTCCGCATTGCCGCGCGCCTTGTCGGCGGCGGCGATGTCGTTATTGATCGCATTGCGCCGGCTGGTGATCACGCCATTGATGCGCGGCCCGGCGATCCGCCACATCACCACAAACAGGAACGCGAAGGTGATCGCCAACCAGAACAACTGGCTGGGGAACGTCTCGCTCCTGAACGGTGGGAAGCCGCCGCTCTGAGATTGAGCGGCAACCGCCGTGGTGGCGCTCGCCTCGGCCATCAGAACACGAACAGGATGATCAGCGCGATCACCAGGCCGAACAGGCCGGTCGCTTCGCAGAGCGCAAACCCTAAGAACATGTTGGTGGTCTGGGTGGCGGCCGCGCCGGGATTGCGCAATGCGCCGGCGAGATACGAGCCGAACACATTGCCGATGCCGATGCCGGCGCCGACCAGCGAGATGCAGGCGAGGCCTGCGCCGATCAGTTTTGCTGCTTGCGGGTCCATTTGGTCAATTCCCTTCTAATGTTGATCGTGGAGATGAAGCGCTTCGTTGAGATAAATGCAGGAGAGGATGGCGAAGACATAGGCCTGCAGGAACGCCACCAGCAGTTCCAGCAGCATGATC
>DATNFZ010000144.1:0-4500 GCA_035606155.1 Rhizomicrobium sp. | reverse complement strand
GGCGGCACGCCGATCCGGGCGAGTTCCTCTTCCGTCTTGCGCCAGAGCGGCACAACCTCTGTGGCCAGATGCAAATGGATTTCCGGCACCAAAGGCGGATGAAGCAACTCAGTATTGTCGCGGATGAATTGGTCCGGATTCATCCGAACCAGGCGGCGAGAGCAAAACTCGCCGCGAACAGCGCGCCGGTGGTGGCATTGGCGCGGAATAGGGCGAGGCACATTGCGGCATTGTTGATGTCGAGCCGGCGCACCTGCCAAAGAAGATGCGCACCCGCCGCCAGCATCACCAGGGCGAAAGGCCAGCCGGCATGCTCGGCGAAGCCCGCCGCCAGCACCAGGGTGAAACAGACCGCGTAGAAACGCAGGATCCATGTGCCGCTCTGAGTCATCAAAAGGCGGGCGGTGGATTTGACGCCGATCAGCGCGTCATCCTCCTTGTCCTGGTGGGCGTAGATGGTGTCGTAGCCCAAGGTCCAGAAGAACAGTCCGGCATAAAACAGAAGGTCCGGCAAATCGATGCGTCCGGTCTCGGCGGCAAAACCCAACAGCGCGCCCCAGTTGAAAGTAAGGCCCAGCCAGGCTTGCGGCCACCAGGTGATGCGCTTCATGAAAGGATAGGCGGCGACCAGGACCAGCGAGGCTAGCCCCAAGATCACCGTGAAGCGGTTGAACTGGACCAGGACGGCAAGTCCGATCAGCGCCAGGAGCGCGGTGAAGATCGCGGCCGCGAGCACGCTGACCCGGCCGGAGGGAATCGGGCGGCCGCGCGTGCGCGCCACCTGGGCGTCGAATTTGCGGTCCACGATGTCATTGAAGGCGCAGCCCGCGCCCCGCATCACCACCGTGCCGATCCCGAACAGCGCCACATAATAAAGGTCACGCCATTGGGTGAAGCTGCGCTCGTCGGCAAACGCGCCCAGGACCAGGCCGCAGACGCAGGGCCAGAATAGCAGCCAGGAGCCAATCGGCCGGTCCAGCCGCATCAATTGCAGATAGGGGCGCAAGGAGCGGGGTGCGCTTTCGACCCAGCTTTGGGCCACGGCGTCGGCGGGGGCTTGCGAAGAAAGGCTCATGCGGTTTTGAGTGTGGCATGGCTTCGGATGTGAAAGAAGCGGGCGGTCGCACACGTCTATTCGTGGTTCAGCCCCTGGAACCCGGCGGCGCAGTGACTCTGGACGAAAGCCAGAGCCATTACCTGCTGCACGTCTTGCGCGCCAAGGCGGGCGACCGTGCCCTGCTGTTCAACGGCCATGACGGCGAATGGCAAGGCGAAATCGCCACGGCGTCGAAACGCGGGGTCGTGGTCACAATCCGTACGCAAACAGAACAACAAAAAGATGTTCCGGATGTTTGGCTGGTATTCGCGCCCGTGAAGAAGACGCCATCGGACTATCTGGTGCAGAAGGCGACTGAACTGGGCGTGAGCAAATTGCAGCCGGTTTTCACCCGCCGCACCATCGTCAGCCGCCTCAATCGGGAACGGCTCAAGGCCAATGCGGTGGAAGCGGCGGAACAATCGGCGCGGTTGACCGTGCCGGAGATCGGAGAAGCGGTGACGCTGGAAAAATTATTGGATGTCTGGCCGCGCGAGCGCCGCATCTTTTTCTGCGACGAGGGCGGTGGCGCCAAACCATTGGCGGATGCCGCGCACGAAGCCGGCGGTCCCTGCGCCATCCTCACGGGCCCGGAAGGCGGGTTTGATCCGGCGGAGCGGGAAAATCTTCGCGCGCGCGCGTTCGTGACACCGGTGACGCTTGGTCCCCGCATTCTGCGCGCCGATACCGCGGCGCTGGCAGCGCTGGCGATCTGGCAATCGGTAAAAGGGGACTTCGCTTAAAGCGCGCGCAACTGCCAACTTATGCCGAACTTGTCGTTCACCCAGCCGAAGCGCTTGGCGAAGGGATATTGATCCAAGCCCATCAACACCTGGCCGCCGTCCGACAATCTCGCGAACAGATGATCCACTTCGGCGGCATCATCGCAAGTGACGGCAAAGGAAATGGCCGGCGTAAAGGTGAAGGCGTGGACTGGCGGACTGTCGAAGAATTCCAGCTTGCGGTCCAGAAGCATCAGCGTTGCCTGTTTCACCTTGCCTTCCGCGCCGGGACCCTCGCTGCCCCAATGCGTCAAAGTTTCGATCCTGGAGCCGGGGAACAGCGAAACATAAAATTGCATCGCTGCTTCCGCCTCTCCCACAAACATCAGGAAGGGATTGATCTCTTTCGCCATCGCTATTCGTAGCGCTGTTCGTAAGTGTGCTCGGTCTTGCGCCATACATCCCAGAAAGGCGGCGGCACCTGACCTTCCGCCTTGTATTGCAAAATCGCCAGATGCGCGTGCCAGCCGCCGGAGATGTTCACCGCATAGGCGCGGTCGGGAATCTTGCGATGGGTGAGGGTGAGGCGGACCTTGCCCCCTTCCGGGGTGAGCAGGAACTCCACTTCCGAGGCCGGCGGACGTTCCTCGCCGAAGGTGTGGACCAGGCGGCGCATCGGCTCCAGCGCCAGCAGTCTTTCCTTGGACATGAAGCCGTTCGCATCCATCTCCCTGAATTTGTCCGGCGGCGCCGCCTTGTTGGGCGAGAGGTCGCGGTGTTTGAAGCGCAACTCGAACTCATCGCCCACTTTGGGGGGAATTGCGCCCGAGGCGAACCACTCGCCGCGTTTCTCGCCATCGGTGAGATAGGCCCAGATTTTTTCCACCGGCCCCGGCAGGACGCGCTCGAACCGCACGGTATGATCGTCGATGCGCTTGCCGAATTGCTCGGTCGTCATGGTGTCTCCCATCGTCATCACCTCTGAAGATTGTTGAGATCGACGCCGTACAAGGCGGCGTTCTTTTGCATGTAATGGCCCCGTGGCTGGACTTCGCCGCCGCGTGCGCCCGTCTCCGGCATGTCCAGGCCCTCTTCCAGCATGTCTAAAAAAGTGTGCCAGCCCATCATGGTCTGGGGCTGCATGCGCACCGGAATCGGGCGATGTGTGAGCGTGAGGCGCGTGGCGGCACCTTGTCCGGCCAGCGCAAATTCCAAATAGGTGACAGGCCAGCCCGAAACACTTTCTCCGGTCTGGAACACGTTCCAAGTGTGGGCCAGGAATTTTCCCGGCTGCCAGCCGGTGATCACGCCGCGAATATGGCCGCCCATCATTTCGACCTTGCCGCCTTCGCGGGGTTCGATCACGGCGTCGCCATACCAACCGGAAAGGCGGGACGGCTCGGTAAGGAAGGCCCAGACGTTTTGCGGTGGGGCGGGGAGTTCACGCTGGAATACGATCGCCGCTTCCTCGATCACGTGGCCCTTGTTCATGGCTTGTCCTTCTTCAACGCCTGCTCCAATGCATCCAGTCTGGGATTCCAGAAGGCGCGGATTTTGGCCACCCAATCGGAGATATCGGCCAGTCCTTGCGCGTCGAGTTCGTAGATGCGCTTCTGCGCCTCGGCCCTGACCTTCACCAGCTTCGCCGCTTTGAGCGTCTTGAGGTGCTGGGAAATGGCCGGCGGTGAAAGTTCGAACCGCCCCGCGATGTCGCCCGCGCACAAGGCGCCCGCCGCCAGCATCTCGACGATGCGTTGCCGGGTCGGGTCAGCCAAAGCGGCGAAGCGCGGATTGGACATGCCTACATATTTCATAATCAACTTAATTAAGTCAATAAGAAAATAATGAGCCCAACCTTGCACTGACGACTTGTCGCGCCTAACTCTTGAGAACAGCCGGGGTCAATTTCCATAATCACTTAAGGGCCTTAGGCCCGCTCAAGGAAGAGCATGTCCATTCCGCAATCTGCCGGCGGACCCATCCAGGGCCGCGACGATCTGGTGCGCCACCTCTCCAAGGGCGCCAAGCCGGCGAGCGCCTGGCGGATCGGGACCGAGCACGAGAAATTCGCTTATTGCCCGGAGACCCTGAAGCCCCTTGCCTATGAAGGCCAGCCCGGCATCCGCCAATTGCTGGAAGGCATGAGCCGTTTCGGCTGGAAGCCGGTCAAGGAAGGGGACAACATCATCGGCCACAGCTTGGACGGCGCATCGCTGTCGCTGGAGCCGGGCGGCCAGTTCGAGCTCTCGGGCGCGGCGCTCAAGACCGTTCATGAGACTTGCGCCGAAGTGAACACCCATCTGGCGCAAGTCCGCGAAGTGGCAAACGAGATCGGTGCCGGCATTCTGGGCCTGGGCTTCGCGCCCAGTTGGCGGCTGGACGAAGTGCCGGTGATGCCCAAGGGCCGCTATCAGATCATGCGCCGTTACATGCCCAAAGTGGGCGGCTATGGCCTGGACATGATGTTCCGCACCTGCACCGTGCAGGTGAATCTGGATTTCGAATCCGAAGCCGACATGGTCAAGAAGCTGCGCGTCGGCCTGGCGCTGCAGCCGGTGACCACCGCCTTGTTCGCCAATTCGCCGTTCCGCGAAGGCCGCCCCAGCGGCTTTCTCTCCTACCGCGCCCAGATATGGACCGACGTCGACAATGCCCGGTCCGGCATGCTGCCCTGGGCGTTCG
>DATNFZ010000143.1:0-3321 GCA_035606155.1 Rhizomicrobium sp. | reverse complement strand
CGGATGGACGAAGGAGGCTTCGTCCCCCATCTGGAACGCCTGCTGCTGGCGGTGGACGAGAGCGCGGTGGGCCGCATGGCGGCGCAACTGGCGGGACTGCTCGCGGGCGGATTGGGCATGCCGGTCACCATTCTCAAACTGGACAAGGACCTGCGCCGCCCGGACAAAGCCGCCGAAACTGGCAACGAGAGAATTGAACGACGGAAAGACAAAAAGGGGAACGAGGCCGATGCCGCGCAAAAGCACCTCAGTGGCGCCGAATCCGTCAGCCAGGGCGCGGCCGAGCAGCGTCACGATCCCCTAACCCAGGAAGTAAAGGCGGGCGCAGAAGCGAGCGCCGAGATGGCGAAGAAGGACGCAGCGGAGGCCAATCCGGAAAAAGTTCATCTCACCACCAAGCAGCCCCTGGGCAGCGCCGCCGAAGTGGTGCGCGACGAGGCGCGCAAAGGCTATGACCTTCTTTTCATCGGCATGGAAAAGTCTCGCGACGGGAACGGCAATATCTCGGCGGAGATCACCGAATTGGTGTCCGGCTTTGACGGCCCTCTGGCGCTGTTCAACTCGGCCAATGACAAAGTGATGCCGCGCTTGTCGCGGCATACCCACATCCTGGTGCCGGTGAACGGCACACCCGCCTCACGGCGCGCCGCCGAAGTAAGTTTTGCGCTGGCGCGGCCGACGGGCGCCCGCGTGAGCGCGCTCTTTGTGTCCCAGACCGACGGCCGGTCCCGCACCCGTTCGCGGGAAGAGGGGGTGCTGAAGGACATGGTGGAATTGGCCGAGCGCTATGACGTGGAGCTCACCACTTTCATCTCCAAGCGGAGCGAAGCCGCTGAAGCCATTCTCGGCCGGGCTCGCGGCGGCTATGCCATGATCGTGATGGGCGCGAGCAGCCGGGCAGGAGACGAGCTTTTCTTCGGCAATACGGCCACAGCAGTATTCCGGGACTGGCAAAACCCTCTGCTCCTGGTGGTATCCGCTGCGTAATAATATTACGCCATATGTCATATCTAAATAATTTTATATGTAAGATGTGCCGGGACAGATTGTTCAGAATCCGCCCGCTGTGACCTGAAAACACCAGAAATCCTTGGCCTTTTCTTTGGCGGCACGCGTTCCCTCTGATATTTTGCAGAAGGACCGGGTCACCGGTATAGGACGGGGAATGACACGCTTTTTCAGGGTCGCGCTGGTCGCGGCCGGCTGCGCCGCCTTTGCGGGGCAGGCCGGGGCCGCGGAATTGCGCCTGCCTGTCAGCCTGACCGCCTTTGGCGCCGACAAACCCATCCCGTCGGCGGCTTCTCTGCCGGAAGCTGCCCTGCAGGGACCCGCCCAGCGCATCAGCGAGAATGTCTTCCAGGCGGCGCCCACTCTGCTCGCTACCAGCTTCGGCACCATCACACCGCCCCATGATTTCGCCGCCAGTGTGGCGCTCAGCTCCAATCTGGCCGTGGACACGGGCTATGGCGTCGATCTTTCTCAGCGTTTCGACAATTACGATGGTTTCCAGTCGCCCCTGATTGGAGCAGCCGGTCTCACGGGGCTGGCCAGCGGCGGCCATTATCTGGGCGCCACTTACATGCCCACATCCGACCTGCATGTCCGGCTGGGCGTGTCGCAATGGAACGACCGGGACGATCGCCTTGCCTTTGCGCCGGGCATCGGCTTGCCGCTGCCGTTCGACAATGCGCGGTCTCAATCCTTCCTGGGCGGCGCGTCCTGGGCCGTGACGGACTGGGCGGATTTCAGCGTCACCGGCATAGAGAACACCGAGCGGGGCCTGGGCATCGCCAATCTGCCGGCAGGTCAAGTGACCACCAACGCCATCGACATGGCGGCGCATCTGAAATTCGGCAGTGGCTGGGTGACGACCGCATCCTATGGCTTGAGCCAGCTTGATCAACGCAGCGCCGCGCCCGCGCTGGATACCCGCTCCTACGCACTCGCCATCGCCAAGCATGGCCTGTTCGGCGATGACACGCTGGGCTTCTCGTTCTCGCGCCCGGCGCCCGGTGTGATCGACAATGGCTTCAATGCGGTGACTGCTTCGGGTGATTTGCCGCCCATGTTCGTCGCCAATGACCGCTTCACCAGCCAGACCCAGGAAACCGATCTGCAGTTGGGCTATGTGACCAGCTTCTTCGATGGCGCACTGGCCCTTCAGGCCAACGCCGCCTATCAAATGAATTACCAGGGGCAAAACGGCGCCACCTCGGTATCCCTGCTCAGCCGCGCCAAGATCAAATTCTAGCGGAACACAACTCTTGGCCGCACGCGTTGCGATGGCGCCCGGCCTTCGTTAAAAGCCCCTTTCTCTCTCGCATCTGAAGGAACCCAGCATGGCCGGGCCGCAGTTTGTTTTCGTCATGAAGGGGCTGTCCAAGACCTATCCCGGCGGCAAGCAGGTCCTGAAGGATATCTGGCTCTCTTTCTATCCCGGCGCCAAGATCGGCATCGTCGGCGTCAATGGCGCGGGCAAATCCACCCTGATGAAGATCATGGCGGGGCTGGACAAGGATTTCACCGGTGAGGCCTGGGCCGCCGATGGTATCCGCATGGGTTATCTGTCCCAGGAGCCGCAGCTCGACGCGAGCAAAGACGTGCGTGGCAATGTGATGGAAGGCGTCGCCGCCAAGAAGGCGTTGGTGGATCGCTTCAACGAAATCGCCGCCAATTATTCCGACGAGACCGCCGATGAGATGGCGCGCCTCCAGGACGAGATCGAGGCGCAAGGCCTGTGGGATCTCGACAGCAAGGTGGACCAGGCGATGGACGCGCTGCGCTGCCCCGACGGCGAGGCGCAGGTCGAGACGCTCTCGGGCGGCGAACGCCGGCGGGTGGCGCTGTGCAAGCTTTTGCTGGATGCGCCTGACATCCTGCTGCTGGACGAACCCACCAACCATCTCGATGCGGAATCGGTGGAATGGCTGGAGCACACGCTGCGCGAATACAAGGGCTGCGTGATCCTGGTCACCCACGATCGCTACTTTCTGGACAATGTCACGGGCTGGATTCTGGAACTGGATCGCGGCCGCGGCATTCCGCACGAAGGCAATTACTCGTCCTTCCTCGTGGTGCAGGAAAAGCGTCTGCGTCAGGAAGGCGCCGAAGAAGCCGCACAGGAACGTGCCATCGCCCGCGAGCGCGAATGGATCCAGCAATCGCCCAAGGCGCGTCAGGCCAAATCCAAGGCGCGTATCAACGCCTATGAGGACCTTCTTGCCCGGAGCAACGAGCAGCGCAGCGTCACCAATCAGATCATCATCCCGGTGGCCGAGCGCCTCGGCGGCGTGGTGATCGAGGCCGAATGTTTGGCGAAAG
>DATNFZ010000142.1:0-7379 GCA_035606155.1 Rhizomicrobium sp. | reverse complement strand
CGGCGAGGCTTTTGAGGCGGAAATCCCGCTCTTTCTGCTGGAAAGCCCCTACGAGCGCCGCCAGATTCATTAGACGAGCCCACTAAGCCCCTACGAACACGCGGTTGAATCGCGCCGCTTTCAGGGCGTTAATTCGCCGGTATTGGATCGGACAGAAAATGGCCAAAATCGACTTCACTTCGCCTTGCGCGAAAACCGTGCCCAACCGCCCCAGCCGCGAAGATGCCGAGCGGGCGGTCCGCACCCTGCTGCGTTGGGCGGGCGATGATCCCGGCCGCGAAGGCCTGGCCGACACGCCCGCGCGGGTGGCGAAGGCCTATGAAGACTGGTTCTCGGGCTATGACCAGGACCCGGAAGCCTATCTTGCCCGCACCTTCGAGGAAGTGGCCGGCTATGATGACATGGTGATCTTGAAGGACATCCGTTTCGAATCGCATTGCGAGCATCATCTGGCGCCCATCATCGGCCGCGCCCATGTCGCCTATCTGCCTTCGCGCCGGGTGGTGGGCATCTCCAAGCTGGCCCGCGTGGTGGACGCTTTCGCCCGCCGGCTCCAGGTGCAGGAGAAAATGAACGCCCAGATCGCCCATTGCATCCAGAAAGTGCTGGAGCCCAAGGGCGTGGCGGTGGTGATCGAGGCGGCCCATCAATGCATGACGACGCGCGGCGTCCATAAGAGCGGCGTGACCATGGTCACCTCCACCATGCTGGGTGGCTTCCGCGAGAACGATGTCACCAGGCGGGAATTCCTCAACATCATCGGCAATCCGGTTTCGCGCGAAGGCTGAATGAGTGCTTCGCTCGACCTGATCAAGAAACTGATTGGCTTCGACACCACCAGCCGTGGCTCCAACCTGGCGCTGATCGATCATGTGCAGGAGCTGCTCGAGGCGCATGGCGCGCGCTGCCGCCGCGTCTATAACGAAAGCCGTGCCAAGGCCAATCTGTTTGCCAGCTTGGGACCGGTGGGTGATGGCGGCTATGTGCTGTCCGGCCATACCGACGTGGTGCCGGTGGATGGGCAGGATTGGTCGTCCGATCCCTTTAAAGCTGAGGTGCGGGACGGGAAATTATTCGGCCGCGGCGCCTGCGACATGAAGGGCTTCATCGGCGTGGCGCTCGCACTGTTGCCGGAGATCGCCGCGGCCAGGCTCAAGCGTCCGATCCATTTCGCGCTCTCCTACGACGAAGAGATCGGTTGTTCGGGCGTACTCACCTTGTTGGACGATCTGAAAAATGCCGGCATCAAGCCGGCGCTGGCCGTGATCGGCGAACCCAGCCTGATGAAAGTGGTGGGCGCGCACAAGGGAGGCGCGGTCCTCACCACGCGCTGCCTGGGCCACGAGCATCATTCCAGCGCGCCGGAGAAAGGCGCCAATGCGGTGATGATGGCGGGTGAATTCGTGGCCCTGCTGGACCAAGTGTGGACCGAGCTTCGCGCCGATGCCGATCCCCGCTTCGATCCGCCCCATTCCACTGTGCAGGCCAACATGATCGAGGGCGGCACCGCCACCAATATCCTGGCCAGGGAAGCGCTGGTGACCTGGGAATACCGCAACCTGCCCGACCGCGATCCGCAAGCGATCGTGGAAACCGTGGCACGCCACGTGGCGGATGATCTTCTTCCCAAATTCCGGCGCCGCGCCGCCCATGCCGCATTCGACACGGAAATGGTGGCGCACTACCCGGGCCTGGTGATGGACGAGGACTCGCCCGCCATTGCGCTCGCCCGCGAACTCACCGGCGCCAACCGCCCCGAAGCCGTGGCCTATGGCACCGAGGCCGGCCAATTCCAGCGTTATGGGATTCCGGCGGTGATTTGCGGACCGGGTTCGATCGACCAGGCGCACAAGCCGGACGAATTCTGCGCGCTCTCGGAATATCAGGCGTGCGAGACATTCCTGCGGAAGCTGGTCGCGAAGGCTTGCATTTAGCGCTCGCAACGCCATCCGTGGATAGTGGAGACTTCCTGACGATCGTCGCGATTATGTGTGGCCACTTCAGTTTCCCAAATGGGAATCTTTGACGTAAGTTCGCGGAATGTCGGAGGAAAGTCGGGGGGCGATCATGCTAGGAATTGTCGTGGTGCTGGCCGGGTTGGCCGCTGTTGCACCTACCTATCCTATCTCACATCCCCTCAATAGTGCATTGCTATCGGCCCCCGAAAATAGCAACACGCAACCAAGCAGTCTCCGCGATAGTCCGGCGCAGCCCAGACATCCCCAAGCAGACAAAGGGTGGTGGCAAGAGCTTCGGACAGATCCGATTGCTGATTTCACCGCTCTCTTATTCATCTCTACCGCTGGCCTCTGGTGGGTGACGGTCAAAATTCGGAGTGATGGCAAGGTCTCCAGCGAACGACAACTCCGGGCATATATATCCGTCCTAGCATGCAGACTTGAGAAATTCGCGGTAGGAGAAGAAATCTGCGTCTCATTCCGCGCCAGAAACCATGGACAGGTGCCGGCTTCCGCCGTCCATAGTACTTATCGTGTTGGCATTTTCCCGCCCAATCCCGTCAATAAGTCCGCTGATAACTCCATCCCTGCAAAAGACGATGTAGTCAAATTCACCCTTTTCCCAAAAGCTGACAGCACACTGGTATTCAGGTCTTCAAGAGCGCTTTCCGACAATGACTTTGATGCTATCAAAGCTAACCGCGTGCATATTCACGTTTGGGGCGTGACTTCTTACAACGACGGCTTTGGAAAGGTACGCATTACTAAATTCGATACCTCGACTGGAGGAGACGATCCGGGGTCTTACTGGCAACATGGTCCAAACAATAGCGAAGCCACATAGCCAAGCCACGCGCACCAATGGAGCGTACCACCGTTCCCTTGCTATTCCTCATCCTTCGACAGGCTCAGGATGAGGAAAATAAGAAGCTGCGCAGGATTTTGCGACGTGGGCAGGAGGATCGCGCGGAGCGTGCGCATAGCACGTGCACGCGCGACGAACCCACGCCGCAAAAGACAAGCAGCCCTAAGCGAGCGTTTCGGGCGTGATTTCGTGGGTAGTGCCGCAAAACTCGCAACGCGCGCGGATGATGCCGTCCGGATCGGCGAGGCCTTCCCGCTCCTGCGGTGCATAACTTTTCAAAACATTGGTGATGCGCGCCGCGTCGCAATCGCAGCGGAAAGAAAGCGGCTCCGCGGGCTGTACTCGCACTTCGTCCTCATGAAACAGACGCCATAGCACCGTCTCGGGGGCAAGCTCGGTGTCCACCAGTTCCAGATCCTCCACCGTCTTGGTGAGCAATGAAAGCCTGTTCCAATCGTCCTCATTGCGGCTGGGCGCCTTGGAAGCGTCCGGCGTCATTTGCAGCATCAGGCCGGCGGCGCGCCAGCGGGGCTGTTTTTCGCCGGCCACATAAAGCGGTGCCGCCGCCAACCGGATCACGGTGGGCAATTGCTCGGACTGGGCGAAATAGGTTTCCGCCGATGCCGCCAATCCGTCGGGCGAAAGCGAGACGATGCCCTGATAGGTCTGGCCGCCCCGCTTGGGCTCGATGGTGATGGCGAGCGCGCCTTCGCCCGCGAGCGACGAGAAGAGATTATCGCCCAAAGCCTCGAAACGGTCCGAGTCGAGCCTGGCATAACCGCGCACACCACGCGCCTGGCCTGCGCCCCCACCGTAATAGTCGGCGGTGATGAGATCGAGCGGGCCGCTGCTCTTGGTCTGGACCGTGAGCCGGCCATCAAGCTTCAGCGCCGATCCCAGCAGCGCCGCCAGCGCCAATGTTTCGCCCGCCGCGCGCGCCGCGGCTTCGGGCAGCTTGTGCGCTTCCAATGCCCGTGCCGAAGCCGCATCCAGCCGCACAAAACGGCCGCGCACACCCGCCTTGGCGATATCGAACGGCAGCACGAAATCCCCCGCGGGCGCGGAGGTGGTTTGACCGGCAGGTGTGGACATCGACCTCATATGGCGCTGAATACGGGCCAGTTCAACCCGAGGTTCCAACAATCAGCGCAAAGCCCAAGCCAAGATCGCTTTCTGCACATGCAGGCGGTTTTCCGCCTCGTCGAACACCACCGACTGCGGACCGTCGATCACGTCGTCGGTGACTTCCTCGCCGCGATGCGCCGGCAGGCAGTGCATGAAGATGGCGTCCTTTTTGGCCAACTTCATCAAGTCCGCATTCACCTGATAAGGCCGGAGCAGATTGTGGCGTTTGGTGGCATTGTCATCGCCCATCGAGACCCACGCATCGGAAATCACGCAGTCCGCACCCGCGACGGCGGCCTGCGGATCGTTGCCGAACTCGATCTTGCCGCCCCGCGCCCATTGGCGGATCTCCGTGTCGGCCGGAAGTTCCTTGGGTGAGGCGACGCGCAGAATAAAGTCGAATTTCTTGGCGGCATGGATCCAAGAGGTGAGGACATTGTTGCTGTCGCCGCTCCAGGCCACGGTGGCGCCTTTGATCGGGCCCTTGTGCTCCTCATAGGTCATCACATCGGCCATCACCTGGCACGGGTGGGACCATTTGGTCAGGCCGTTGATCACGGGAATGCTGGCGTTGGCCGCCAGTTCCTCGACCATTTCGTGATCGAGCAACCGGATCATCACCGCATCCACATAGCGCGAGATCACCCGTGCCGTGTCGGCGATGGTTTCCTCGCGGGCCAGTTGCATCTCATTGCCGGTGAGCCTGAGGGTGGTACCGCCCAACTGCCGCATCGCCACGTCGAAGGAGATGCGGGTGCGGGTGGATTGGCGGTCGAAGATCATGGCCAGCACGCGGCCTTCCAGCGGGCGGTCGGCGTCGGCAACGCCTTTGGGCAGGCCGGCGCGCGCGTCTTTGCGGGCACGGGCATCGGCGATGATGGCGCGCAAAGTGGCGCCGTCATGGTCGCAAAGGTCAAGAAAATGTTTGGGTGGGGCCTTCACGGTAATGTTCATTGCGCCGCCACTTTCATTTCGAGAGCCGTGGCGGCTTTCTCCATCAGCGCCACGCCTTCGCGCGCCTCTTCCTCCGACAGCGTGAGTGGTGGCAGAAGCCTGACTACATTGTCACCGGCCGGCAACACCACGATGCCAGTATCGCGCGCCGCGGCGATGAAATCGCCATTGGGCACTTTCATTTTCAGCCCCAGCATCATGCCTTGTCCGCGCACCGACTCGAAAATCGCGGGATGCGCGGCTACCAATCCACCCAATTGCTGGTTGAGGTAATTGGCGTTCCTGTTGACGTGATCGAGAAAGCCCGGCGCGGTGGCGAGATCGATTGCCGCGTTGCCCACCGCCATGGCCAGGGGGTTGCCGCCATAGGTGCTGCCGTGGGTGCCCGCGGTCATGCCTTTGGCCGCCTCCGCGGTGGCAAGGCAAGCGCCCAGCGGAAAGCCCCCCCCGATACCCTTGGCGATGGCCATGATGTCAGGTTCGATGCCGGCCCATTCATGGGCGAACAATTTTCCGGTCCTGCCCATGCCGGTCTGTATCTCGTCAAAGATCAAAAGCAGGCCCTTGTCGTCGCAAAGCTTGCGCAAGGCGCGCAGGAACTCCGCGGCAAAAGGACGGATGCCGCCCTCGCCCTGGATCGGCTCGATCACCAGGGCGGCGGTATTTTCATTCACCGCGGCTTTCGCCGCTTCGAGATCGCGCGCCGCATCATGGGTGACTTTCACCAGGTCGAAGCCGGCCAGTTTGGGACCGAAGCCTTCCAGATATTTCTCGTTTCCGCCCGCGGCGATGCCGGCCAGGGTGCGGCCATGGAAGGCGCCTTCGAAACTGACGATATGGAAGCGCTCGGGATTGCCGTTGGCATAGTGGTAGCGGCGCGCCATCTTGAAGGCGAGCTCGCAGGCCTCTGCGCCGGAATTGGTGAAGAACACGGTGTCGGCAAAAGTGTACGCCACCAGCTTGGCGGCGAGGCTCTCCTGTCCCGGCACCCGGAACAGATTGGACGTGTGCCAGAGCTTGCCCGCCTGCTCGGTCAGGGCCGCCACCAGCTTGGGGTTGGCATGGCCAAAGGCGTTGACCGCGATGCCGGCGCCGAAATCCAGATATCGCCGCCCATCCTCGGCGAAAAGGTATGACCCTTCGCCCCGCACGAACGCCACGTCCGCGCGGTTATAGGTGGGAAGCAAAGCCGGAAACACGGAATAACTCCTTTTCAGCCCAATGGAATTGAGCCGGGGTTATCCGCTTTCTATGGCGCTTTTGCTACCCCTCGCGCCTTTGCGGGCAGCATTGAAAAGGGCGCCTGCCCTTGCCGGCGCCATTCCAAATTGCTGATTTTACGATCAAATCCAGGGCGAGGGCGGAGCCGCTGATGGTTTCGCCTCAGTCCCGGCCTACGCCGGGTCAGCCATTCAATCAAGGGCAAGCATCCCAGCACAAAGCCGGCAATCACCAAAAACCCGTCGAACGTCGTCATATTGTGGCCTACCCGGATTCCTTGAACCGCAAAGCCCGGAGCTTCGGATGGAGACCGGAAGGCAACACAAAGGATTGGCGGAGGTTCCGCGCTCGTGGCAGACGGCTGGCATAAAAATGGTCAGGGACGATGTCCTCGGTCCCATCCTTGTCGGGGGGAATCATGTGGACAAGGCTGTTGGGACCTTCTCCAACTCTTGTTACTTCGCCTTGCTGGGATACGATATCTTGTATCCCCGAGGTCGGGGCCGGAGAGGGAGCGTCGCCATGAACCAAATGAACTGGTCCGACGAACGGGTCGAGCAACTCAAAACTTTATGGACGGAAGGGCTTTCCGCCAGCCAGATCGCCCGCGCCCTGGGCGGGGTCACCCGCAACGCCGTGATCGGCAAGGTCCACCGCCTGGGCCTGGCAGGACGGGCCAGCCCCTCGCGGGCCGAACGGCCCCGCGTCTCGGTGCCGAAGGCGCCCTCGATGCGCACCCATGTGCCGCCTCCCCCCGTGGTCGAGGAAGATCCGCTGCAATTGGCGGACGGCAATTTCGCCACCGTGCTCACCATCTCCGACCGCATGTGCCGCTGGCCGATCGGCGACCCCGCCGCCACCGAATTCCATTTCTGCGGCCGCGCGCCCAAATCGGGTTCGCCTTACTGCGAGGCGCATGCGCGCAAAGCCTATCAGCCGCAACAGCAGAAGCGGGACAAAGACAAAGGCCGCATGGCGTCCTAGACGAGGCTGCCAACACAGGCTCGCTGGCGCGCCCACATTCGCGAGATGAGTGTTTTGTCATCGTGCTCGGCGGCGCTTGACGACGCTTCCGCCTTCATGCCAAATTTTTGGCATGCCTGGAAAAGTCAAGCGCTCCAACAAGGGGGCAGACGGCCATAGCCGTCGCGAGCGCGAGATCATGGACGCGCTGTTCAAGCTGGGCAGGGCGACGGCCGCACAGATCCGCGGCGAAATCGCCGATCCGCCCAGCTACACCGCCATCCGCACCCATC
>DATNFZ010000141.1:0-3490 GCA_035606155.1 Rhizomicrobium sp. | reverse complement strand
CGCTGCGTTCAACGTCCTGCCGATCGACGGCACGGTGGTGATCGGCGAGGGCGAACGCGATGAAGCGCCTATGCTGTTCATCGGCGAGAAGGTGGGGCAGGGCGGCCTGGCCGTGGACATTGCGCTGGATCCGCTGGAAGGCACCACCCTGACGGCAAAATCCATGGCCAATGCCCTGGCGGTGATGGCGATGGCCGAGCCCGGCACCATGCTGAACGCGCCCGACACCTATATGGACAAGATCGCCATCGGCGGCGGCTTTCCCGACGGGTTGATCGACCTCGATGCCGAACCCGGCGACAACATCAACGCCATGGCCAAGGCGAAGGGCGTCAAGCCTCGCGACATCACCGCCTGCATCATGGACCGGCCGCGCCACGAAGAATTGATCGCCAAAGTGCGCAAGGCCGGCGCGGCGGTGAAGCTGATCACCGACGGCGACGTGGCCGGCGTGATCTCAACCTCCGACTCCGCAACAGGGGTGGACATCTTCATCGGCCAGGGCGGCGCGCCCGAAGGCGTGCTGGCGGCGGCGGCGCTACGCTGTGTCGGCGGCCAGATGCAGGCGCGGCTGGTGTTCAAGAAGGAAGACGAGAAGCGCCGGGCCGAGCGCATCGGCATCAAGGACTTAGGGCGCAAATATGCCATGACGGACCTGGTTTCGGGCGATGTGGTGTTTTCCGCCACCGGCGTCACCGACGGCTCGATGCTGCATGGCGTCAGGCGCGACGGCGATTACGTCGTCACCGAAAGCGTGGTGATGCGTTCGGCCACCGGAACGGTGCGCTGGATCAAGGCGCGTCATCGCCGCAATGGCTGAGGCGGCTCGGTTTGAGTCGATTGGGCTGGCGCCGTTCGGCGTGGCGCGCAGCTTTTCGGGGCGGCGCTGGCGGCTCGACCTGGGTGACGAGACGCTTGCCCGCCAATTGCAGCAGC
This sequence comes from Rhizomicrobium sp., assembly GCA_035606155.1. Taxonomy (GTDB): domain Bacteria; phylum Pseudomonadota; class Alphaproteobacteria; order Micropepsales; family Micropepsaceae; genus Rhizomicrobium. The sequence goes on along the minus strand of DATNFZ010000141.1, from coordinate 2,554 downwards.
AATTGATGCTTTCGCCGGTTCTGGCGCGGCTGTTGGCGGCGCGCGGCGTGGGTCTGGAAGACGCCGCCGACTATCTTCACCCCACTTTGAAGAAGCTTCTGCCCGATCCGTCCTTGCTTGCGGAGATGGACCTGGCGGTGGCGCGGGTGAAACAGGCGCTGGAAAAGGGCGAGCGCATCGCCGTGTTCGGCGATTACGACGTGGATGGTTCGGTATCTGCGTCTTTGCTGGCCGGGTTTTTCACGGCGCTGGGATCGCCGCCACGTCTTTATATTCCCGACCGCATGCGCGAGGGCTATGGCCCGTCGCCCGCAGCGATGGAAACGCTTCACGCCGAGGGCGCATCGCTAGTGGTGACGGTGGATTGCGGCGCGGCCGGCGGCGCGGCCTTCGCGACGGCGCGGGCGCTGGGCATGGATGCGGTGGTGCTGGATCACCACCGGGTCGAGGCGCGGCCCGACGCGTTGGCGCATGTCAATCCCAACCAACCCGCCGATCAATCGGGTCTCACCTATCTTTGCGCGGCGGGGGTGGTGTTCCTGTTCATGGTGGGCCTCAATCGCGCCCTGCGCGAGAGCGGCTTCTATGCCGAACGTGGGCTGGCCGAGCCGGATCTGCGCGATTATCTCGATCTGGTCGGGTTGGCGACGGTGTGCGACGTGGTGCCTCTCAACGGCGTCAACCGCGCCTTTGTGCGCCAGGGTTTGGGGCAACTCGGCAAACTTTCCCGCCCGGGACTGGCGGCGCTAGCCCAAGTGGCCAAGGCGGCGCCGCCTTTCACCACCCATCATCTGGGCTTTGTCTTCGGGCCGCGCATCAATGCCGGCGGCCGGGTGGGCCGCTCATCCCTGGGCGCCGACCTTCTGAGCGCGAACGATCCGATTGCGGCGGTGGAATTCGCCGCCCAGCTCGATCTTCACAATCGCGAACGCCAGGCGATCGAATGTCTGATCCTGGACGAGGCGGTGGCGCTGGCGGCGACCCAAGACAATGCGCCCTTCCTGCTGGTGACCAATGACGGCTGGCATCCGGGCGTGGTGGGCATCGTCGCCGGACGGTTGAAGGAACGTTTTGCCAAGCCGGCGTTCGTCGCCGGCTTCGAAGGCGGCATGGGACGAGGCTCGGCCCGCTCCATTCCCGGCATCGATCTTGGCCGCATCGTGCGGACCGCGCGCGAGCAGGGATTGATCGAAGCGGGCGGCGGCCATGCGATGGCGGCGGGGTTTTCGCTGATGGAGGATCAGCTTCCCCGCTTTCGCCAATTCCTGCATGCGCAATTCACCGGCGCCGACCGGGCTTACGAAGAAGCCGCCAGCCTGGTGGTGGACGCTCTGTCGTCACCCGCCGCGGCCGGGCGGGATCTGGTCGCGGAAATCGCCCTGGCCGGGCCCTATGGCGCGGGCAATCCGGAACCGGTGTTGGCGTTTCCCGACCTGCGGGTGGCGTTTGCCGATGTGGTGGGCGCCGCCCATGTGAAGCTTCGCCTGGTGGGCGGCGACGGTGCACGGCTGGATGCCATCGCCTTCCGCGCGGTGGGAACGCCGTTGGGCGAGGGATTGCTCAAGTCGCGGGGGCGCTTTCTGCATGCCGCCGGCAAGCTCAAAACCGACGAGTGGAACGGCGAAACCCGGGTTCAACTGCAGATCGAGGACGCCGCGGCCGCGGGCGCGTGAGGCGCCAACTTGGCTGCTTGCCTGAAACCCCAAGGCCCTGTATAGCCCCGGCTTTCCGGCCGCGCCCTTCGTCTATCGGTTAGGACTCAAGATTTTCAATCTTGCAAGAGGGGTTCGACTCCCCTAGGGCGCACCAATTTTTCTTGGCGCGCTTTGCGCGCCTAGAAAAATTGAGTGCCTCTTCGAGGCTGCAAAGCAGCCGAGGGAGGCGCCAGGACGCAAGCGCAAAAGATTCCGGGGACAAAGAAAATTCCGAAATTCCGAATTCCGGGGACGCAATACATAATTGACTTTGTCCGGCGCCTGGATCGTATTTTGACCCGGCAAAGGTCCGGGCCACACCGATCGGCCCAATCTCTCGTGAGGGAAATTATGTATAGTGTCCCCGGAATTAGCCCCCAAGGCAATGATTGCCCCCCCGCGCCCTGACTGTATCTCAAGCGTGTTACAATTGGCTATCGAGGCAGTGTCGGCCGCATAGACAATTGTTGCCTTCACGAATGACGGCAAGCATCGACTCTTCGTCCTATTGTCGGAGGCAGCAACATATCATCTTCTGCGCTGCGTAGCCCTTAGCTACGAGCGAGCGGTTGCACAGTCAACTAGGAAGTGACGCCCGGCACACGCCGAACAATCGCCCGCCGCCGTCCGCCGAATCAAATTTATCCTGATCCCCGTCCTTCGCAGGCATCAAATAGTCCACGCATTCCCGCATCTTCCCGCGAATGCCCGCTTATCCCGAGGACATACCCGCTGACATATGTCAGCCTGCATGCAAGAAAAAATGCGTGTGAGGATTGACTCACCGCCATTTCGCGCGGCGGTTCTAATTGTTCATGGTCCACTGATTTGGAAACAAACAATGGCGAAGCAACCAGGCA
>DATNFZ010000140.1:0-8522 GCA_035606155.1 Rhizomicrobium sp. | reverse complement strand
GGTTTTTTGCGGGCTTTGCGCAGGCCCTTCGAGGCTTTAAAGATGCCCCCTCATTCAGTGGAGAGAGTAGGCATGGCCATCGACGGAAAATGGGAAGTCACAATCAATTCGCCGATGGGGGCCCAGAAAGCCACATTGGATCTCAAGGCCGACGGCAATGCGTTGACCGGCACCCAGACCGCCATGGGAGGCACCCAGCCTGTCACCAACGGCAAGATCGACGGCAACAATTTGACCTGGTCGGGTTCGATCACCTCGCCCATGCCGATGACCTTGGAATTTACCGGTACCGTGGAAGGCGACAAGCTGTCTGGCAGCGTCAAGGCCGGCGCCTTCGGTTCGTTCCCGTTCAGCGGTGGCCGCGCCGCCTAAAGACTGCGATCCATCCCCAAAAGGGGCGGCACTATCGCCGCCCCTTTTGCTTTTAGGAAACCCACATTGAACGTCGTGCACCGGAAAGACGATCTGCCGTGACGCTGCCCATCCATCGCGAAGGGTGGCCGTTCATCGCGCTGTTCGCGGCGGTCAATATCCTGGCGTTCCTGTTTTCCGTCTGGCTGGGCGTGATCCTTCTGCCCGTGACGCTTTGGTGCGTGGCGTTTTTCCGCGATCCCGAGCGCGTGACGCCAAGGGAACCCGGCTTGATCATCTGTCCCGCCGACGGGCGTATGTTGCCCGTTATGGACGCGGTCCCGCCTATAGAACTTGGATTGGGCGAAAACCCGCGCCCGCGCCTTTCCATCTTCATGAATGTCTTCAATGTGCATGTGAACCGCAGCCCCGTTTCGGGCACGGTGCTCGCCAAATCCTACCGGCCCGGAAAGTTCATCAACGCCTCGTTCGACAAGGCGAGCATCCATAATGAGCGGATGTCGCTCCGAATCCGCCCACAAGGCGATGATGGAACCCATGACCTGGCCGTGGTGCAGATCGCGGGCCTGGTGGCCAGGCGCATCGTCTGCGATCTCAGCCAGGGTCAGGGGGTGCAGAGAGGCGCGCGATTTGGCATTATACGCTTCGGCAGCCGGGTAGATATCTATCTTCCGCCGGGAGCCGCGATTTTGGCCCATGCGGGCCAGACCGTGCGAGCGGGCGAAACCATATTGGCAAGGTTCGAGACGTGAGCGAGAGCGAAGAGCAGCAGACGCCGCCGGCCAAACGCGAGCGCGGCGTGCGCCGGGCCCGGGCGCGGCAGATCGTGGCGGCAAGGCTGGAACGGCTGGAAGATCTTTCCATCAGCAAGCTGGTGCCTTCGACCCTCACCTTGCTCGGGCTTTGCAGCGGAGCCACGGCCATTCGTTTTGCCCTGGTCGCCGACTGGCACACCGCGGTCGCCTGTGTGGTCCTGGCAATGATCTTCGACATGCTGGACGGACGGGCGGCGCGCATGTTCGGCGCCGACACCCGCTTCGGCGCGCAGCTCGATTCGCTGGCCGATCTGGTGAGCTTCGGCGTGGCGCCGGGCGTGATCATGTATGTCTGGAGCCTCTCGCGGATGGGCGCGGGCGGCTGGATTGCGGCCTTGATCTTCTGTGCTTGCAGCGCCGTCCGTCTGGCCCGCTTCAATGTCCAGAGCGTCCGCGACGAAGGCGCCACCAAGGCCAATCCCTATTTCACCGGCCTGCCTACGCCCGCCGCCGCCTGCATGATGTTGTTGCCCATGCTGATCAGCTTTCAGTGGAATGGCGAAATCGTGCGCGAGCCCTGGATCGCGGGCGCTATGATCGCCATCACCTCGGCCTTGATGGTGAGCCGGCTTCCCACGCCATCCATCAAATATATGCGCCTGCAACGCGAACATCGCTTCCTGGCGGGCGTCTGCGGCGGCATTCTGGCCATGCTGTTGATCATCTGGCCCTGGGCCACGCTCACGGGCGGCCTCTTGATTTATGTGGCCACCATACCGGTGGCGATGGTGGTGCATCATCCCGCAGCGCGCCAGCAGCGCGCGGCGCTGCATCATCACCACTAAACCTTCCTCGCCGGCACAAAACGGAACGCCAGGGCCGCCCCGCAAGCGCCGATCAGGCCGCCTGCGATTACATCCGACAGGAAATGCCATTCGAGCGTGACGAGTGCGACGCTTTCCACCATGAACGCCAGCACATAAAGCCAGCGCGCCTTGGGATAGATCACCCAGAGGATGCCGATCACCGCCATCAAGAGCGCCGCCTCGCCGGAAGGGAAGGATTGGAAGCGGGGACTACGGCCGGCAAAAAGATGAAAGCCGTAGGCGTGATCGCGAATCCAGAATAACGGACCAAGCCGCCCGGCGATGCGCTTCAGCAGCAGTTCGACCACCGCCATGCTCCACAGCACACTGACACTGATGAGGAGCAAGGCTCGGCGCCAGGATGCGGGATCGCCGGTGCGGGAAAGTTGTGGCGCGAAAAACGGCGCCACCAGCGCCAGAAGGAAGAAGAGCCGCGGCAGCCGCACCAGGAACGCAAGTCCCGGCAATGGATGGGCGACAAGAAATTCCGTAAGCGGACGATCGACCAGGAGGATGGAAAGCGGGATGGCGGCCAACGCCAACCCCGCCACCAGCCAGCGCCCGCCCGTCATCGTCATGTCCTCATCAACATTCTTACGAAATCTTTCCGGCGCAAAAAGTTCCGCGGGCCGCGACGCTCGCCTGAAAAACTCGTAACGTCAAATTTTCGGTTCACGTTCGGACGTCGATATGCCAGTTTGGCGGAAGCCGAGGGGAGAAAGGGCTGTCGAAGATGCCGCTCAGAGCGGTTCCAGGAAAAGTGTGCGGCGGTTTTCCGAGTGGCGCCAGAGACGCCAATAATAATTGGGCGGGTCCGCGCCCAGGGACCGCGACAAAGCCAAGTCCAAAGCAAAGCCCGCGGATGGGACTGTTGTTGGTGGTTGCAGCGAGCCTGGGGCTTGCCGCCTGCACCACCGAGCGCGCCAGCGTTCCCCAGCGCACCGCGACCGAACAGTTGTTGATCTCGACGGCGGCAGACCGCGCCGCCAGCGAGCTGTCGCTGGAGATTCCCAAGAACACCAAAGTGTTCATCGATCCCCAATATTTCCAGGGCTATGACAGCGGTTACGCGCTCAATGCGATCCGCACCCAATTCCTGCGCCAGGGCCTGGCCGTGGTCGATGACCGCAAGGAGGCCGAGGCCGTCGTCACGGTGGCGTCCGGCGCGCTTTCCACCGACGAAAAGGCGCTTCTGATCGGCATTCCGGCGCTGCAGTTGCCATTCTTTCCCATCGGCACCTCGCTCTCGGTGCCGGAGATCGCCTTGTTCAAAACTTCGCAGGACAAGGGCGTCGCCAAATTCGTGGCCACCGGCTATGACGCCCATACTGGGAAGCTGATCGCCACCTCGGATCCGCAATACGGCGTCTCGCATCAGACCAATCACACGGTGCTGCTGTTCTTCTCCTGGCAGACGGGCGACCTGGTCCCGGCCGGCGTGGACAAGAATTCCCTTTCGGTTGCCAACATTGCCGCAAGCATCCCGAACGCGCTGGGGATCAAGGGAAATACTGATAAATCCACGTTTCCGTGAGCGTCTTGTCGCCCAGCTTGAGATAGCAGCGCAGATCGATCGGCGCCTTGCCGTCAAGCGTGATGTCGAATAGGGAACGCCAGCGGTCGGTACCCACCACCTTGATCACATAGGCCCCATCGGCTTTTCCGTTTGAGACATTGATCACCGGGGCGATGTCATAGCGTTGCTGCAACTGGTCGAGGCCGCCGCCCTGCCAGTCGATGACGAATTTGCGCTTGTTGGGCGGCGGCGGCTGACCGGGAATGCCGCCGCGGCCGATGCGGGTGGCGACTGCCTTTGCCAGGTTCTTGGGGTAATTGGGCTCGGCGTCCTGCCAATAGAGCCGATAATCGAAGCTCAGCGCATCGCCTGCTTTGACGTCCTTGTCGGGCCGCCAATAGACCACGATGTTGTCGTGGGTCTCGTCATCGGTGGGAATTTCCACCAACTGCACCGAGCCCGCGCCCCAATTGCCCTTGGGCTCGACCCAGATGCCGGGACGTTTGTTGTAAAAGGCGCCGTCGTCCTGATAGTCCGCGAAGTCGCGGTCGCGCTGCATCAGGCCGAATCCCTTGGGGTTGACGTCAACAAACGAATTGGTCTGAAGGCTGGGCGGATCGATCAGGGGCCGCCAGATGCGTTCGCCCTTGCCGGTCCAGAGCGCCAGCCCGTCATTGTCGTGAATCTCCGGACGCCAATCGGCCGCCTTGCCGCGCTCATTCTCGCCATACCAGTACATGCTGGTGAGCGGCGCGATTCCAAGGCGGGTGATATCGGCGCGGAAGAAGAGATCGCAATGAGCGTTCATCACCACCGCGCCGCCCTTTGTATCTTTCACACATTCGAATTTGTAGGCGCCGGTGACGCTGGGTCCTTCCAGCAGCGCATGGATGATCACCTGCGGCCCATTTTCCTGGAGCCAGAATTGGGAGAAGCGGGGGAATTCCTCTGCCGTTTGAAGCGCGGTGTTGATGGCGATGCCCCGCGCGGAGGCGCCATATTGTTCGTCCTGGCCGGAGGAGCGGAAATAGCTGGCGCCCTGGAAGGCCAGCCAATCGATCGGGGACGTCTGGCTTTCCATCACCCTAAAGCCGGCAAAACCCAGCTTGGCAAGCGGCTTGGGGTCGAGGCCGGAATTGCTGTAGTCGAAATAATCCGAGGAATAAATCACCTGGCGTGCCACCTCCTTGGCGTCGGAGCCGGCCTGGAGGGCAAAAATCTCCACCGGATCGCCGGAATATTTGTTGAGGTGGAAGAAGGCGATCGGGTCGGCGCCCTTGACGCCGTGCCAGAGTGCATCCTCCGGCCGGAAGCGAATTTTCTGGACCTTGTCGAAATCCACACTCTGGATAATGGCTTTCGCGGGGGCCTCGACGGGTTGATAGGTCTGTCCGGCCAGCTTTTTCGCCTGGGCGCGCAAGGCTTCAAAGCTGAAAGGCCGGGGCGGTCCCAGTTTGAGGCCGGGGCCCGGCTCGGCCGCCCGGGCGGATGCCGGAAGCAGCCCCAAGGCGGCAAGCCCGGCGATCACGTCACGTCGGTCGAAAGGATTCATGTGTCAGGCTCCCGCCAACTGGCCATAGGGGGCAAAGGTGGAAAAGTTGGGGCAAGTGCTTCCCGTGATTAGGACCGCGAATTCTCCCCGCCTGATCCATGATTTCGCCGTAATGTTCGCCCATCTTCAAGTCCTCCGGACCTTTTGAGAGGGCTTTGGCGTTCATGGATCGCGACGTATTTCTTTTGCAAGGCGAGTTGATCCCCGCCAATGTTCCTCCCCGTAGTTTCGTTCCCATGCCGGAGCAGCCCTTGACCCCCTGGACCTTGCCGCGCCTTGCCGCCGCAGGCGCAGCCTGGTTAATGGCCGAGACGCAGCCTGCGACGCGTCAGCCGGTAACGGCTGACAAGCGCCGTGTCTGACATCGCTGTCCGGCGATGGCTTTTTCTATTCCTGGTTGTCCTTTCAACCGCCGGCGCGGTCTTCAAGCTTTACCAGGTCCTGCGCGTCGACGGCATTGACGCGCTCGAAACGCTGTTCCTGATCCTGTTCGCCATCCTGTTCGGCTGGGTAACCATTTCGTTCTGGCTGGCGGTCTTCGGCGTCTTCGCCCGGCTGACCGGCGCGACGCTGTTGGGGCTGGCTAAAAGCGATCAGCCCATCACCTCGCGCACCGCCATCCTGATGCCGGTTTACAATGAAGATGTGGACCGGGTTTTTTCCGGCGTCCAGGCGATCTTCGATTCGCTCCAGGGCGCGCCGGGCTTCGATTTCTTCATCCTCAGCGACTCCACCGATCCCGCCAACTGGGTGGCCGAGGAAGTGGCGTGGCAAAGGCTGCGCCAGGAGCTGGCGCCCGATGCGGGCATCTTCTATCGCCACCGCCACCGCAATGTCGGCCGCAAGAGCGGCAACATCCAGGACTTCTGCGAGAATTGGGGCGCGGCCTATGATTACATGGTGGTGCTGGACGCCGATAGTGTGATGAGCGGCGAGACGCTGGAAGCGCTGGTCCGGCTGATGGACGCCAATCCCAGAGCCGGGTTGATCCAGGCGCCCGCGACCTTGGTGGGCCGCAGTACTTGCTTTGCCCGCATCCAGCAATTCGCCTCCAGCGCCTATGGCCCCACCTACAATGCCGGCCTCGCGTGGCTGCAAGGCGCGGAAGGCAATTACTGGGGCCATAACGCCATCATCCGCGTGCGCGCCTTCCAGTCGAGCAGCGGCTTGCCCAAGCTGCCCGGCCGCGCCCCCTTTGGCGGGGAAATCATGAGCCACGATTTTGTCGAAGCCGCGCTTTTGCTCCGGGCGGGTTGGCAAGTCTGGATGGCCCCGGATCTGGGCGGCAGCTATGAGGAGCCGCCGCCCACCGCCTATGACCATCTCAAACGCGACCGCCGCTGGATGCAAGGCAATCTGCAACATGCTCGCGTGCTGTTGGCGCAAGGATTGAAGATGCCGTCACGGCTGAACATGGCGATGGGCATCATGTCCTATCTGGCTTCGCCGCTATGGCTGTTGCTGCTGATCGTGTCGGGATTGGAAATGTTTTTACCTTCCGGGATCGAGGCTTTCACCTATGTGGGACGCCGGCCGGAATTGGCGCTGATGGTCCCCCAGGCGGTGCCGCTGTTGCAACTCACCACCGCCACCTTGGTGCTGCTCTATGCGCCCAAACTTCTGGCGACAATGGTTCTCTTTACTCAGCCCGCTTCGCTCAAGGAGCATGGCGGCGCATTTGCGGTGATGCGCTCGGTGCTGCTGGAAAGCCTGTTCGCCACCTTGTTCGCGCCGGTGGCGATGCTGGCGCATAGCTGGTTCATGCTTTCCATCCTGGCGGGCCGCGCGACCGGCTGGGCCACCCAGACCCGCAATGACCGCGCCCTGCCCTTCTGGTTGGTGGCAAAGTCATTCGGCGTGCACATGTTGATCGGCGTGGGCGCGGCGTACGGGCTTTATCGGTTCGCGCCCGCAAGCCTGCCCTGGTTCCTGCCCTTGCTGGTCGGATTGATCTTAGCCATCCCCCTGGTGGAGATCACGTCCAGCTTGCGGCTGGGCGAAGCGCTGGCGCGGGGGCGGACCTTTCTGGTGCCCAGCGAAACCATGAGCATTGCCGTGCTCAGCCACGCGCAACAATTGCTGATGCGGCGCGAGGCGCACGCGTCAGATTATCGCCATCTGGTTCTGGACGATCCGTCCATCATGGCGCTGCATCTGAGGCTGTTGAAAGAAGCGCCGCCTTTGCAGGAAATGCCCCGCGCCCAACTGGCCGCGTTGGCCGAGGCGGCGCGCCGGCGCGAGACAGGCGCCTTCACCCGGCAAGACTGGGTGGCGTTATTGTCCGATCCCGAAAGCCTGGAGGCAATGAGGTTTTAGGCCAGCGCGCGCGCCTTCACGTGGCCGTCCAGCGCCTGGAAATCCTCTTCGCTGAGGACGATCTCCGCCGCCGCAACATTCTCTTCCAGATGTTTGACCTTGCCGGTGCCGGGAATAGCCAGCATCACGGGACTGCGCTTCAAGATCCAGGCCAATGCGATCTGCGCCGGCGTTGCGCCGTGCTTCCTGGCGATGCCGTCCAGAAGCGAGCCCGGCTGCGCCAGGTCCCCCGCCGCCAACGGATACCAGGGAATGAAGCCAATGGCGTGCTTTTCGCAATAATCGAGAACATCGTCGCTGCCGCGATCCACCAGATTGTAGCGGTTTTGCACCGTGGCGACGGGAAAGGCTTTGCGTGCCGCCTCGATGTCTTCCACCGAGACTTCGCTCAAGCCCACCTGGGCGATCACGCCGTCTTCCAAAAGTTCCTTGATGGCGGCGAATTGCTCACCACGCGGCACCTTGGGATCGATGCGATGCAATTGCCACAGGGCGATGGTCTCGACCTTGAGCCGCTCGCGGCTTTCCTTGGCGGCATTGATCAAATAATCCGGATTTCCGTTGTTGCGCCATTGCTCGGGGCCCGAACGGGTGAGACCGCCCTTGGTGGCGATCAGAAGCCCCTTGTAAGGATGAAGCGCCTCACGGAGCAGATTCTCCGAAACGTCCGGTCCGTAGGCGTCTGCGGTGTCAATGAAGTTCACGTCCAGCTCCGGCAGCCGCCGCAAGGTGGCCAGCGCTTCGGCCTTATCCGCAGGCGGGCCCCATATGCCCTTGCCGGTGACGCGCATGGCGCCAAAACCCAGGCGATGGACTTTTGCCTTGCCGCCGATCGAGAAGTCGCCTGATTTTGCCGCGCTGACCATTGGATTATTCCTTTGCGCAAATCGCCTTGAAACTGTGATGCTGAAATAAAGGATCGGGCGTGGCAGTTCCAGCGGCGGGGAAAAAGAAACGGCCCCGTCTGGGGGGCCGTTTCCCTTCATTTCGATGATGACAGAACTATTAGCCGTTATCGGGAAGCGTGTAGCAAATATATTCGCCCGAATAATCGCCGCCCGACACCGCGACGATGATGTATTGCTTGCCGTTGACCATATAGGTCATGGGTGAGCCCGACTGTCCGGCCGGCATCAGCACATTGC
>DATNFZ010000139.1:0-5788 GCA_035606155.1 Rhizomicrobium sp. | reverse complement strand
GCAATGTGCTGATGCCGGCCGGACAGTCGGGCTCACCCATGACCTATATGGTCAACGGCAAGCAATACATCATCGTCGCGGTGTCGGGCGGCGATTATTCGGGCGAATATATTTGCTACACGCTTCCCGATAACGGCTAATGCTTGTTGTTCTAAGAACCCCCCGCAGGAATCTTTCGGCGGGGGTTTTTCTTTTAATCCAGCCGAGGTCCGTCCTCCCCTTCGGCGCGAAGGGGAGGTGGCCGTGAGCCACCGCTTGCGATGCGAAGGCCGGAGGGACCGACAAGCCCGGGGAACTCTTAAAAAGACTCTGCGTTTGACAAAATAAGGTGTCGAGGGATGGGCCTGCTCGCCGGGGCGCTGCGGCGATGGGGAACGCCCTTGGTCGATTGCGACGCCGGAAAAGCCCTATTTGTCGAACCAAACCACGCTGCCCGGCGGCCGTTCGACGCTTATCATCTGATGGAGCTGGCGCTGGAGCGTTCAGGACGGCGCGATTTCTCGGATCATTCCTTCATCGAACCGTTGCAGCGGCTGCTCCGCGCCTATGAAGAGGAAGCCGATCTTTCGCGCTTCGGCCGCCGCGCCGTCCATTTCGACGTGTCGCGGAGCCTCGCCAACCTCATCACGCTGGACGAGGCCGAGGACAAGGACCCGTCGATCACCGAACGGCCCATCGAACAACCCATCTTCATCACCGGCCTGCCGCGCAGCGCCACCACCTTCCTGCATATGCTGTTGGCCCAGGATCCAGCCTTGGCGGTGCCGCGCTCCTGGCAATGCATGTATCCTTATCCCAACCCCATATTGGGCCTCGATCTCAGGCGGCTGGAAGTGGATGCCGAATTCGCCCTGTTCCGGCTTCTATCGCCCGGTGTCGCGGCGCTGCATCCCATCACCGCCGACGCGCCGCAGGAATGCACCGACATCACCGCGCAAGTGTTCCAAAGCCTGCGCTTCGACACCACCCATCGCATTCCCTCCTATCTGAACTGGCTGGAAGGGTATGGGCATCATGACGCATTCCGCTTCCATCGCCGCTTCCTCCAGCATCTGGACGCACAGGCGCCGATGAACGAAAACGGCCGGCGGCGCTGGGTGCTGAAAGCGCCCGATCATGTGTTCGCCATGGACGCGATCAAAAGCGCTTATCCCGATGCGCGCTTCGTCTTCCTGCACCGCGATCCGCTTTGCGTGGTGGCGTCCTGCGTCAAGCTGGCGGAATTGCTGCACAAGCCCTTCACCCGCCATGTCGACCGCAAGGCGTTGGGCACCCAGGTGAGCGCGCGGCTGGTCGAAAGCACCGAGGAAATGGCCTGGGCGGCAGGGCAGGATCCGGACATCCTCCATCTCCATTATCGCCAGGTCGTCGCCCGCCCGATCGAAACCATCAAGGCGCTCTACAGCCACTGCGCCATGGCGCTTTCGGCCGGGGTCGAAACCCGCATGCGGCAATGGCTGAAGCGGCCGCGGCTCTATCGCCGGCGCCATCCGCGCTACAGTTTGAGGGAATTCGGGCTCGATGCGCATGACTTGAACCGGCGCTTCGCCCGCTATATGCAAGCCTTTCACGTCACGCCGGAAGCGAGCGCCGCCAGAGTGCATTGATCCGGTGCTACCCAAGGGTCCGCCGGGGACATGCGTTTCCTGAAATACGCCATCTTCGTCGTCGGCATCGCCGCGCTCGCCTTTCTGGCGATCCGCGCCGGCATGAACGAAGTGATCCAGACCTTGGGGGCGCTGGGTTGGGGCGGCTTCGTCGTCATCACCTTGTTGCATGTCCCGGTGATCGTGGCGATGGGGCTTGCCTGGTGGTCGGTGGGGCGGGGCGCGGCTTCGCCCCGCGTGTTCGTTGCCGCCAGGCTGGTGCGCGACTCCGTGGGAGAAGTGCTGCCCTTTTCCCAGATCGGCGGCTACATCTCGGGGCTGCGCGCGGCGCATCTGGGCGGTACTCCGCTTTCGGTGAGTGCGCTGTCGCTGGTGGGCGACTTGACCGCCGAATTCGTCGCGAAATTGCCCTATGTGCTGACCGCGATCCTGTGCCTGATTGCGCTCTTGCCCGGCGACAGGATGATCTGGCCGGCTTTGCTGGCTCTGGTCCTGATCGTGGCGGGATCGATCGTGGCGCTGCTCTTCCGTCAACGCCTGTTCGCCTGGTTCGCGAACACGACGCATCGCATGGTGGCAAACCTTCTTCCCGGCACGGACCTAACAGGGCTTGACCTCAACCATTATTTCGCCTGGGACCGTTTCCTGCCCGCCGCCGCCATCCAATTGGCGATGTGGTTCTTCGGCGCCCTGGAAGCCTGGGTGACTTTTCACCTGATGGGGGTGCAGGTGAGCGTGGTCGAGGCGCTGGTGATCGATGCCCTGGGCACAACCTTTCGCACTTTGGGCTTCATGGTGCCGGCCGCCGCTGGCGTGCAGGAGGCGGGCTATGCGCTGGTGGGTATGGCTTTCGGCATTGCGCCGGCGCGCGGTATCGCTTTTTCGCTGGCCAGGCGCGCGCGCGATCTTGCCATCGGCGTGCCGGGCCTGTTGTTCTGGCAATATCTGGAAGCGAAAGCGTTCCGCAAGGCTGCTTCAGTGTGACGAAGCCATCTTGAGCGGGGCGGCCTTGACCGCATGGCGGGCGAAAAGGCCGAAACCCAGGATTCCCAGATAGCAAATCGCGGGCACCACCAGCGACGCCTTCAGGCCCATCAGGTCGGCGGCGCGTCCCGTGATCAAGGGCACGATGGCGCCGCCCACGATGGCGACGCAGAGAAGCCCCGAGCCGTCGGCGGCGCGAGGACCCAACCCTTCCGACGCCAGCGAGAAGATGGTGGGAAACATGATGGAGTTGAACAAGCCGATGGCGAGCAGCGACCAGCCTGACACCAGGCCCGCGCTGTTGGCCGAGATCAGGATCAACACCACCACCATGCCGGCATTGAAGGCCAGTACCTTGCCGGGCGAAACCTGACGCAAGACATAGGAGCCGATGACACGCCCGACCAGCGCGCCGCCCCAGTAAAAGGGCACATGCTTGCCCGCGTCTTCGGCGGCCAACCCGAGCGTGCTGGCCTGCTCCAGGTAATTGACGATCAAGGACCCGATCGCCACTTCCGCGCCCACATAGAGGAAGATGCAGGCGGTGCCGAAGGCGAAGCGGGGACGCTTGAGCAGGTCGAAGGATCTGAGGATGTCGGCGTGGCGCGAAATGGTCTCCGCCAGCCGGTCGCGGCGGAGCCAGACCAGCCAGGCAAGGAGGGCCAGAACCACCGCCAATCCCACATACGATTCGGCGACGGTGCGCGTTTCCTGGCGGCGGAAAAAGGCGAGCGCCGTGCCGGAAAGCGCCGCTGGATCCACCGTGTTGAGCGAGCGCAGGATCAAGACCGAGCCCACATAGGGAAAGATCATGGTGCCCAGGGAATTGAAGGCCTGGGCGAAGGTGAGGCGGCTATGGGCCGTCTCGGGCTTGCCCAGAAGCGAGATCAGGGGATTGGTCACCACCTGGATGATGGTGATGCCGGTTGCCAGCACGAACAGCGCGAAAAGGAAAATCTCGAACACGGCGGAGAACGAGGCCGGCACGAACAAAAGGCAACCCGCCATCATGGTGAGAAGCCCCACCACGGCGGCGCGCATATAGCCCATGCGCTTGACGATGGCGGCGGCGGGAATCGAGATGAAAAAATAAGCGGCAAAGAAGAAGAACTGCACCAGCATCACCTGGGCATAGGACAGGGTGAACAGCTCCTTGAGCTTGGGGATCAGGACATCGTTGAGGCTGGTGATGCCGCCGAAGATGAAGAAGAGCGCGAAGACGAATAGGCGAAGATCGGGCGCTTCCTGGCCGGCCTCGGCGGGAGCAAATTTTTGCGCCTGGGTCATAATTTACCTCGCCGAAGGGTGATTGGGCCGACTCACGATTCACGTTTCAATAGCATGATCGCGAATGTACGTTTCCGGGCACTAATGTCCGATGCCGGACATTCGTGCGGCCTTTGAGTTCGTCAAGCCGTTGATTTCATTTGCACAACTTCTCGGCACGAGTTTTGCTGATAAATGACTAGAATCCGCAGATGACCGGGGGAGCCGGGATGTTTCACAACTACCTGATCACGGCGCTGCGGAATTTCACCCGCCACAAGCTCTACAGCTTCATCAACATCGCGGGCCTCACGGTGGGGCTTGCTTGCGCGATCTTCATCATCCTGTTCGTGCGGGATGAGCTTTCATACGACCGGTGGATTCCGGGAACGGAAAATCTCTATCGCGTCGAAGTGACTTACTTTAACGCAGGTCAACCCCCGCTACGCACCGCCAACACAACCTACCCGGCCGCGGATGCGATGCTGGCCCAGATGCCGGAAGTCAGGGCCGCCGTCCATCTTGAAAATTATCAGATGACAGTGACGACGGGGGATCGCCAATTCCTCGATCAAGTCAATGTGGTGAGTCCCAACTTCTTCCAGATCATCCAGCTTCCACTGGTTGCGGGGAATCGTTCGAGCCTTTTGACCCAGCCTGAATCCGCGGTGATCTCCGAAAGGGCGGCGCGCAAATATTTCGCTTCCAAGGCCGCTATCGGGCAGATGCTCAAAGTGGGTGGGCGCTGCTTATCGGGGCGCAATGTTTCCGGCGACTGTATCGTCCGCGAAGCAACGGTGATGGTGACCGGAATAACACGCGATCTGCCGCATAATACCCAGCTTTCAGGCGACGTATTCATTCCCGACACCTCCGCCGCATATCCCGAGGCGCCGACGGAAAAGACAATATGGTCGAACAGCCATGGCTACGGCTATGTAGAGCTTCAATCGGGCGCCGACGCGCGGAAGGTCGAGGCCAAGCTTCCTGCGCTGATCGACCGTAACTTCGATCCCAGGAAGACGATGGGCCTGACCGTTCGAGGGAGTCAGGATTTGCGGCTCACACTTACACGCTTCCGTGACGATCATCTTTCCACCGACCGCTATGGCGGCATGACGCCGGGAGGAAACTGGGCCACGGTCTACGGATTCATCGCGGTCGGCGCCATGATCCTGCTTATCGCCTGCTTCAATTTCACTAACCTCGCCACCGCCCGGGCGATGGCGCGGGCGCGGGAAATTTCGCTGCGCAAAGTGGTAGGCGCCCGCCGCAGCCAGTTGGTGACACAGTTTCTCGGCGAGTCGGTCCTGATGGCGTTGGTATCTCTCATCCTCGCACTGGCGCTGGTGGAGATACTGCTTCCGCTCTATGACCAGATGCTGGGCAAGCCCATCCAGCTACACTATCTCGCCGAATGGCCGCTGCTTTTGACGCTGATGGGCATGGCCATCTTGGCCGGCGTGCTGGCGGGATTCTATCCGGCGCTGGTACTTTCGGGCTTTCACCCCGCTTTGACGCTTCGCACAAATGCAAACGGACAATCCGGCTCGGGCTTGCTGCGCACGATACTAGTGGTGATGCAGTTCGCCGTTTCGATCGGGTTGGGCATCGCCGCCCTTGTGGTGTTCGCGCAAATCTCCTATGCCCGCGCCATCGACCTCGGCCTCGATCGGGATGGGATCGTGGTGATCTACACTCAGGGGCTTTCGGAAGCGGCCCGCGAAGGCCTGTTCCGCGCCCTCGATGCCGATCCGGCCCTTAAAGGCGCATCGCTTTCGGGAAACACGCCCTTTTCCGGCTCCAACTGGAACAGCACGGTCGAGATACCGGGTGCGGCCGGGACGCGCATGTTCCATACAATCCCGGTGGGGCCGAATTTCTTTTCCCTGTACGGGATTCATCTTGTCAGCGGCCGGGCTCTTTCGGAC
>DATNFZ010000138.1:0-14826 GCA_035606155.1 Rhizomicrobium sp. | reverse complement strand
GACCAGAAGCCGGGGCAGCGTGTCGGAATTGAGCTCCACCAGCCAGTCGCCATCCGGTCCCACGGCCACGAACACGTCGGGGATCACGGGGGCCACCGGCTCGGCGCCGAACGCCAGGCCGGGTTTGGGATTGAGCTCGCGGATCTCGGCGATCATGTCGGAAATGTCTTCGCCATCCACGCCGCAGACGGCAGAGAGCGCCTGAAGCTCGCGCCGGGCCAGAAGATCGAGCCGGGTGAGAAGCTGGGCCATGGCGGGATCGAGCCGGTCCTTGGCCTTCAATTGCAGCGAGAGACATTCAGCCAGGTCGCGCGCCGCCACACCCACCGGATCGAAGCCCTGGACCACGCCCAGGACCGCCTCCACGTCCTCGATCTCGGTGCCCAGCCGGGCCGCGATGTCGGCGAGTTCGCCCCGCACATAGCCGGTCTCGTCGATGGCGTCGATCAAGGCCAGCGCAATCAGGCGGTCGTCGGGGGTGAGCGCCGCGATCGCCACCTGGGCTTCCAGATGATCCTTCAAGGTCGAGGCGCCGGCGAGCGTGGTTTCAAGTCCGTCCTCGTCGCCGTCGAACGAGGACGAGCCGCCCGCCTTCACCTGGCTCCAATCGGCCAGTTGGGGACCTTGGGCCCCGTCGGGGGGGGCGGGGCGGGCTTCCTCGCTGCCGTCATACATATTGTCCTGGGCGGAGCGGTCGAGTTCGCTGACCTTGGAGAAATCCTCCCGCGCCAGGCTTTCGTCGGCGCGCTCGGACGGGTTGTCGGGTTCCACCCTTTCGCGCTCGGGAGCGGCCACGCTTTCGTCGCGCTCCAAGAGAGGATTTTTTTCAAGTTCGGCTTCGCAATATTCCGCCAGCTCGATGTTCGACAATTGCAGGAGCTTGATGGCCTGCTGCAATTGCGGCGTCATCACCAGGGACTGGCCCTGCCGTATCTCCAATCTTTGCCCCAGAGCCATGATGATCGCCTTAAGGGGCTAGAGCGAGAATTTCTCGCCCAGATAGACGCGGCGCACATCGCGGTCGTTCACGATGTCGGAAGGCGTGCCTTCCTTCAGCACCTGGCCGTCGTGCAGGATATAGGCGCGGTCGATGATCTCGAGCGCGTCGCGGACGTTATGGTCGGTGATCAGAACACCGATGCCGCGGTCCTTGAGATGACGGACCAGGTCGCGGATTTCGCCCACCGCGATGGGATCGATGCCGGCCAAGGGTTCGTCCAGCAGGATATAGGACGGATGCGTCGCCAGCGCGCGGGCGATCTCGACCCGGCGGCGTTCGCCGCCCGAAAGCGCGATGGCCGGGGTGTTGCGGATATGGGTGATGCCGAACTCGGCCAGAAGCTCTTCCACCGCCGCTTCCAGGCGCTGGGGATCGGGCTCGATCAATTCGGCGGTGGCGCGGATATTCTGTTCGGCGGTCAGCCCGCGGAAGATCGAGGCCTCCTGCGGCAGATAACCGATGCCCAGCCGCGCGCGGCGATACATGGGAAGTTTGGTGACGTCGTGACCGTCCACTTCGACCGAGCCGGTGTCGGCATGGATCAGGCCGGAGATCATGTAGAAGCAGGTGGTCTTGCCCGCGCCGTTGGGGCCGAGCAGGCCCACCACTTCGCCGCGGCGGACCGACAGGCTGACCGAACGCACCACGGGGCGCTTGTTGAAGCTTTTGCCGATGCGGGTGGCGACCAGGCCCTTGCCGCCGTCGATCACGCGCGGGCGATGGGCGCCCCCCGTCTCGGCGGGGCCTGAATCCTGGTTTTCGCTGCGGTCATCGAACGTCATACAAAAATCATGCCTATTTGTGCTTAACGAACCCCTAATCGGGTTTTGCCGCTTTGCCGCTGTCTTTGCCTGATGGGGGCGGCGTGAAGATGCCCTGCACTCTGCCATTTCCTTGGGCGCCGGTTTGCGCGTTGGGCGAACCCGGTACCTTGCCCGCGCCCAAGGTCGCCTTGCCGGTGTCGAGATTGACGGTGAGCCTGGTGCCGCGCATCACGTCCTTGTCCTTGGTGAGCACCACCTTGCCGGTCATGGTGACGGTGTGCGCCACCACGTCATAGACGCCATCGTCGCCGGTGACGGTGCCGCTGTTGGGCGAATCCACCACCACATTGCCGTTGGCGAAAATCTTGTCGGGCTTGTTGTCCTTGCCGGTGACATTGAGGCGCACGCTGTTGGCGCGCATGCGCATGTCGCTTTGGATCACCACCACATTGCCGGTCCAGGTGCCGGTCTTGGCGTTGCTGTCGGCGACGAACTTGTCGGCGGAAATGTTGATGGGGGCATTGGAGTCGTGCTTCGACAAAAGCGGCGACCGGGCGGGCGACGGCGTGGCGGCAAAGGCCGGCGTGGCGGCAAGAAGCAATACCAAAACTGTACGCTTCATGCCTTCTTCTTCCCGATGATCATCATGTGGACATCGCCATCCAGGGTGAGCTGGTGGGTGCCCCGGTCGTAATGGAAACGGTCGGCGCGCATGGTCCCCATCGGGCCCTGCCCGGTCACGGGATGATCGCCCCAGACGATCCATTTCTTGAGGTCCAGCCATGCCGCTTCGCTGTGGAAGGAATAACCGCTGTCGGAATAGACATCGATCCCGCCATTGAGCAGCAGGCTGCCGGCCAGCATGTCCACCAGCCCGCGCGCGGCGTTGACGTTGAGCCAGCCGTCATTGTCGAGGGTGAGATCGGCCTCGACCTTGTTAAGGCGCGCGCGCTTGGGATTCTTGATGTCCTGGATGGCCTGGTCGGCGGTGATGGTGAAGGGGTGGCCCTTGGCGTCGGCGCCGGTCAGTTGCGGCCTGGTCATGGTGAGGTCGTTCTTGATCGCACTCAGCCGCTCATAGGTCATCGAGACCTTGGCCGGCTGGCGGGAGACGAAGAAGAAGGCCAGGACCGCGGCGATCACCGCGAACGCTGCCGCGGCCAGCGCCCGCTTCATCACGCCCACGAACCGGGTGTAGCGCAGCGCATCCATGGAAGAAGAGCGCACGCGCGCCGACCAGTCTCTCCGGGGTTCGGCCCGGCGCGGCTCGGTATGTGCGCTCTTGACGCTCATCCCAGCCCCGCGCGCAGGCAGTCGTGAATGTGGAGGATGCCGATGGGCGTCTTGCCGCCCTCGGGCAGCACAAACAGGCGGGTAATCTTCTTCTCGTTCATGAAGGCCAGCGCTTCCGCGGCCAACTGATCGGGGCTGGCGATCTTGGGATTTCTGGTCATCACCTGGCGCGCCGCCCTCCCCAAGAAATTGTCGCCGTCGATGTGCCGCGACAGGTCGCCGTCGGTGATGATGCCGGTGAGCGCGCCTTCGCCATTGACGATGCCCACGCAGCCGAAACGTTTCTCGGCCATCATCAGGAGCACGTCGCGCATGGCGGCGTCTTCGCGGGCCAGCGGCACCTCAGCACCGCCATGCATCAGATCGGAGACGCGGATCAGGGCGCGGCCCAAGGAGCCGCCAGGATGAAGGTCGCGATACTGGTCGGCGTTGAAGCCCCTCCTCTCCATCAAGGCCACCGCCAGCGCGTCGCCCAGACCCAGCATCATGGTGGTGGAGGTGGTGGGCGCCAGCCCCATCGGGCAGGCTTCGGGCGCGCGGGGCAACGCCAGCTTCACGTCGGCGGCCTGCATCAGGGTGGAGTCGGCGTTGCTGGCAATGCCGATCAGGGGAATGCCGAAGCGTTTCGCATAGGTGATGAGATCGGAAAGTTCCGCCGTCTCGCCGCCCCAGGAGAGCATCAGCAGCACGTCCTGGCGGGTGATCGCGCCCAGATCGCCGTGGCTGGCCTCGGCAGGGTGGACGAAATAGGCGGGCGTGCCGGTGGACGAGAGCGTGGCGGCAATCTTGCGGGCGATGTGGCCGGATTTGCCCATCCCGCTCACCATCACGCGGCCCGGCGCCGCCAGAATGGTGGTCACCGCCCGCGTGAACTCGCCATCCAGGGCCGCGCCAAGGCTTGTGAGGGCATCGGCGGCGAAACTGAGCACACGCTGGGCGGCCGCCAAATCGGATGCGGGGCTGTCTTCAACAGCCTGAAGCTTAGTCTTGACCGGCGCCATGTAACCCTTTGATAAGCTAAGTAAAAATCAAAAGAGCGCCCCACCGCTCCGGGTTCCACATGGCCTTTTGGCGACCGCTGCCCGGATGCGAATTTCGTGCCAGATTCTGGCTTAAGGAAGGCGGACCTGCAAGGGACTTGCGGCTCCGCCTTCTATGTTTACCCCCTCCGGCCTTCGCAGCTTTGCTCTTGGCGCTACGGCTTACGCCTAAGCGCCTGCGAGCGGTGGCTCATGGCCACCTCCCCCGCCAGCGTGCCGCGCACGCAAGGGGGTGAGGAGCGGCGCGCGAAGCGCGTGAGCAGGTCCAGTGGACCTGCGAGAGCGACGAACGCCGCGAGCTTGGGCGAGCGGCCGGAAGGCGGGCCTGGGCCAAGACGCACTGTCCTATTGGCGATATTGTGAAGCTGACCGAGGGGAAGGCGATGAAGGGGCTGCTTAATCGTGCTGTGCTTTTCGCGTTGATGGCCGGGACCATCCCATCAGTTGCCGACCCACTGCCAAAAGACGGCTCCGTCGTTTTTTCCAGTTTGTGCGAGAGCGATGGCGGAGACATGTCTGACTATCGAGTGACGATTACCCGTCAGCGCGGTGCCATGAAGGTTGTGGTTGACTTCAATGATTCTGGTCCTGATGGCAAGGCCACTGCGCGCGGGGTCAAATACGACCAAGTCAATGGAAAACTGCGCTTTCGATTCAAAGGCGACCTCCCGCACGAATTCCGCGGGACTGTCAGCGCTACAGCGCTGCAAGGCAGCTTTGATGGTGAAGGCGTTACATTGCCTGCTGCCAAAGCGGTGCCTAAGAATCTTCCGCCCTGCTAGGCCAACGCTAGTCAAACTGATGGCGGGATTCGACGCGGCGACCTATCCGATCTCCTCACCCTGAGCTTGTCGAAGGGTGAGGATTGGAAGTCTGTCAGCGCGTCCTCATGCTTCGACAGGCTCAGCATGAGGAGGTTGAGAACGGCGCACACCATTCAATGCGCGAAGATGTCGGTTTCTTCCCAACCGGCGAGATCGAGTTCCGCGCGCGTGGGAAGGAAATCGAAGCACGCCTTCGCCAGATGCGTGCGGCCTTCGCGCGCCAGCATCTGATCCAGCGCCGTCTTCAGTTGATGCAGATAGGCGACGTCATTGGCGGCGTAGGCCAATTGCTTCTCGCTCAATTCGCCGGCGCCCCAGTCGGAGCTTTGCTGCTCTTTCGAGAGATCGATGTTCAAAAGCTCGCGCACCAGGTCCTTCAGGCCATGCCGGTCGGTATAGGTGCGCACCAGTTTGGAGGCGATCTTGGTGCAATAGACCGGCGCCGTGGTCTGGCCCAGATAGCGCCGGAACATGGCGATGTCGAAGCGGGCGAAATGAAACAGCTTGGTCACCGACGGATCGCCCAACAGGCGTTTCAGGTTGGGGGCGGCGTACTGGCCAGATTTGAACTGCACCGCATGGCAGACGCCGTCGCCGGCGGACAATTGGGCCAGGCAGAGGCGGTCGCGATGGGGATTTAGCCCTAAGGTTTCGGTGTCGATCGCCACCACCTTCCCCAGGTCCAGGCCATTGGGCAGATCGCCCTGATGCAAATGGATTTTCATTCAATCCTCATCTTCGGGACCAGAATAAGCAGGCGATCCGCCTAGAGCAAATTCGGCCCGTGATTCGCTATAGTAGAGGGATGTACGAAAGAGTGCGCGCGATGTGGCAGGAGAACAGGGCCGGCCTTGCCGGCTCCGTGGCGCTGCATCTTCTGTTCCTGGCGATCACGCTGTGGTGGGGCGTCACCCATCCCATCAACCGCCAGCCGCCCCTGAAGGCGATGCTGGTGGATTTGGTGGCAAGGCCCGTTCCGGCGCCGGGGCCTTCGGGCGGCAGCCACGCCGTCGTGCGCGCACCCCTTCCCGCCGCGCCCAAGACCGCAGGCGTCAAGCCCAAAGCCGTCACCCCGCCCCCCGACGAGATGGAAGCGCGCATCGCCCGGATGGCGCAGTTGGCCGCGCCCGAGACCGCGTTGCCCGCCCCCGACAATGGCGCGGGCGCCGGCCAAGGGAGCGCCGGGGGCTATGCCCTGGCCGATTTCGTCCGTGCACAGATTTTGCGCCGCTGGTGGCCCGGGCTGGACAGCGAAGCCAAGCGCGGCACGCCGGTGGCGATCAGGCTCAAACTGTCGCGCGCGGGCGTGATCTCGGATGTCGAGATCGTGGACCAGGAGCGCTATGCCAACGACAAGCTGTTCCGCGGCATGGCGATCTCGGCGCGCAATGCGGCGCTGCTGGCGTCGCCGATAGCTTTACCCCCGGGCCACTATGATCCGATCATGAATATAGCCATCACCCTCGATCCGCGCTCTGTTTTAAGGTGACCCCCTCCCTGGACTGGATCATGATTTTCGGATTTTTCCACCGCTCATGATCTCCTCACCCTGAGCTTGTCGAAGGGTGAGCCACGACCCGAAGGGGCAAAATGGTCCGGTGGACCATTTTGAGTGGCGAACGCCGCGAGCTCGAGCGAGCGGCCGGACGAGGACTGGATCGTCTATCAGCGCACTCCTCATGCTTCGACAAGCTCGGCATGAGGAGGTCAGGGTAGATCCCGCGCCACCCTGAATCCCGACAGGCTGGAATAATCATATTCCCCGCCGTCGTCCGTGGCGCCGTTGCGCGAGGCGGAGCGGATGAAGATCGGCACATTGTTCCAGGAGCCGCCGCGGATCACATATTTGCTGCAATCGCCGCCCGTCAGCCACGCGCTGCCGTCGGCGGGCGCGCCCACATAATCGGGGTGCCAGCAATCCGCCGTCCAGGCCCAGGCATTGCCCAGCATGCCGTAAAGCCCGAACGGATTGGGATGGAAGGCGGTGACGGGCGCCAGCACCCGGTTGTCCCAGATGCTGCCGCAGCCATTGCAATTGGCGTTGCCCGCGCCGATCTCATCGCCCCACCAGCGCGCCGTATCGGTGCCGGCGCGCGCGGCATATTCCCATTCCGATTCACTGGGCAACCGGTAGGGCCCCGCGCGATTGGCCAAGGTGGGATGGGCCGCTTTCACTTCGCTGTTGAGCCAGGCGATGTAGGCCAACGCGTCCTTGTGATCCAGACAGACCGCGGGCCAGTCGGGCGGCTCGGCCTCCGACGGCGGATAGGCGATGCGGGGCCGCGTGCGCGCGATCTGCCAGCCCAGATTGAGCGTCTTGTTGCAGGGCTTGGGCTGGTAGCCGGTGGCGGCGAGGAAAGCGAGAAACTGTTTGCTGGTGACGTCGTACTTGCCCAGCGCGAAGGCCTTGAGCGCGACCACATGCTGGGGCCCTTCGGAATCGAAACGGCCCGGTTCCGCCTTGGGACTGCCCATCAGGAATTTCCCCGCCGGAATCGCCACCATGGGCGGGCAATCGGGACATTCGGTGAATTCGTGGCCGCTCGCTTCCGGCGCATCGGCGGCGGCTGCGGGCACGAATGCCCCGAGCGACAGGAGAAGGACAAAAAGGGGCGTGCGCATGGGCGTTTTGCGTGGGGTGATGTTCTTCCATCCAGCATATATTGTTAAGCGTTTTCGGCCAGCGCCCGGAGATTTAACTCGATGCAATCCACCCAAGATGCGCGCCTCGATACCCGTCTGGCCGTCCTGGCGGAGCTGGAAAAGAAAGTGCTCTGGCTGGCGAGCTGGATCGTCCACAACGCCAACCATCTGCGCGACAATGACGACGGGCTGAAAGTGGGCGGGCACCAGGCGTCGTCGGCGTCACTGGCCACCATCCTCACCGCGCTCTATTTCGCGGTGCTGAAGCCGGAAGACCGGGTCGCGGTCAAACCCCATGCCGGGCCGGCCTTCCACGCCATCCAGTATCTGCTGGGCCGGCAGACACGCGAGAAGCTGGAGAATTTCCGCGGCTACAAGGGCGCGCAATCATACCCATCGCGCACCAAGGACGGCGAGATGGTGGATTTCTCCACCGGCTCGGTGGGCCTGGGCGTGGCCGAGACGCTGTTCGCCAGCCTGGCCCAGGATTATGTGCGCGCCCATGGCTGGGGCATGGGAAGGCCGCCGGGCCGCATGGTGGCCCTGATCGGCGATGCCGAGATGGACGAAGGCAACATTTTCGAGGCGCTGCTGGAAGGCTGGAAACAGGGCGTCGAGAATCTCTGGTGGATCATCGACTACAACCGCCAGAGCCTGGATGCGATCGCGCGGGAGGGCTTGTTCCAGAGGCTGGAGGCGCTGTTTCACGCGTTCGGCTGGAACGTGGTGGTGCTGAAATATGGCGTGCTGCAACAGGCGGCCTTCGCCGAGCCGGGCGGCGAGAAATTGCGCGAATGGATCGATCGATGCCCCAATCCTGTTTATTCGTCCTTGCTGTTCCAGGGCGGCGCGGCATGGCGCAAGCGCCTGACGGATGAGCTGGGCGACCAGGGCGCGGTGAGCGCGCTGTTGGCGAAACGCAGCGACGGCGAGTTGGCGGCGCTGATGGCCAATCTGGGCGGCCACGACATGCCGAGCCTGCTGGACGCGTTCGAAAGCCGCGCGAACGATCCAAGCCCTACCGTGTTCATCGCCTATACCGTGAAGGGCTTCGGCCTGCCGCTGGCCGGCCACAAGGACAATCACGCCGGCCTGATGACCGAAGCGCAGATGGCGGTCCTGCGCGCCGGCAATCATGTGCGCGAAGGCCATGAGTGGGACACGTTCGAAGGGCTGTCGCTGCCGCAGGCCCAGATGGAATCGTTCCTCAAGGCGGTGCCGTTCGCGCGCGAAGCAGAGCGCAAGCTGGACGCGCCCGCGTTGCCGATCCCCGAAGCGTTGCCGCAGCCCAAAAGCGAAAGCCTGATGTCCACCCAGCAGGGTTTCGGCCTGATCCTGGCCGAGATCGGGCGGAGCGATGCCGCCTTCGCCGACCGCATCGTCACCACCTCGCCCGATGTCACGGTCTCGACCAACCTGGGCGGCTGGGTGAACCGGCGCAAGCTCTTCGCCCGCGAGCACATGAAGGACATCTTCAAGGCCGAGAAAATCCCTTCCACCTATGTGTGGGATTTCGCGCCGAACGGACAGCATATCGAACTGGGCATCGCCGAGATGAACTTGTTCCTGCTGTTGTCGGCGTTGGGCCTGTCGCACCAATTGTTCGGCGAGCGCTTGCTGCCGGTGGGCACGCTGTACGATCCCTTCATCGCCCGCGGGTTGGATGCGCTGAATTACGCCTGCTACCAGGATGCGCGGTTCTTGTTGGTCGCCACGCCGTCAGGCATCACCTTGTCGGGTGAAGGCGGCGCGCACCAGTCCATCGGCACGCCGTTGATCGGCATGGCGCAGGACGGGTTGGCCGCGTTCGAGCCCGCCTTCGTGGACGAGCTGGCGGTGATGCTGCGTTTCGCCTTCGACTATATGCAGCGCGACGGCGAGGCCGAACCGGACGCGCGCACCTGGCTGCGTGACGCCACGGGCGGCTCGGTTTATCTCCGGCTTTCCACGCGGCCGCTGGAACAGCCCCGCCGCGCCATGACGCCGGAGCTTTCGCGCGCCATCGTCGATGGCGCCTATTGGTTGCGCGAGCCCGGTCCCAATGCCGAAGCGGTCATCGCCTATAGCGGCGCGCTGGCGCCCGAAGCCATCGCGGCCATCGGCCGGCTGGGCGAGGACCGGCGCGACATCGGACTATTGGCGGTGACGTCGGCCGACCGTTTGAACGCCGGTTGGACTGCGGCGCAGCGGGCGCGGGAGAACGGGCTGGTTCATGCCTCAAGCCATATCGAGCGGCTGTTGGCGCCGCTCCCCCGTCATTGCGGCATCGTCACAGTGCTGGACGGCCATCCGGCCACCCTGGGCTGGCTGGGCGCGGTCCTGGGTCATCGCACCCGCTCGTTGGGGGTGGAGCATTTCGGCCAGACCGGCTCGCTGGCCGAGCTTTATCGCCATTATGGCATCGACGCCGAGGGCATCGTCACGGCGGTGGAAGCCATCGCCCCCGGGCGCCCGGTGCGGCATATACGGAGCATGTGAACACGCTCGCTGTCATGGCCCACCGGAGTGTGGGCCATCTAGCTGAACTAAGAAAAACTGTACGTGATATCACCTGGATGGCCCGGATTCCCGGGCCATGACAATCAGATGTAATCTTCAGCCAAAGTTTCATCCATCCTGGGCGCGGTGGACATGGCGTTGGCGATGAAGCTCACCACATAGGCGACGACGATATTGAGCACCAGCGCACTCAACGCCGCGTAGCAGGGAATGGTGTAGCCGAAGAGATGGATTGGATAGATCGAGCTTTTCAGGCTCAACGACGCCGCCATCCAGGTGCCCGCCACCATGCCGGCCAGCCAGCCCAGGAACAGGCCGGCGGGATGAAGCTGGCGCGGGGTGTAGAGCGCCAGGATCACCGACGGCAAGGTCTGGCAAATCCAGATGCCGCCCAACAGTTGCAGTTGGATCGCGTAGGAGCTTTGCAGCGCCACCACGAAGAACAAGGCCGCTATCTTGGTCGCCAGCGACATGATCTTGGCCACCCTGGATTCGGTGGCGGGCGAGCAATCGGGGGCGATGTATTCCTTGAAGATGTTGCGGGTGAAGAGATTGCCGCACGAGATCGCCATGATCGCAGCCGGCACCAGGGCGCCGATGCCGATGGCGGCGAAGGCGACGCCCGCGAACCAGGGCGAGAAGGCGTGCAGGAAGAGCGCCGGAATGGCGAAATTGTTGCCGAAAATCTGGAAGCCCTGGGCATATTCCGGCATGCCCTTCACGCCCGCGGCATAGGCCATGAAGCCCAGGATCGCGATCAGGGCGAGCGCGAACGTGTAGCTGGGGAGAAGGAAGGCGTTGCGCTTGATCACGCTGCGGCTGGAGGACGAGAACACGCCGGTGATCGAGTGCGGGTAAAGGAACAGCGCGAGCAGCGAGCCGACCGCGAGCGACGTATAGGAGATGCTGGGTCCCAGATTGTCGGCCGTGCCATGGCCCAGAAGCAGCATGGGCGACGGGATAGCGGCAAAGATCTTGTCATAGCCGCCCAGCTCGATCGGGATCACGATCACCGCGGCGATCACCGCGACATAGACCAGGATGCCCTTGGCCACCGAGATGATCGCGGTGCCGTGCAGGCCGCTGGTATAGGTGTAGATCGCCAGGACCACAAAGGCGACCAAAAGCGGGATGTCGTGGAAGGCGCCGATCACGGGAAGATTGACGGTGATGTTGAGGCCCATGCCGGCGAACACGATCTGCATGCCCATCAGTTGCAGCGCGATATAGGGAATGGTGGCGACGATGCCGGTGGCGGCCACCGCCAGAGCCAGCGTCTTGGAGCCGAAGCGGCCCTTCACGAAGTCGGCGGCGGTGACGTAACCCTTCTTGTGCGCCACCGACCAGAGCTTGGGGAAGGCCACGAACAGAAGCGGATAGACCAGGATGGTGTAGGGCACGGCGAAGAAGCCGGTGGCGCCCGCGCCGAACATCAAGGCGGGCACGGCCACGAATGTGTAGGCGGTATAGATATCGCCGCCCAGCAGGAACCAGGCGATCAGGGTGCCGAAACTGCGCCCGCCCAGGCCCCATTGCCCCAAATCCGTGAGGTTCACGGTCTTCATCCTGGTGGCGTAATAGCCAAGACCGGCGGTGGCGAAGAAAAGAACGAGAAAAACGGTCAACGCGACGGGATTGGCGGTCATTTTCTCTTCTTCTCTTCATAGAAGTAGACGGGGATGGTGCAGGCGGTGCCCAGGAAGGTCCACAGCGTCTGGTACCAATAGAAGAAGGGGATGCCGAAAATCTCCGGCTCGATGCGGTTGTAGAACGGCACCCAGAGCAGCGCCACGAACGGCAGCACCAGGAACAGATAGATGGGATGAAAGCCCCGGCGGCGCGGTTGCTCGTCCATTTCCTTCCCCTTCGACATGGAGACGCCGCCTTTTGCGGCGGCGCCTTTCTTTTTATTCATAAACTATGGCGCACGTGGATCAACCGATTCTTGATGGTCGCGCTTCCGGACGGAAAACCGCCCCCAGGGGCGCGAATGCGCCCCATTTAATTGGGCGCGCACAGCGCGCCGGGGCTTTTCCTGGAAGCGCTCCTGCTCACTGCTTGACGTAACGCACCACATTCTTCTGCCCGACCTGGGCGCTATAGACCGCGCCCTTGCCGTCGGCCCAGATGCCCTCGCCGCCCGAGGTGGCGCTGGCGTCAGGATTGGGATCGGTATCGGGAATGAAGGCGGTGACGATGCCGTCCTTGACGCTGCCGATATGGATGCCGCGCTTCCAGCCGGGATGATAGCCATAGCCCATGGGCGAGCGGGATTCGGAATCGGTCGAATACAGGATGTCGTTGCGGTCGATATAGATGCCCGAGGGCCGCCCGAACTGGGTGAAGATCTGGAGCAGTTTCCCGTCAGGATCGAATTCCTGGATGCGGTTGTTCCAGCGGTCGCCCACATAGAGATGGCCTTCGCGGTCCATTGCCAGCGTGTGCGGCACCTCGAATTGGCCGCCATTGATGCCGTGCTCGCCCCATTGCTTGATGAAGTGGCCGTTCCTGTCGAACTTCATCACCCGCGCATTGTGGCCGGGGCCCGCTTCATGGCCGTCGGAGACGAAGATGGTGCCGTCGGGCGCGGTGATGACCGCGTTGGGCTCGTTGAAGGTGGTGGAATCGTTGCCGCTGGCGCCCGGCGTGCCCAAGGTCATCAGCACCTTGCCGTTCTCGTCGAACTCGATCACGTCGTTGCCCTTTTTCGCCGCGGCATCGACATGGCCGTCGGCGATCCAGAGATGATCATGGCTGTCGATCCACAGATCGTGCGGGAACAGAATCTGGCCGGCGCCGAACGACTTTATGTAGTTGCCCTTGGCGTCGAATTCGACCACCGGATTGAGCGGGCTGCCGGCGCAATTGTTGGCGCCACAGCGTTCCGCCACCCAGATATTCCCGTGGGAATCGCCGGCCACGCTGGAGGTCGAGCCGAAATGGCGGCCTTCTGGCAGCTTGAAGAAATGCTCATCGGCCGTGTACGGGTCGGGCTGGGTGCCCGGCGCGTTGCGCGGATCGTTCGCGGTGGGCGAGAGCACGCCGGACGCCTTGTTGGCCGCATCCAGCGCCGCCAGGTCGGAAGGCGGAAATTGCGGCGGGCGCGGACGGCGGGCCCGCTCCATGCCGGCCCCGGCAGGCGCGGCATCGGTGGCCGTGCCGGAGGCCTGGTTCTGGGCATATTGCGCGGGGTTGGTCTGGGAAGGCGGGGCGGCGTCCGATTGCTTGCTGCCTTCGGCCGGGGGAGCGACGAAGCCGATCGCCTTCAGATATTCGCTGCGCTTGTCGAGGTCCTTTTGGCCCGCGGGGTAGCCATTGATCTTGAGAATGAAGGCGGTGATGTCGGCATACTGGTCGCGGGTGAGCTTGCCCGGCGCGTCCTGGGGCATGGTGGTGCGGATGCGGTCGAAGAGGTCGCCCAGGGTGAGGCCGATCCAGTCGGCGGTGAATTCCGCGCCGGTCAGCGCGGGAGCCTCACCATTGCCCTGGGCGGTCTGGCCATGACAGGGCGCGCAATTGGTGGCGAACCCGGCCTGGCCACGGGTGGCCTGGGCCTCGGTATAGACACCGCTCATGGTGGTGGTGGCCGCGGATTGGGCGAAGGCCGATTGTTCCATGGCCAAGCCGCCAGCAACAGCCGAGAGACAAAGAGCAGCCGCCAGCAAGGTGATCCTGTTCCGCATGTGTTTTGGTCCGTCCCTTTTGTTATTCGCGCCCCAAGGGGATGCTCCCCTTATATTTGGACAATATCTTGTCCGGCCCGGCCTTTGTACAGGCCGGCCCGGTTCCAGCACAGCATTCCGCGCCGGGCCTGTCCCCCGGTCATAATGCCGCGAAGGCAGGAGTGAAGCGGCCGTTTTGGCAAAGAAAAACCCACCCAGCCGCGAAGCTGGGTGGGTGATTTCTCTTAGATCCGATCAGAAGTTGTAGGTGATGCGGGCGTAGTAGTAGCCGCCATTGGGGTCGAAGAAGCCGCCAATCGGGGTCTGATAGACCTGGCCATTGCCATTGGTCTGCACTTCGCCGTTGGTCTGGTTGGGACCCTGTTTGCAACTGCCGCCGGCCTTGATGATGGTGCCGGCCGGCAGGTTGGCGCAGTCCGGCGCCGCTCCGTTGATGTCGGCGTGCATGTTGAACAGATTGTTGGCGCCGATCGCGAACTGGAGCTGGTCGGTGATGTTGTACCGGCCTTCCAGATCGGTGATGCCCACACCCGCCTGGTTGTTGGGAATGTTCTCGGCGTTGTTCGGACCGGTATAGGCGTGCCGGGGACCCCAGAGGGTCTCGCGCACGGTGGCGCCCCACTCATCCAAGGTCCAGTCCGCCGTCAGGTTCACCCTGACGTTGGGCGTCTGGTGCTCGAAGCCGAACACCGAGAAGGAGTCGAAGAAGGTGGCGTTCGGATTGGCCGCCAACAACACCGCCGGCGGCGGGGCGACGCGCCCCACATGGATGGTGTTGTAGTTGCCGGCCAAGGTCCAGTTCACCAGGCCCATGTCGCCGAAGTCGGTCGGGTAGTTGATCGTGACGTCCACGCCCTGGGTCAAGGTCGAGATGCCGTTCAGGAAGGCGGTGACGCCGGCATTGGTGGCGGTGGGGTCAAGCGTCACGCCCGCCAGCGCGATGGCCGGGAAGACGATCGTCGGCGCCACGATATCGCTGGAGCTGCCGGTGGCATTGACCGTCGCGGAATTGACGATGCGGTTGCCGATGGCGATCGAGTACACGTCCACCGTGGCGCTGAGATCCTCCAGCGGATGGGC
>DATNFZ010000137.1:0-21799 GCA_035606155.1 Rhizomicrobium sp. | reverse complement strand
TGAGCACTGCCGCGGTCGCCCAGCCCATGCCCCCGCCGCCATCGCCGGATCGCTCGCGTGACATGTATTGCCGCCAGAGCGCGGCAGCCAGCACCGGCTACACCACGCCGGGAGAAGCGGCCCGTCGCGCCCAGACCAATGGCACCATCGGCGGTCTTATCGGTGGCGCGGCCTTGGGCGCCATCATCGGTGGACGCAATGCCGGCACCGGCGCCGCCATCGGTGCGGGCGCGGGCGCATTGGCCGGCAGCGCCGTGGGCTCGGCAAACGCCGATCAGGCCGCGGCCGATGTCCAGCGGCGTTATTCGGAAACCTATTATGCCTGCATGAACGGCTATGGGCCGCCTCCGCCGCGGGACTATTACGCGCCCCCGCCGCCGCCGCCGGATGATTATGACGATGCGCCGCCTCCGCCGCCCCGCGATTATCCGCCGCCCAGGGATTATCCGCCCCCGCCTGACGGGCCTTATCCGCCCTGAGGTAGTTGAGAATTCAGATAAGGGCGCCGACATTTCGGTGCCCTTATTTTTCTGCCTTGGCCAGCGCCGAGGCCAGGGTTTCGCGGAAGCCAAGGCTGGTGAGTGTGGCGGAGGTTATCAGATCGACCCGGGCGTTTTGCGCCTTGATGGCTTCGGTTTTGAGCAGCGGCTTGACGAAGTCGGTGATCTCTACCGATCGGGCGCGGTCGAAGGGCATTTGCAGGAATTGCACATCGGCAATTTTGCCGCTCTGGATCACGGCCTTGACCTGGACAAAGCCCCAGAGGATTTCGGCGGGATCGCCGGTGAATTCGCCGTCCTTATAATGGGCGGATTGGGCCTCTGCCCGCGTCGCGGCCAGAAAAAGCGCCAGTGTGGCGGACGTCAGTGTGGCGGACGTCAATATCCGGCGGGTCGGGGTGCGATTGGCCATGGCTTGCTCAGGGCACTCAGCGAATTTTATCCAACCGCCCGGTTCTGTCCAGAAAAGTTGATGCCGTGATGGCGTTCGTGAAACCGCATTCCGCGATCACCTCACATGATCGGTTTCCCCGTGTCAGGGATGCGTAAGACAAGGAGCCATCCCTTGCGCGGGCTTTTTTGCGGCGCTATCTAAAAACGCCGCCCGACCCTTGGAAGGCGGCGATAAGAGGGGCCCGTCCGGCATGGGAAGATTTTCGCTAGTCTTGGCGGCGCTGACTCTGGGCTTGGCCGTGGCGGCTGCGGGTGCCTTGGCGCAAGGCAATGCCGCCGGCGCCTTTGGTATTGCCACGACCACCAATATCTGGGCTGGCGTCTATACGGACCAGCAGGCAGTACAAGGCGCGAAAATATACCCTTCCGCCTGTTCGGAATGCCACGGCAAGGCGCTGGAGGGCGTTCCGGATGAAGGCGACCCGGCGCTGGCCTCTTCCGGCTTCATGGTGGAATGGGACGGCCAGACCATGGCCGATCTGGTGCGTCACATCCATATTGGGCCCAGCGACAATTCCGGCGGCATGGACCCTGACACCGCCGTGGCGCTGGCGGCCTTTATCCTGAATCAGAATGGCGTGCCGCCCGGCAAGACTCCGCTTTCCACCGATCCGAAGGAGGAAGCCAAAATCCTGTTCACGGAAAACAAGCCCAAATAACCGGCACAAGCGTGGTTATCTGGGAGAGCCCTGAAGCGACAGGCCGCGTGATAGCGGCCTGTCGCGTCTGGTCATTCGCTCAGGGCAAAGCGTAGGCGATGTAATCGCCCGAGTAATTGCCGCCGCTTACGGCGACGATGATGTACTGCTTGCCATCGACGCTATAGGTCATGGGCGAGCCCGATTGCGGCGCGGGCATCCACACCGCACCCACTTGCTGGCCGGTCTTCTGGTCATAACCGCGCAAGTAAGCGCCGCGCGGGTGGCCGGGCTGGGTGGAATAGAGCGGATCGCCCACCACCACCAGCGTCTTGGTGATCGCTTCGCCCACGGTGCCTTGCTGTCCGGTATTGGGGATATTCATGCCCCGAAGCGCCGGATTGTTCTTGATCTCATCCGGCGTGTCGCCAAGGGGCACTTCCCAGACAATGTCGCCGCTATCGAGATTGGTGGCGGTGACGACGCCGTAAGGCGGCTTGACGAAGGGCAGTCCATCCACATTGCGGGGCGGCGGCGGTCCAGCCGATTTCTCCGGGTGCTCGGCCATGATGGCGTCCAGCTTGGACTGGTCGGAGCTGACCTTGGGCGCATCGGACGCCGAACCGAAGCCGGGCCCGCCATTGATGCGGAAGGGTTGACCGGCCGTGCCTTCCAGATAGCGATTGTCGGTCAATCCAGGCGGCGGCTCGACCAGACCCATCAGCGAGACACCGGCATTGGCTGCAGGCGTAAAGACCACATGGGTTTCCGGATTGAAGCCGGCGCCAGGCCAGTTTGTGCCGCCGCCAAGGGTGCCGATATCCATCACCGCGTAGGGACCGCCGGGTTTGCCCAG
Source organism: Rhizomicrobium sp. (assembly GCA_035606155.1). Taxonomy (GTDB): domain Bacteria; phylum Pseudomonadota; class Alphaproteobacteria; order Micropepsales; family Micropepsaceae; genus Rhizomicrobium. Next base: position 19,352 of record DATNFZ010000137.1, on the reverse strand, counting down.
CACCGCGGGCGAGAACATCGGGCCCATCGTGTAGTTCTTCTTGATGATATCCACCGCCTTGGCGCGCAGTTCGGGCGTGAAGTCGATCAGATCGTCGGTGGTGACCGAGTTGCGCGCATAGGATTTTGGCTTGGTGGGGAAGGGCTGGGTCTTGGAGGTCTGCTCGCCCGGCACGGTGCTTTGCGGCACCGGCTTTTCCACGATCGGCCAGATCGGCTTTCCCGTCACCCGGTCGAACACATAGAGATTGGCTTCCTTGGTCGGGACAGCCACCGCCTTCACCATCTTGCCGTCGTGAGTGATGTTCACCAAGAGCGGCGGGGACGACATGTCATAGTCCCAGATCGGGTGATGCGCGATCTGGTAGTACCATTTCATCTTGCCGGTGGTGAGATCGAGAGCCACCAGGCTGTCGCCGAACAGATCGTTGCCCGGACGCGCGCCGCCATAGGCATCGTTGGTGGGATCCTCGATCGGCACATAGACAGTGTTGAGTTCCGGATCGACGGTCATGCTGGCCCAGGTGCCGGTGTTGCCGTTGAAGTCCGCCGAGTTGTTTTTCCAACTGTCGTAGCCCATCTCGCCTTTTTGCGGGATGTTGTGGAAGGTCCAGAGCAGCTTGCCGGTCTTCACGTCGAAGGCGCGGGTCAGCCCCTTGGTGTTGTTCTGTTCCAGCGGCTGCGAGCCTTCCTTGAAGGATGAACCAACCAGCACCACATTGTTAACGACCGTGGGCGTGCTGTGCAGGCCGATCTCTCCCGTCACGAGATCGATCTGCTTGTATTCGCCGGGATGTCCGATCACGCCGGCATAGGCCCCCACTTTCAAATCGACCGTGCCATGATCGCCGAAGGATTCAATCGGTCTTCCGGTGTGGGCATTGAGTTCGACCAGGCGATAGCCTGTGGTGATGTAGAGGATGCGGTCATCGCCATTGCCGTCGGTCCAATAGGAGACGCCGCGGCCTGACAATTGGCGTGGCGCCACCGCGGCGCGCAGGCCTTCATCCATGCCATAGACCCACTTCAGTTCGCCGGTCTTGGCATTGAGCGCGATCACGTCACGGCGCGAACCGCCCGTGGTGTAAACGGTGCCGTTGACCTCGATCGGCGTGCCTTCGAGCTTGAATTCCGGCCGCCCGCCCAGATTGTCGGTCTTGAAATGCCACGCCTGCTGCAATTGGTTGAAGTTGGAGGCGTTGATCTGGTTAAGCGGCGAATAACGTGATCCGGAGGGATCGGCCAAATACATCTGCCAGTCGCCCTTGGCGGTGGAAGGCTGGCCTGTGCTTTGCGCAGCCGCCGTTCCCCATGCCGACAAAAGCGCTATCGCCGCGACCGATGCCAGGCGCGCCGCTGAATTCTTCGAAGACATTCGCTTTCCCCTCTTGTGGAAGAGAGGTGAGGAACCGGAATGCGCCCTCGCCCCTCCCGTGTTCTCAGGCAAGCTTTTCATAGGACGAAACGACTGGCAATGACTGACCATGGGGCATTCAAAACAAACAAGCGCCGGACGGGGTCCGGCGCTTGTCGCGCGCTTATGCTGCGATGCAGAAAGAAAGCTTACTTCAGGGCCGGGTTGACGTATCCATGCTCCAGCACCTTCTTGGGGTCCGGCCGGACGCTGAGATAGGTCACGCCCCCTTCCGGAATGTCGGTCCACCCGTGCGCTACGCCTGCCGGAATCACGGAGATATCGCCTACCGTGACCTTGCGGGCGACGTAATTGCCCACGATCTGGCCGCTGCACGAGGGGCCGTTGAGGATCTTGGTCACTTCGCTGTCAGGACCTGAGCGCCGGCCGTTCATGATCTGGCCGCCGGTGACCAGGGTACCGGACCCCTTGATGACGATATAAGTCTCGGCGGTGTCGTCATGGGAGATGCCGCCCCGAGCCGCAGGCTTGGACCCGGCCGGCAGGCTGGTGACACCGCAGGGCTGGGCCTGGGCCTCGCCGGGCGGAGGTCCGGCGCGCCGGGCACCGGCGGGAGCAGCATTGCTGGGACCGCGATACACCACCGCCACGGATAGCTGGTATGGACCCAAATCCAAAACCCGCAATGTGTGGTCTGTGGCCTTGGGCTGCTCTTTCAGCACCTTCTCTATTTGAGCATTGGTAATGTCGGTGGCCACATTCGCCTGGGCGAATGCCGCGCCGGTCAATGCCAGCAAGCCCGCCGCGGTAAACAAAGTCGTTTTGTACATTAGTCCCCTCTCCTGAAATTTCCGTCTCGCGAAGCAATCATCCGACCGCTTTGCGGGCCGCACTATAGACGCGAAATTGCGCGGGCTTCCAGCGCTTGAAGTTGCGCGGAGGAAAGAGTCTTGCCGCAAAGGTCAACCATCGACCGCTCAAACCGTAAGCGATCCTTTAAGAGCCGGGTAATCCCATCCATGTGAGGCTTCACGGGCAGCCTTGGGACAAGGAGCCATGGTCCTCCGCCAGAGCTTCGGCCGCCGCGCGGCCCCGCAAGTGACAGCCGGTCAACCGGCGGCGGCACCGCGAGGAGCCGCGGCCCAACCGCTGGTCACGCCTCTGTCACCCTCTCCCGCCTTGCCGTCCATCGAAGAAGAGATCGCAGCGTGGAAATCGGCACGCGCATCCGCCGCGCCATTTCCATGGCGTCAATTCTCGCTGATGGCAGGGCTCTCCTTCGGAGCCGCCTCGTTCGTGCTGCCGCAAAGCGTCAACGACACGATGCAATGGCCGCTTTATGCCCTGACGGCGATCAGCTTTTACGCCGGATTGCGCAAGCGCAAAGCGAACTGACTTTGCAGCTTCAAGCGCGGCTGAGAAGACCCAGCGCCGCGAGTGCCATCACCTTGGCGGAATCCACCATGTCCTGGATGCCCACCCATTCGTCGGGCTGATGCGCCAGATCGAGTATGCCCGGACCATAGGCGATGCAATCCTTCAGCCGGCCGATGCGGTCCACATGCTTCTGGTCATAGGTGCCGGGTGAACAGACGATCTTGGCGTCGCGCCCGAGAATCTCGCGGATCGCCCTTGCGGTGGCGGACGCCACGGGGCCGTTGCGGTCGGCCATCACCGGCTCGACATGGAAAAGCTCGCGCATTTTGTAACGGAAGCCGGCACGGTCGCGCGCGAGGCCATCCAACAGCGCTTTCACTTCGCCCTGGACCTGATTGAGCGTTTCCTCGATCAGGAAGCGGCGGTCGATCACCATGCGGCAGGAATCGGCCACGCAAGGCGCGGGCAAGCCTTCGAACAATTCGGCCTGGCCGCCATGAACCGAATTGATGTTCATGGTGGATTGGCGGGCCCCGTCGGGCACCACCGGCATGTCGGAATGCCGCGCGGCCAGCGCCGGATAAAGCTCATGCTCGAACTTCTCCAAGACCGCGGTCATGTGGCGGATGGCGCTGTCACCTAGAAACGGCATCGAGCCGTGGGCGATGCGGCCCAGGGTCTCGATCTCGGCCCACCAGACCCCGCGATGGCCGATGCAGACCCGGTCCACATTCAAGGGTTCGGGGATGATCACATGGTCCACGCGGGGCTTTGAGAACCAGCCGCGCTCGGCCAGATAGGCGACGCCGCCATAACCGCCCGATTCCTCATCAACCGTGCCCGATATTTCCAAGGCGCCGGGCAATTCCATGCCGGAATCGACCAGGGCTTCCACCGCCACGACTGCGGCGGCGATGCCGCCTTTCATGTCGCAAGCGCCGCGGCCGTACAGCTTGCCATCCCGCACGACACCTTCGAACGGATCGATCGTCCAGCCCGCGCCGGTTTGCACCACGTCGAGATGGCCGTTGAAATGCACACACGGCCCCCGCCGCTTGCCTTCGCGCCGCCCCACCACATTGATGCGGGGATATTTGTCATTGTCGCCCGGTGCGCCTTCGGCCCGCACATAGGTGACCTCGAAGCCGTGGGCCGCCAGGCGTGCACCGAAAAATTCCGCGCAGGGACGATAGGCCTCGCCCGGCGGATTGACGGTGGGAAAGCGGATCAGGTCACGGGCGAGCGCGACGATCTCGTCCTGGCGGGCGTCGATTTCGCTTAAGGCCCTGTCCACGCCCCGAATTTGCTCAGATGCAACGGCCACCATCCACCTCCAGCGCAACGCCGGTGATCATGGACGCTTCGTCGCTGCAAAGAAAGCAGGCGGCGGCGGCGATATCGTCCGGCGTGGAAAAGCGGCCTATGGGAATCGAGGCCAGGAATTTGGCCCGTATCTCTGGCGTGTCCTCGCCCATGAAGGTGGCCAACAGAGGCGTTTCACCGGCCACCGGATTGATGGCGTTGACGCGGATGCCGAAGGGCGCCAGTTCCACCGCCATGGCGCGGGTAGCCGTGATCATCCAGCCCTTGGAGGCATTGTACCAGGTGAGATTGGGCCTGGGGCTGACGCCGCCGGTGGAGGCGATGTTGAGAATCGCGCCGCGCTTCTTCGCCTTCATGGCAGGCACGATCTCGCGCGCGGTCAAGAACACGGATTTGGCATTGATCGCCAGGATTCGATCGAAGGCTTCTTCCGACAGCGCGTCCAGGGGCTGAGGCTTGTGGCCGATGCCGGCATTGTTCACCAGGATGTCGCTCTCGCCCCATTTGGCGCGCACCGCCTGAACCAGGGCCTTCACGTCGGTCCCACGCGAAATATCGGTGCGGATCGCGAGGCCATCCAGTTCTTTCGCCAGCTTGTGCGCGGCGGCCTCGTTGAGATCGGCGATCGCAACCCGCGCGCCTTCCCGGGCGAAGCGGCGGGCGATGCCTTCGCCGAAGCCCGAAGCGCCGCCGGTGACGATGGCGATTTTGTCCTTCAGCCGCTCAGCCATGAAACGCGGCCACGGTTTTCACCCGGCTGAAGGCATAGAGCGCTTCGAAACCCTTCTCGCGACCATGGCCCGAGCGGCCGGTGCCGCCAAATGGCAACTCCACCCCGCCGCCCGCGCCATAATTGTTGATGAAGACCTGGCCGGAACGAACGGCGCGCGCCAGCCGCATGGCGCGCCCGCCATCGCGCGTCCATATCCCCGCCACCAATCCGTACGGCGTGCCATTGGCAACGCGAATGGCCTCTTCCTCGGAGTCGAACGGGATCACGACCTGGACGGGCCCGAAAATCTCTTCCTGGGCCAGCCTGTGATCCGGCGGCACATTGCCGAACAGAACCGGCGCCACGAAATGGCCGCCCGCGGGTGCGTTGGAAGCGAGCGCGCCTTCCGCGACCACCGACAATCCGTCTTTGCGTCCCAGTTCGACATATTTCTCAACACGCGATTTCTGACTGGCGGTGATCAGCGGCCCCACATCCAGATCGTCGCGCGCCGCGCCCACGCGCAAGGCGCGATAGCGCTCGGCCAGTTTCCTGGTGAGCTCGTCATAGATGGGACGCTGGATCAGAAGCCGCGAGGACGCCGAACAAGTCTGTCCGCCATTCTGGATTCCGGCATTGACCAGGAACGGCAGCGCCTTTTCCTGGTCGGCATCCGCAAAAACGATCTGAGGGGATTTTCCGCCCAGCTCCAACGTCACCGGCACGGCGTTCCTGCCGGCCGCCGCCTGGACCAGCGCGCCCACTTCGGTCGAGCCGGTGAAGGAAAGATGATCGATGCCGGGATGAGACGCGAGCGCGGCACCGGCAATCTCGCCCGCCCCCGTCACCACATTAAGGGCGCCGTCGGGCAGGCCTGCTTCCTGGGCGATGCGCGCCAATTCCAGCGCGGTTAAGCTGGCCTCTTCCGCCGGCTTCATCACCACCGCATTGCCCACCGCCAGGGCGGCAATCGCGGTGCGCCCGCCGATCTGCATGGGATAATTCCAGGGAATGATGTGCGCGGTGACGCCGTGCGGCTCGCGCAGCGTATAGACGGTGTAGTTGGCGAGATAAGGGATCGTCTCGCCCATCAGCTTGTCGGCGGCGCCGGCATAGAATTCCAGATACCGCGACAGCACCACGGCGTCGGCGCGGGCCTGCTTCAAGGGCTTGCCCACGTCGCGGGCTTCCATTTGCGCCAAGGCGTCGATGCGCGTTTCCACGATCTTGCCCATGCGCGCCAGGATGCGGCCCCGTTCCACCGCATTGAGCGCGCCCCACGCGCCATGAAACGCTTTTTGCGCAGCCGCAACCGCCTCATCGACATCGCCGGCAGCGCCTGCCGCCATGGTGCCGATGGTCTCGCCGGTGGAAGGATCTTCGATGGGAAGCGTGGCTTTCGCGGGCCGCCAGCGGCCCGCGATGAAGAGTTGTCCGTGGATCATGTCGGCATCCTAATAGCCGGCTTTTTAACGCTCAAGGGACGCGCTGCAATCGGAACGCGCTCCCGATCTGGAAAGAGATACAGGATAGCAAAAACAATGACCGCGTTGACGATAAGGCCAACAAAGCCCGCATTCACGCCATAGAGCGGAACCGCCAATTCATAGAGCGCGATCGCCACCGCATCGCCCGCGACAATGCCGGCGATGATGGCGGAGGCACGCATGCGGCGAAAAAAAAGAATTCCCAGCATGCCGGGCAGCGACTGGGTGATGCCGAAATAGAAGAAATTGTTGATGGTGATCAGCAATTGCGACGAGGTGGCGGCGCCGGCGATGGAAAGCACAAGATAGAGCGCCATCACCAGCTTGGACCATTGTCGCTGCTGGTCGTTGCTCAACCCCCACACCAGATTGCGCGAGACCAGAGGCCCGATCGCCAGGCAGATGCCGGTGAGGATCACCAATCCCGACAATGCCGCCCCCGCCAATACCAATCCCACAATCGGCGCGGGCAGAAGCGCATGCGCCACGGCGGGAAAAACTTCGTTCGAGGATGACAGGCGCACGGGATGGCGCAGCGCGTAATAAGCAATGAGCGTGAGAAAGGGAAACATCACCATATAAAGCGGCATGGTGATCTGGGCGCGGCGGATCGCCTTGGCCGAGCGCGCGGTGAAAACATAGGCGCAGGTCTGCGGCACCAGGCAGAAGCCCACACATTGCAGCAGGATCGTCGTGATGGAGAATATGTCGGTCGAGAGCGTGGGCACGGCCAGCTTCAATTGGGCACTACCGGCGGAAACGCCATCAGACCAGTGATGAAGCGCGACCAGACCGGTGAGCAGGATCGCCAGGATCAGAAGCACATCCTTCAGCACCGCGACATAGGCGGAGGCCCGGATGCCCGAGATCACGATATAGATGAAGGTCAGGATACCGGCGGCGGCCATCAGCATCCGGGGCGAGATACTCCAATCCAGCTCGTTCAGGATCGCCTGCAGCCCCAGGAATTGCTGCATGCCCAGCGGCACCAGGAACAGAAGCCCGGCGGCGGCCACCACCACCTCCAGCGCGCGGCTGTCGAAATGGCGGCGGAAGAGGTCCGGCAAGGTAATCGCGCCATGGATGCGGCCGGCCCGCCAGATCAGAGGGTTGAGGAAATAGCCCACCGCGAAAGCAAGCAGGATATAGCCCAGGAACCAGGTGGCGGCGCCCGTGCCCCCGGCATAGACGCCGCCCGGATAGCCCAGAATCGAGCCGATGCTGTAAGTCTCACCCACTGCCAGGAAAAAAAACAGAACGGTATTGAATTGGCCAGAGGCTACGAAGAAATCCTCGGCCTTCTGGCCGAGATGACCCTGCCGGGAAAGCCACGCCAACAGCAGCGACAGAAGAATGACGGCAAGGAAAGACGCGGTCATGGTTCGCGGCCTGCATCATAGTCGGCGACGATCTCTTCATCGGGCAGATCGCGGTCATGGCCGAACCAGCAAATGGCGAGGCAGAGCGAGGTCAAGGGAATCGCCGCGAACAGCCACAACAGCCCCAGCGGAATGCCGAACGGCGCAATCGGAAGATGATTGAGCAGCGGCACGGTCGGAATCACCAAAAGGAAGGGGACGACCAGGCCAACAATGATGCGGGCGGTGGAAGACATCATCGGCAGGATGATTTCACAGCATCCGCCAGGTCTTGCCTTCCATGCCGGGCGGCAAGCTCGCCTCATAGACGCCCCGCGCCACCGCCCGCGACAAGACGTCGGCGGCGATGGAGCCGATCCGCGTCACCACGAAATCCGCGGACGGACCTTTTATCTTCTGCTTCGCGGTGGAAAGGCCGAACACCACGTCGCCATCAAAGGGTGAATGGATGGGGCGGATGGCGCGCGCCAGGCCGTCCTGCGCCATCATGGTGACGCGCTTCATCTGGTCGATGTCGAGGTCCACGTCGGTGGCGATGCAGGCGATGGTGGTGTTGGCGCGGGGGGTCGGATTGGCTTTGGTCTGGCCCCAATCTTCGCCCACCGCGCGTTTGGCGCTGGCGCCCAGGCCGCCGAATTCATTGCCGATCTCGAACGGACCGGCCCAGAAATTCTTCGTCCCCGGCACCACCACCGAACCCAGGCAATTGACGGCGACAATGGCGCCCACCGTGATGCCGTCGCTGGTAACAAAAGATGCCGAACCGGTGCCGCCTTTGAGGTCGCCGGCCCCGGCACCATAACCCGCGCCCGCGGTTCCCAATTTGAAATCCGCGCCAGCGCTTTCCGCGGCGCGCAACCCCAGATCGCGATAAGGCGGGGTAAGATCCCATTTCTTGTCACCGCGATTGGCAAGATCGTAGAGGATGGCGGCGGGGATCACGGGCGATTTGGGAACGCCCGGCGCTTGCGACATGCCATAGCCCCGGTCATGCGCCCCCAGCCAGGCCGCCACGCCATCGGCGGCCGCCAGGCCATAAACCGAGCCGCCGGACAAGACCACGGCATCGACGGAATGAACCAGATTCCAGGAATTGAGTGCGTCGGTCTCGCGCGTGCCGGGGCCGCCGCCGCGCACATCGGCGGCGCAGGTCACGCGGGTCTCGGGCAGAATCACGGTAACGCCCGTGCGGACTTTCATATCCTCGGCTTGCCCGATCGCAAGGCCGGCGACATCGGTGATCAGATTGCGCCGGCCGGGTCCGCCCCGGCTCTGCGCCCAGACGTTGCGAGCATCGGCGGCCAAGACCGCCGCGCCGCCGGTCAATGAAGCGAGGAGAGTGCGGCGATTCATGATGATGCCCCAGATTGACGCCGAGAACGCGACGAAGGCGACAAGTAACACAAGCGACCCCCAATTGTCCCCCAAAACACCCCATTTCCGCCACACTGGGCGCGTTACCTGTTGCGCCGGTCGGGGGGTAACGGGAGAGAAAATCGATGCAGAACGTAAGACCCGCCATTTTCGCAGCCGCCTTGGCCGCCACCGCCATCAGCCTCGGTGGCTGTGCGACCGAGGACTATGTCGACAAGCATGTGGCGGCCGTGGACACCAAGGTCCAGTCCACCCAAAGCCAGGTGGACGAACATCAAGCGCATTTGGCCAAGCTCGACCAGACGACCCAGGACGCGCTCAGCCGCGCCGAGGCCGCCGGCAAGCTGGCTGAAGGCAAATTCCTTTATTCCATGGTCCTGTCGGACGATTCCGTGAAGTTTCCGGTGGACAGCTCCAAGCTTTCCCCGGAAGCCCAGCAGCGTCTGGCAGACTTCGTGGAAAAGCTGAAGAACGACAACCGCAATGTGTATCTGGAAATCCAGGGGCATACGGATTCCGCCGGACCGCCCACGCTGAATGACCGGTTGGGCGAAGAGCGGGCCGAAGCGGTACGCCTCTACATGAACCAGCATGGCGTGGCCTTGAACCGGATGAACACCATCTCCTATGGCGAGAAGGATCCGGTGGCGAGCAACAAGACCCGCATTGGCCGGGCTCAGAATCGCCGCGTCGTCCTGATCGTGATGTCTTGATAGATGACCCCTCCGCCCTGCGCACCTAAGCGGTGCTACGGGCACCTCCCCTGCCAGTGCTACGCACGCAGGGGAGGCGGGCCTAGGGCCAAGACACATCAGCTAGGTTTTTGTTTTATCGCGCAATTTTTCCGAAAACCGCTTCACACTTTTCGGATTGCGCTCTAGCGGGCGCGCACGCCGAGCAAATCCGACCAGCGCCACTCGCCCCCGCCGACGGCAAAGCGCGTGGCCCCGTCCGCAAGCGACAACAGCACCAATCCATGCATGCGGGTGTTGCGGCAGGATTGGGGCGCGAAGGCCACTTCCCACATGATCGCTTCGCGCACGGCGGCAAGGCCCTTGCCGTCCTGATCGCCCGTCCGCACCCAATCGCCATTCCACACCATGATGGCCTTGCCCGCGCGGTTCGCCTGCTCGACTGCTGTGCGCACCATGGGATCGTGCCGCAAGGCTTGCTGTACTGCGCGAGCAATATCGCAGCCGCCGCCACCGCCTTCGCCGGCGATAGCGGCACCCGCGAGCTGGGATTGGCTCAGCAAGTCCGACGTATCGCGCGTCAGCGGACTGGCCAGCTTGAACACCGGAGGAGGAATGCGCGACGGCGCCAGTTGCGCCTCGAATTTCATGGGCTCGAGCGGCGGCAGCGGCTTGGGCCTGGGCGATTTGACCAGACTTACCTCTATGGGCGGAAGCGAGGGCTTGGGCCGCGCCGGCCGAGCATGCGGCCACAACAGCGCACCGATGGCCAAAACATGCACGGCGGCCGTGGCCGCGCCGGCCAGCCATCGGTTGCGGCGCCGGTTCGGAGATAATTCCGATTCTGCAAAGTGCCTGGGTCTTCTTCCGCTCATGGCAACCTAGGAAAGCCCCGCACCGAAGCATGAACCTGGGGCAGGAAGGTGGCGAGCCATTGCATCGAAGGTCAGACGCGCTGGGCACCCCGCGGGTTCCGTAACGAACTGTGACCTTGTTATGGCAATTGCGCAAACGGGAACGACATAAGCGTGAAGCTCAGGCAGTCCCGGGTTCGGTTCTTAATGGGCCTGCTTCAGCGAAGCCCGGGGAAGTCGCGGGCCTTTGCAAGAACCGGCTTGATGACTCAACAAGTCCGATTCGAAATTTAGATGCGCGCAAGCAGGCTCTGCCCAGGCCGGACCAACCGGACAACTTTGCGAATCGCGAAACACCTCCTGAAAACCTCGGTCACGGTGGTCGACGCGATCCGGGCGACCATAGGCCTTCCAAGAGTTACAGCAGCGGTGCGCCCGGTCCAAGATATCTTACCCGAACTCCCGAGCAAAGCTTTTGCACCCTCATCGGCGGCGCAAAGGCCCGACGAGTTTACTTCTTCGCGGGTTGCGGAATGGAACGCCCCTTACCGTTTTCCGCTACGATGAATTCCAGGAAGCGGAGATTATCCGTGGTGCTTGGGTTCCAGTGCGCGTGGATCGTGCCGGCCGGAACAAAGAGGCTGTCGCCCGCGTGCAGAGTTACCGGGGGTTTTCCGTCTTCCTGCCAGATGCCCGTGCCTGACACGACATAAAATGTAATCGCCGCTGGATGGAGATGTCTCGGGTTGATCCCTCCGGGGGCATATTCGGTCTCGTAAACGGCGGCTTCCAAATTCGATGTTGCGGGCAATACGGTGTCCAACAGAGGTGCATGTGGTATCGCGCCCCGTTTTTCCTGGCTCACAACTGGGTCTACGTGGAGCACGCATACGATTCCCATTGCCGCGATACCGATCTTTATGAGATCGAATGTCTTTGTCATTTGGCGTTCTCCGGACGCTGATTTGGTGCCGCCTGCGTGACTCGAACACGCGACCCCCGCATTACGAATGCGATGCTCTACCGGCTGAGCTAAGGCGGCCCTTTGGAAGCGTCGGTCCGGAAAATGTATGAGCTGCTTTCCGAAGCCCGCGCGACCCACAAAAATACGCGAGTGGTCGCAAACTACGCATCCCGGCCCTGAACTGCAAGCCGGGCTTTTACCGAACAGAAAATGGCGATTTTCAACTGACGGCCTGGGTCCCCGCCTTCGCGGGGACGCGCGTTTTCTAGCGTCGCTTCGCTCGGGCAAGAAAAGCGCGCGGATGGGCCTTTTCATAGGTTTCCATCAACGCGCGCATGTCCACCGCGGTGTAGGTCTGGGTGGTGGAGAGCGAGGCATGGCCCAGCAATTCCTGCACGCTGCGAAGATCGCCGCCGCCCTGGAGCAGATGGGTGGCAAAGGAATGTCGAAGCGCATGGGGCGTGGCTTTTTCGGGCAAGCCCAGCCGGCCCCTCAACCGCTGCATCAGGCCTTGGGCCTCGCGCGCGCTCATCGCCTTGCCGCGGCGGGAAAGAAAAAGCGGCGCCTGCGGCGCGCCGGCGAAGGGAATGCGCGCCGCATAGGCCTGGACCGCATCCTGCAGCACCGGCAGAACGGGCACGGCACGTTCCTTGCGCCCCTTTCCCAGGATGGTCAGCGTCTCAGCCAACGGCACGTCGCCACGTTTGAGAGACAGCGCTTCTGAAATGCGCAAGCCCGCGCCATATAAAAGCGTGAGCAGCGCCACGTCGCGCGCCGCCAGCCATTCCACGTTATGCTCTCCCGCTTCTTCCAGCACCCGCGCCGCATCGTTTTCGCTGAGCGGCCGGGGCAGGCCCCGTTTCACGCGCGGCGTGCGCACGGCGCGCGGCGCGGCGTTTTCCAGTATCCCTTCGCGGGCAAGGAATTTGTAGAAGCCGCGGATCGCCGCCAGCGCCCGTTGCACCCCGCCCGCGCCCAGGCCTTCGCTGCGGCGCTGGGCGATGAAGGCGCGGATGTCAGCGGGTGCCAGTTTTTGCAGCGCGCGCTCGCCAAACGCGCCGCCGAAATGCTCGCGCTGGAAAGTGAGAAAACGCGAGACGTCGTCGCCATAGGCGCGCAAGGTGTTGGGGCTGGCGCGCCGCTCATGGCGCAGCGAGGTGAGCCAGAGCTTCTTGAGATCGTCCGGCGAACGGGTCATTGGCCCCCGGCCTCATGCTTCGACAGGCTCAGCATGAGGATATTATTTTTCCTTCCTCACCCTGAGCTTGTCGAAGGGTGAGGGCAACCATTATGTCTTGATGGTCACGTTGGCCTTCTTGGCGTCGGCGATGAAGGCGGCCAGGCCCTTGTCGGTCAAAGGATGCGACATCAGCTTCTTGAAGATATCAGTGGGAATGGTGGATACGTCCGCGCCCGCCAGCGCCGCTTCGCGCACATGGCTGACGCTCCTGATCGAAGCCGCCAATATCTCGGTCTTGAAACCGTAATTGTCGTAAATCGCGCGGATATCGCGCACCAGGCCCATGCCGTCCTCGCCGATATCGTCCACCCGCCCGATGAAGGGAGAAATAAAAGTGGCACCGGCCTTGGCCGCCATCATCGCCTGGATGGGCGAGAAGCAGAGCGTGACATTGACCATCAGCCCGTCATCGGAGAGCGCGCGGCAGGCCCGCATCCCATCCCAGGTGGAGGGCACCTTGATGGTGATGTTCTTGGCGATCTTGGAGACGGCCTTGCCTTCTTTCATCATGCCGTCGAACTCGGTCGAGATCACTTCGGCGCTCACCGAGCCGGAAATGATGCCGCAGATCTCCTTCAGCGAATCGGCATAATCGCGCCCGGTCTTGGCCGCCAGCGAGGGGTTGGTGGTGATGCCGTCCACCAGGCCGGTCTTGGCCAATTCGCGGATTTCCGCCGCATCGGCGGTGTCGAGAAAGAGTTTCATGGGTATCTCACGACCTTTTTGTTGACGGACGGCCTTCTAGGGCGGGAATGCTACCCTATGCGGAGTTCCTCTTGAACCGGGCTCGTTTGATCGCCGAAACACCCATTCCAGCGGTGGAACGGGCCGGCGTCCTCTTGCCTTTGCCGCTGACGGGACCGTACGACTACAAGCTGCCCCATGGAATAAACGCGGCCCGCGGCATGCTGGTTGCCGCACCCATCGGCAGCCGCGAAAGCCTGGGCGTGGTATGGAGCAGCCCGGAAGGTAACGTAGGCGACAATCGGCTCAAGATCGCCGAGCCGCTGGAAGGTCTTCCCCGCCTGCCCGCCACTTTGTGCGATTTCATCGACTGGGTGGCGGCCTATACCCTCAATCCGCCGGGGGCGATTTTGGCGATGGCGCTGCGTTCCCGGGGCGCGTTCGAACCCGAGGCCCGCCGCATTGCCTATGTGAAAGGCGACATCGTTCCGGCGCGGCTATCGGACGCAAGGCGCCGCGTGCTGGCGGTGGCGGAAGACGGCTTGGCCCGCAGCGTCCCCGGCATGGCGGAAGACGCCAATGTCTCGCCCGCGGTGGTGCGCGGCCTGATCCAGAGAGGGGCGTTGAAGCCCACCGAGTTGCCGGAATTCGCGGCCTTTCGCACCCCCGATCCCCAGTTTGCCGCGCCCGAGCTCAATCCCGACCAGAAAAGTGCGGCGGAAATTCTGCGCGGCGCAGTGAAAGAGAAAAAATTCTCCGCGCATTTGCTGGACGGCGTGACCGGCTCCGGCAAGACCGAAGTCTATTTCGAGGCGGTGGCGGAAGCGCTGCGCCAGGGCAAACAGACCCTGATCCTGCTGCCCGAGATTGCGCTGACCGTGCAATTCCTGGAGCGTTTCGCGGCGCGTTTCGGCATCCGGCCGGCGGAATGGCACAGCGACCTGTCGCAGAAAGAGCGGCGGCGGGTTTATCGCGCGGTGATGGGGGGCGAGTGCCAAGTGGTGGTGGGTGCGCGCTCATCCCTGTTCCTGCCGTTCGCGGCGCTGGGCCTGGTGATCGTGGACGAAGAACATGAGCAGGCGTTCAAGCAGCAGGACGGCGCCATCTATCACGCCCGCGACATGGCGGTGGTAAGGGCGCGCACCGAGAATTGCCCGGTGGTGCTGGCCAGCGCCACGCCGTCCTTGGAAAGCTTCGTCAACGCCGCCAGCGGACGCTACAGCCATTTGAAACTGGCCAGCCGCCATGGCGTGGCGGAATTGCCGGAGGTGCGCATTCTCGATCTTCGGCACGAGAAAGACACCGACGAAAACGCCAAATGGCTCTCCACCCCATTGCGCCATGCCCTGGAGCAGACATTGGCCGCAGGCGAACAGGCGCTGTTGTTCCTCAACCGGCGCGGGTATGCGCCCCTCACCCTGTGCCAGGCGTGCGGGCATAAATTCACCTGTCCGCATTGTTCGGCCTGGCTGGTCGAGCATCGCTATCGCAGGCGTCTGGCCTGTCATCAATGCGGTTACGAGATCGCCGCGCCCAACGAATGTCCAGAGTGCCAGGCGAAGGATACGTTGATCGCCTGCGGGCCGGGCGTGGAGCGGGTGGCGGAGGAGTTCGCGCATTTCTTCCCGAACGCGCGCTACGCCATCGCCTCGTCCGACACGCTGCATGGCCCGGCGGAAACCCAGGCCGCCATCCGCGCCTTCGCCAAGCGCGAGATCGACGTCCTGATCGGCACCCAGATCATTGCCAAGGGGCACCATTTTCCACAACTCACTTTGGTGGGCGTGATCGACGCCGATCTGGGGGGCGCGGACGGCGATATAAGGGCACGTGAGCGCACCTTCCAATTGCTGCATCAGGTGTCAGGCCGCGCCGGGCGCGCGGAGAAGCCGGGGCTGGTGCTGCTGCAGACCCGCAATCCGCAGGACGCGGTGATGCAGGCCTTGGCCAACAGCGACCGCGACGGATTCTATGAACAGGAGCGGCTTTACCGCGAGCGGGTGGCGGCGCCACCCTTCGGGCGTCTGGCCGCCATTGTTGTATCAGGTGGCGACGGCGAACAGGTGCGCGTGATCGCGCGGCAATTGGGCAAGGCCGCGCCGCCGGCAAAAGACATCAAGGTCTGGGGACCGACGCCCGCTTTCTATTCCCTGTTGCGCGGGCAGACGCGCGAACGGCTTTTGGTGCAGGCCGCCAAAGGCGTGGACATGCAGGCATACCTACGCGCCTGGCTCGCCAACGTGAAAATCCCCGCCGCCGTGCGTGCGGCGGTGGATGTAGATCCGATTAGCTTTTTTTGACCCTATTGTCATCCCCGGCATACCGGCGTGACCAACAATCTTGCCAGGCGCATAAGCGAGCACAAAGCAAAGGCCGTCCCGGGCTTCACTAAAAAATATGGCGTGGACATTCTCGTCTGGTACGAAACGCATGGCGATATCAAGAAGCGATTTCACGCGAGAAACAGATCAAAGGCTGGAATCGTGCCTGGAAACTTCGCCTGATCGAGGAGAAGAATTCCGGCTGGAATGATCTGGCACCGGGTCCGCTGTGACGCCGAGGTCCCCTTCCCTCGCATCGGCTGCACAGCAGCCGATGTTCGCCGGGGATGACATACTGCGTTAAAGCGTCCGAACGTCCGTGAGATGCCCTGTCACCGCCGCGGCAACCGCCATCGCCGGCGACACCAGATGTGTGCGGCCGCCGCGGCCTTGCCGGCCCTCGAAATTGCGGTAGGAGGTGGAGGCACAACGTTCGCCCGGCTGAAGCTTGTCGGCATTCATTGCCAGGCACATCGAGCAACCGGGGTCACGCCACTCGAAGCCGGCCTCCAGGAACACCTGGTCCAGGCCTTCCTGTTCCGCTTGCTCCTTCACCAGGCCTGAGCCCGGCACCACCATGGCGTTGACGCCCGTGGCGACATGACGGCCGCGCGCCACCTCGGCGGCAGCACGCAGATCCTCGATCCGGCCATTGGTGCAGGAACCGATGAAGACATGATCCACCTTGATGTCGGTGAGCTTCATGTTGGCCTGAAGGCCCATGTAATCCAAAGCGCGCTGGGCCGCCTCGCGCTTCCCCGCTTCCGCAATTTTGGCGGGATCGGGCACATTCGCGGTGATGGGCAACGCCTGTTCCGGCGAGGTGCCCCAAGTCACCATCGGCACGATGTCACGCGCATCCAACGTCACTTCGGCGTCGAATTTGGCATCGGCATCGGAATGCAGCCGTTTCCAATTCATGGCCGCGACTTCGAACGCCGCGCCTTTGGGCGTGCGAGGGCGGCCCTTGAGATAATCGATGGTGGTGTCGTCCACCGCCACCAGCCCGGCGCGCGCGCCCCCTTCGATGGTGAGGTTGCACAGCGTCATGCGCCCTTCCATCGAAAGACCCTTCACCGCCTCGCCGGCATATTCGATCACATAGCCGGTGCCGCCCGCGGTGCCGATCCTGGCGATCACGGCCAGCGCGATATCCTTGGCGGTGACGCCTTCGGGCAATGTGCCGTTCACCGTGACGCGCATATTCTTGGAGCGCTGGGCGCGCAAGGTCTGGGTCGCCAGCACATGCTCCACTTCCGAAGTGCCGATGCCGAATGCCAGGGCGCCGAACGCGCCATGGGTCGAGGTATGGCTGTCGCCGCAGACGATGGTGGTGCCGGGAAGCGTCCAGCCCTGCTCCGGCCCGATGATGTGGACGATGCCCTGGCGGATATCGTCCATGGCGAAATATTCGACGCCGAATTCGCGCGCGTTCCTGGCCAAGGTCTCGACCTGCTCGCGCGATTCCGGATCGGCGATGCCGCCCGCCCGGTCCTTGGTGGGAACATTGTGGTCGGCCACCGCGAGCGTGAGTTCGGGACGGCGCACTTTGCGTGCCGAGGCGCGCAGGCCTTCGAAGGCCTGGGGGCTGGTCACTTCATGGATGAGATGGCGATCGATGTAGAGGATGGGCGCTTCGCCCGGCTTGTCTTCCACCAGATGCGCATCCCAGATTTTATCGTACAGCGTCTTGCCCATGAATCCTCAGGATCGTGAAACTTTATTGCGCGACATCCCCGCCGCGCGCGCTTACATATAAGCGAAGGCGGATCGGTTCAACGGGCCGGATCAGAAGTTGAAATTGCCGCTGAAATAGGCCACCGCAATGATGATCAGGATGGCGATAAACTGCGCCAGCACGCGGATGCGCATCAGCTTGTTGGACCAGGTGCGCGCCGTCGTGCCGCCCAGCCAGAGGGTGTAGAGCCCCATGCAAAGCACCACGACAACCGACAGGACCGCGATTGCGACAATGATTTTGCCCGCTGCCATGCCCCTATATCAGCTCGCCGCAGCCAGGACGCAAGCGCGTCAGGCTATCGCATCAATCGCTGTGTCCGTCAGGGTTCCCGGGACGATGGTGACCGGAATGGGATGCGTTCCCGTCGCAAACATGGAGACCAGCGGACCCGGGCCGGCCTTGCCGGTACCCGCCGCCAGAATGAGGATCGAAAGGTCCTTGTCCGCCTTCAGAAGCTCGCTCACGCAGTCGGTCTTGCGGCCCTGCATGATCACCAGTTCCGGGGTCACGCCCGCCAGTTCGTTGATGGTCTTGGCCGCGGCATGGACCTGCGCCTCCGCCTCGGCATGGGCTTCGTCTTCCATGATGGATTCCACGCCCCGCCATTGCTGGAAATCCGGTGGCGCTGCGATCGCCAGCAATGTCACCCGGCCCTGCGTGTGCTGGGCGCGGCGCGCGGCATAGCGCAACGCCACCCGGGCTTCGGGTGTCTTGTCCACCACCACCAGGAATTTGCGGACCCGCGCTTTGGCTTTGGCTTCGGCCATGGCTCCGACTTTAAGGCAGCTTGCGCTTCAGATCATAGAGGATCTCAAGCGCCTGTTTGGGCGAGAGCGCATCCGGCTCGACGGTCCGTAACGCCTCTTCCACCATGCAGGTCTTGGGCGCTGGCGCACTGGCGCCGAACAGCGGCAAATCGTCAATCCGCGCCAGGGGTTGATGGCCTTCGCGGCCTTCCTCCAGGGCGCGCAATACTTCCTCGGCCCGTTCCACCACGGCCAAAGGCAGGCCCGCCAGCTTGGCGACATGGATACCATAAGACCGATCCGCCGCGCCCGATGTCACTTCATGCAGGAAGACGATGGTGTCGTTCCACTCTTTCACTTTCATGGTGACGCAGGCCATGGCGCCGAGCCGCTCACACAGCGCCACCATCTCGTGATAATGGGTGGCGAACAGCGCGCGGCTCTTGTTGGTTTCGTGGAGATGTTCGGCCGCTGCCCAGGCGATGGCGAGGCCGTCATAGGTGGCGGTGCCCCGTCCGATCTCGTCCAATATC
This sequence comes from Rhizomicrobium sp., assembly GCA_035606155.1. Classification (GTDB taxonomy): domain Bacteria; phylum Pseudomonadota; class Alphaproteobacteria; order Micropepsales; family Micropepsaceae; genus Rhizomicrobium. The sequence continues at coordinate 551 of DATNFZ010000137.1, read as the reverse complement.
ACCAGCGATTTCGCCGTGGCCTGATTGAGGATGGCAGCGGTCTCCACCATCTCGACCATGAAGGTGGAACGGCCCGCCGCCAGGTCGTCGCCCGCACCCACCCGCGAGAACAGCTTGTCGACGATGCCGATATGGGCGGCATCTGCCGGCACGAAGCTACCCATCTGGGCGAGAATGGCGATCAGCGCATTCTGGCGCAGGAACGTGGATTTGCCGGCCATGTTTGGCCCTGTGATCAGCCACAGCCGGCCGGGGCCGCCATTGGCCTCGCCTGGGGACAAATCGCAGCCATTGGCGGTGAATGGGCCGCGATTATCCGCAAGCAGGGCGGCTTCCACCACGGCATGCCGGCCCCGCATGATGCGGAAATTGAGGGACTCGTCGACCAGTGGCCGCGCGTAGCGGCGCTCTTCGGCCAGCTCGGCCATCGCGGCGGCGACGTCGAGAACCGCCAGCGCATCAGCAATTCGAGAAAGCAGCAAGACGCAGGATCGAACCTCTTCGGCAAGCCCATCGAACAGGCTCAATTCGATGGCGAGCGCCTGCTCGCC
>DATNFZ010000136.1:0-7890 GCA_035606155.1 Rhizomicrobium sp. | reverse complement strand
AAAGCCCGTGGGTCCCGGCCGCCTTAACGATCTGCGCCACATCGTTTACAAATCGGCGGACGAGCCCTGGCGGCGGGCGAAGAAGAATCTGGGCCTGATGATGCGCGAAGGCCTGCTCAAGGAGAATATCGACGGCGAAGCCCTGATGTGGGCGCATCACCGGCTGATGGCGCGTTCCGAGCAGCGCAAAATCCTGATGGTGATCTCGGACGGGGCGCCGGTGGACGATTCGACCCTGTCGGTGAATTCGGGGAATTACCTGGAGCGGCATCTGCGCAAGGTGATCGAGGACATCGAAACCCGCTCAAGCGTAGAACTCACTGCCATCGGCATCGGCCATGACGTGACCCGCTACTACAAGCGCGCCGTCACCATCGTGGATGCCGAGCAGTTGGGCGGGGCCATGACCACTCAGTTGATCTCATTGTTCGAAGAAGATCACGCGCGCGATGTATATGCGGCCCGCAAGCGGGCCTAATTAGCCCCCCATCTGTCTTGCTCGGGACAAGCCCACCCAAGACATCTTCCCCCACCAATCGCTTCGCGATGCGGGGGAAGAAAGCCCCGGCCAAGACCCACTGGCCTATTTTTTAAAAATTAGGCCGCGTTTTTGGCGGCCTTCTTGGCGATGGCGCGCTTCAGGCGCAGCGCCTTGACGGAGAGCACGCTGTCCTTGGACTTGAGCAGGAACGGGTCCAGCCCGCCATTGCGGTCCACGGAACGCAGTGCGTTCATGGAGATTTTCAGCTTGTAGCTGTTGCCCAGGATTTCGCTGACCAGCGAGACCACCTGGAGATTGGGGCGGTAGATGCGCTTGGTCTTGTTATTGGCGTGACTCACATTGTGACCCACAAGGGTGCCTTTTCCGGTCAATTCGCAGCGGCGGGCCATGGTTCGTCTCTCAAAATCCAAAGGAATTCGCGGGTTGGAAGGGCGCTCTCATACGGAAACTGCCTTGCCGGGTCAAGCAATTTGCCCCCTTGGCCCAAAAAACACTATAAATACCAGCCGGTTGCGCTCTCGGGAGAGGCCATGAAATTGCGTTTTCGTCTGTCCGCCGCCCTTTTCCCTTTGATCCTGGCAGGCCCGGCGCTGGCCGCCGGCGGCACGGGAAGCGATTCCACCGGCCCCACTTCCAAGCTCCAGGCGGCACTCACCATCTATGCGGGCGGCATCACCTTGGGAAAAATGGACATGGACGCCACGGTACGCGGCGGCGAATACCATGTAGTTTCCAATCTTCAGACCTCGGGGGTGGTCAACGCTTTCTGGCAGGCGGAAATCCAGGCGACCTCGTCGGGCAAGGTCGGCGCCAAGAGTTTCACCCCCGCCCTCTACGATTCCTTCGACATCAACCGGACCGGCAAGAAGCAGGAAGTCTCGCTCACCTACGACAGCGGCAGCCCGCCCCGCCTTTATGCCGATCCGCCTTATTCCACCACCGGCTATGAAGTGAAGCCCGACGACCAGAAGGCCACCTTCGATCCCTTGTCGGCGGTGATGTTCATCGTCACCGGCGCGGGCGCGGGCGCCAATCCTTGCGCGGTGACGGCGCCGGTATTCGACGGCCGCCGCCGTTACAATATCGAGATGACCAAAGTGAAGGACGTCGATATCAAGATGGACAATGGCCTTTACGCCGGCCATGCCCTGCTCTGCCAGATCCACTACCGCCAGCTTGCCGGTTTCAAGCCGCGGGTGATCAAGGCCAATGAGAGTTTTCCCGTCATCAACGCCTGGGTCGCCACCTATCCCAGCGCGATCAAGGGCAGCGATTATGTGGTGCCGCTGCGCGTCTGGGCCGACACACCCTATGGCATGGTCTCGGTGGTCGCCGACTCCGTGAAGGTTGACGGCCAGGAGGCAAAAGCAAAGTGATGGCGAAGAAAGCGGCACTCGTTCTCGGTCTGCTGCTTCTGCCCCCGGCGGCCTGGGCTGCGCCTGCCGACGACTATGCCGCGCTGGTCACCGCCGCCAAGGATGGCGATCCCGGCGTGGACTATACCGTGATGCGCCAGACTTATACCCAGACGCCGGGTTATGATCCGTTCGGCAAGAAGACCGACGGCCTGATGAAGGACGCCCAGGCCGCCTATATCGCCAAGGACTGCAAGACCGCGCTGGCCAAATTCAAGATGGCCATCGCCATAAACTTCACGCTTCCCGACGCCCACGCCTTGAGCGCGGACTGCCTGGAGCAACAGGGCGACAAGAAAGGCATGGCGCGCGAGGAAGCGATCGCGCAGGGCCTGTTCAATTCCATCATCGCCAGCGGCGACGGCAAAAGCCCCAAGACCGCCTTCTGGGTGGTGTCGCGGCACGAGGAAGAAATGGTCTTCTCTCTCGCCGGGCTCAACGCCAAGGGTCAGACCACGCTCACGACCGAGCGCGGACCGGTGGACAAGTTCAATGCCACCGATGAAAAAGGCAAAAGGAGCACGCTCTATTTCAATGTGAGCGCGATGGCCTTGTTCGGCGCCAGCGGCGCGGCGCCCGCGCCCAAACAATAGTCAAGGTGCATTCCTGCGCCGTCTCGCGCGAATGAGACTCAAGACCGAGCGCGCGGCGTCGGGGATATGGGTGCCGGGTCCGAAAATCGCCGCCACGCCGGCAGCGCGCAGCGCCTCGTAATCCTGTGGCGGGATCACACCGCCCACCAGCACAAGAATATCGTCGCGGCCTTTGGCTTTCAGCCGCTCCATCAATTGCGGCACCAGATGGAGATGGCCGCCCGCCAGGCTGGAAATGCCGATGGCGTCGGCCTTGGCCTCGACCGCATCTTCGGCCACCTCGTCGGGATTACGGAACAACGCGCCAATCTCGACATCGAAACCCAGATCGCCGAACGCCGTGGCGACCACCTTGGCGCCGCGGTCATGGCCGTCCTGCCCAATCTTGGCGACCAGCAGCCGGGGACGGCGGCCTTCTTCCTTGGAAAAACTTTTGACTTCGGCGGCGATCTCATCGAGCGCCGGGAAATCCTTGCCATAAACACCCGAGAGCGAACGGATCTGCGCCTTGTGGCGTCCAAACACGTCTTCCAGGGCGGACGAGATTTCGCCCACCGTGGCGCGCACCCGCGCCGCATCGATGGCCAGCGCCAAAAGGTTGGCATCGCCCCGCGCGCCCCTTTTGAGCGCCTCCAGCGCCGCGCTCAGTTTGGCGGGATCGCGCGCGGCTTTGAGTTTCTTGAGCTTGGCGATCTGGGCAGCACGCACTTCGGCGTTGTCAATGGTTCGGACCTCGATAGGCGGCTCGTCCTCGCGGCGGAATTTGTTGACGCCTACGATCACGTCTTCGCCACGGTCGATGCGGGCCTGGCGGCGCGCCGCCGCCGCTTCGATCTCAAGCTTGGGCCAGCCTGCTTCCACCGCCTTGGTCATGCCGCCGTCTTTTTCCACCCGCGCGATCACCCCGCGCGCGGCTTGCGCCAGGGAATGGGTGAGCGCCTCGACATAATAGGAACCGCCCAAAGGATCGATCACATGGGTGATTTGGGATTCGTGCTGGAGAATGAGCTGGGTGTTGCGCGCCGTTCGCGCCGAGGCCTCGGTGGGAAGGGCGATGGCTTCGTCGAAGGAATTGGTGTGCAGCGATTGCGTGCCGCCCAGCACCGCCGCCAACGCTTCCAGGGTGGTGCGCACCACATTGTTGAACGGGTCCTGTTCGGTGAGCGAGACGCCGCTGGTCTGGCAATGGGTGCGCAAGGTGCGGCTTTCCGCCGACTTCGCGCCCAATTTCTCCATGATTTCCGACCAGAGCAGCCGCGCGGCGCGGAGTTTCGCCACCTCCATGAAGAAATTCATGCCGATGCCGAAGAAAAAGCTCAAACGCGGCGCAAATGCGTCGATGTCCAGACCGCGCGCCATCGCCGTGCGCACATAGGCCATGCCGTCGGCCAACGTAAAGCCAAGCTCCTGCACCGCGGTCGCGCCCGCTTCGTGCATGTGATAGCCGCTGATGGAAATGGAATTGAAGCGCGGCATTTTCCCGGCGGCAAAGGCGATGATGTCGGCGACGATGCGCATCGACGGCCCCGGCGGATAGACATAGGTGTTGCGCACCATGAATTCCTTGAGGATGTCATTCTGGATGGTGCCAGAGAGCCGGTCCGGCGGGACGCCCTGCTCCTCGCCGGCGACGATGAAATTGGCCAGCACCGGAAGCACCGCGCCGTTCATGGTCATGGACACGCTCATGCGGTCGAGCGGGATGCCGTCAAACAGGATCTTCATGTCCTCGACGGAATCGATCGCCACGCCAGCCATGCCGACATCGGCTTCGACACGCGGATGATCGCTGTCATAGCCCCGGTGGGTGGCGAGATCGAACGCCACCGACAGGCCCATCTGGCCCGCTTTCAGATTCTGGCGGTAGAAGAGATTGGATTCCTCGGCGGTGGAGAAGCCGGCATATTGGCGGATGGTCCAGGGCCGGCCCGCATACATGCTGGCCCGGGGCCCACGGGTGAAGGGGGGAAGGCCCGGCCATCCCATGGCCGCGATGCCTTCCAGGTCTTCTTCCGTGTACAGAGGTTTGACGGCGATCCCTTCGGGGCTCCGCCAGATCAGGCCTTCGGCGCCGCGGGTCTTGAGTTCCCGCGCCACCGCCTCCTCCCATGCCTTACGCTGATCGCTCATGTCCTATGTTCCCTGGGAGCGTCGGATTGCGCAATTCCGCACCTTTCTCTCCGCCTACGGAAGATCGAGTCCCCGCAAACCGGCTCCGACTCCATGTCTGGTCCCCTCCACAAGATGTGGTGGTTAACGCGCCTTGACAAACAGCTAAATGTATGAGAACAAACACAGATATTTATACTGTTAGTGATTCGGCCATGGTTCGTTCCCTGACCGTTCTAATCCGTGTACGAACATCCACAGCAGACCCCATCAAACCTTTGATGGAAAGGCGCTATTCGGTCTGCCTGCCTCTGCCAAAGGCTTCCCGCGCGCGGCGCACCATCCCATATTGAGGTCATGATCCAGCGATCGGCGCCCGCGCCCAAAGTGAGTGCGGTCTTGGGGCCTACCAACACCGGCAAGACCTTCTTCGCCATCGAGCGGATGCTGGCGCACCGCTCGGGCATGATCGGCCTGCCGCTGCGCCTTCTGGCCCGGGAAGTCTATGACCGCGTCGTGCGGCTCAAGGGCGCGAACGACGTCGCGCTGATCACCGGCGAAGAGAAGATCGTGCCCAAGGCAGCGCGCTTCTATGTCTGCACGGTCGAAGCCATGCCGCTGGAGATCGAAGTCGCGTGCCTGGTGGTCGATGAGATCCAGCTCGCCGCCGATCCCGAACGCGGGCACATCTTCACCGACCGGCTTTTGCACGCGCGCGGCCAAGAGGAAACCCTGTTCCTGGGCGCAGAGAGCATGCGCGGCGCGATCCAGCGTTTCATTCCCAAAGCCTGGTTCATCACCCGGCCGCGCTTTTCCGATCTTGCCTATACCGGTGCGAAAAAGCTGACCCGCCTGCCGCGGCGCTCGGCGGTGGTGGGCTTTAGTGCCGAAGATGTCTATGGCATCGCCGAGATCGTGCGGCGCCAGCGCGGCGGCGCGGCCGTGGTGCTGGGCGCGCTTTCACCCCGCACCCGCAACGCGCAGGTTGCCCTCTATCAATCGGGAGAAGTGGACTTTCTGGTCGCCACCGACGCCATCGGCATGGGCCTCAACATGGACGTGGACCATGTGGCGTTTGCGGGCGCGGAGAAATTCGATGGGCGTGGCTTTCGTCCCCTCACCGCCGCCGAAATGGGCCAGATCGCCGGACGCGCCGGCCGCTACATGAATGACGGCACGTTCGGCGTCACCGGCGAAGGCGCGCCCTTCGACGAGGACATGGTGAACCGGATCGAAAGCCATCGCTATGACGCGATCAAGGTCCTGCAATGGCGCAACGCGAAGCTGGAATTCCAGTCCCTGCCCGCCCTGCTGGAAAGCCTGGATGCGCCGCCGCCCGAACGTGGCCTGGCCCGGGCGCGTCCCGCCTCCGACGCCATCGCCCTTCATCACCTCGCCAGGGAAGCAGAGGTCCTGGCGCTCGCCACTTCGCGCGACAGGGTCCGGCGGTTGTGGGATGTCTGCCAGCTTCCCGATTTCCGGAAATTGTCGGTGGACGATCATGCCCGGATGGTGCGCACCCTGTTTCTGTTCCTGATGAGCCAACAGGGACGCATTCCCGACGATTGGATGGCGCGGCAGATCGCGCGGCTGGATGTCGCCGAAGGCGACGTGGCGACCTTGTCGGGGCGGCTGGCGCAGATTCGCACTTTCACCTATGCCGCGCACCGCCCCGGCTGGACCAGCGACGGCAGTCATTGGCAGGGCGAGACCCGCGCGGTGGAGGACCGGTTATCCGATGCCCTGCATGAGCGGCTCACCCAGCGTTTCATCGACCGCCGCGCCTCGATCCTGATGAAGCATCTCCGCGACGACGAAATCGCGGACGTGAAGCTGGAGGAAGATGGCGGCGTCCTGATCGGGGGCGAGTTGATCGGCCGGCTGGACGGTTTCCGTTTCACGCCCGATCCCCGCGGCGAGAAGGACGGCAATGGCTTGGTGCATACCCGCATGCTGCGCACGGCCGCGATGCGCGGGCTGGAGGCAGAATTCGTCGCCCGCGCCCGCGCGCTGGCGGCGGCGCCGGACACGGCGCTCGCCCTCAGCGAGCACGGCAAATTCTGGTGGGACGGCGCGATCGTCGGCCACCTCATCGCCGGTCCCACGCCGTTGGCACCAAAGGTCAACCTCGTGGCTGATGAATTGCTGAAAGGCCCGTCCCGCGCATCGGTCGAAGCACGGCTGGAAAGCTGGCTTGCCGCACATATGGAAAAGCGCCTTGAACCGCTATTGGCCCTGGCGCGCGCCGCGGAAACACGGGCCGGAAGCGAGATGGCGCTTCCCGCTTACGCGCGAGGCGTGGCCCACCAATTGGCAGAGAATTTCGGCGCGCTCGACCGGCAGGAACTGGCTTTGCCCGAAAAGCTGGGCCCGCTCTTGCGCGCCCTCAAACCATTTGGCGTCTGGTTTGGCCGCCGCACCATTTATTTGCCGCGGCTGCTGCGCCCCGACGCGGCAGGCCTGTTGGCGTTGCTCTGGGGCATATGGGGTAAGGTGCCGCACCTGACGGGGCCGCCCGCGCCCGGTCTCACCTCCTTTGCCCATGACGGCGAGCCTCGTGCCTTTCTTCATGCCGCCGGCTTTCATCTGGCGGGCGAACGCGCCATCCGCTTCGACATGCTGGAGCGGCTGGAGGAGGAACTGGACAAAGCCGCGCGCAACGGCGCCGGCGCCGCGAGTCTATTGCCCAAGCTTGTCTCTCTCCTGGGCGCGAGCAATGAGGAAGCGCGCCTCGTGCTGGCCGCGCTGGGCTGGCGCCAGATCGGTGTGAAGGATGCAGACCCGGTCTGGCGCAAGGCCAGCGAGAAACGGCGGCAGCCGGAGCGGCAAAAGCCGCCACCGGAACATTCGCCTTTCGCGGGGCTGAAGGAGTTGATCGCCAAATGAACATCGGCCAGGAAAAGTGTGGAGCGCAGCGGAACGGTTTTCCGTCCGGACGTGCGACCAGAAAGACATGACCACGACGCGCATCGACAAATGGCTGTTCCACGCCCGCTTCTATCGTACCCGAGCGCTGGCCCAGGCGGCTGCGACCGCAGGCAAGGTAAGGCTCAATGGCGTCCGGGTGGAAAAGCCGGCGCAACCGCTCAAGCCCGGCGATGTCCTCACTCTGGGCCGGGGCGGCGAGATCGTGGCGCTGAAGGTGCTGGCCTTGGCGGACCGGCGCGGCCCCGCCCCCGAAGCACAACGGCTCTACGAAATTGTCGCCGACTGAGCGCTTGCCTTGAGGCCCTCCCGGTTTTAGAGACCTCAACCTGATTTGGCCTTTTGG
>DATNFZ010000135.1:0-4054 GCA_035606155.1 Rhizomicrobium sp. | reverse complement strand
TGGTCGGTAAAATCGCCCTTGAGCGATTGGGGAATGCCGCAGGCGAATTCCACCACGTCGATGGCGCGCTCGACTTCGCCCCTGGCGTCGGAAAAGACCTTGCCGTGCTCGGCGGTGATGGCGCGCGCGAGTTCGTCCTTATGAGCGTTCAACAGCCCCAGATATTTGTTCATCACCCGGGCGCGGCGGATGGGCGGCGTGTCGGCCCAGGCGGGGAACGCGGCCTTGGCCGCTTTCACCGCAGCGTCCACGTCGGCGGCGCTCGAAAGCGTGACGCTGCCCGAGACTTTGCCGGTGGCGGGATTGAAGATGTCCTGCGCACGGGGTCCGCCGGCGACGATCTGGTTGTCGATGAAATTGCCGATGTTCGACAATTGGTTGCGGATTTCAGGCTTGTTCATGCTTTATTCTCCCCCTCCGGCCTTCGCATCGCAAGCGCTGCTACGGCCACCTCCCCCGCCAGCATGCTCCCGCATCCCCGGGGGAGGCAGGTTACGACCAAGTCTCACCATCATTGGCTCCGTTGCGGTGTGGGTTCTTCCGGCCGCGCTAGCGCGCTCAAGGGCAGCTTGTTCACCTCGTCGATCACCTTGGCATAGGCGCGGGTGGCGGATTCCAGGCCTGTCCATGGCACCACTTCCGGCGTTTCCCAGTCGGTGTGGAAATAGGTGTGATATTCGCTGGCCGAGACCACCGGCAGGAAGCGGAAATAGGCGCCGCCATCGCCGGCCGGCGGCGTGGGGCTGGGGTCCATCTCCACCGGCTGGCCGAATTCCTTGAAGGCGTTCCATACGATCTCTTGCAACTGGGGCCGGCTGGGCCCGCCCGCATACCATTCCAGCGGCATTTGCGTATTGGCCCAGGCGATCTCGTCGCCCGGGTAATAGCGCGGGCGCGACTGGGTGAAGATGGTGGCGGGGTGTTCGACATTGATAAAGAGCGCTGTCTTGGGAAAGAGCGTCGCCTTGTTCGCCACCATCCAGCGGCGTCCCACCCCGCCGGTGGCGCCATTGTGATGACCGTCCAGGCCGACAAAGATCATGGTGCGGCGGCGCTGGGCCTTGGGCACATGGGCGAAATATTCCGCCAGCCCCAGCATGGAAGCGACTCCGCCGGCATTGTCGGAGGCGCCTTCGAACCAGCCATCCTTGTGCGCCACCACATAGATGGTCTCGTCGGTCGCGCCGGGAAGCGTGCCCCATACCAGGGAGGTCTTGAGATTGGGCACCTTGGGAATATCGAGCGTCACATGCACTTTGGCGGGCCCCGCCGCGATCATGTCGCGCGCCACGGCGCCATCGTCATTGCCCAGCGTAAAGGCGGGCGCGTCGGTGCCCGAGGGATAGGCCTGATAGCGCATGTTGCCGGGCAGCATCGAGACTTCCAGCACCACCGCGGCGCCGTGCGCCGCCGCGCGCTTCACCGCGCCCATCTCGGGCGCGCCCAACTGGCTATAGACGAACACCGCCTTGCCGCGCACGTCTTTCCCGGCGAAGTCGGCTTCGGTGCCGAGCCCGGCATAGACCGCGTCCAGATCGACGCCGCCCGCGGGCAGAGGATTGGCGTCGTAATCGGGCTGGGCGGAATTGAGATGGATGGTGCGTCCGCCTTCCGTCAGCGCCACGTCCCAGCTTTGCGGCATCCATTGCGGCGGAAGATCGAGGGGCTGGATGCGCACATCGGAAAGACCAAGCCCACGGAATTTATCCGCCAGCCAGTTCTCGGTCTCGCGGTCGCTTTCCGTACCCATGATGCGGCCCCAGAATTTGGGATGGCCGGCGTCGCGGTAGCGGTCGGAGATTTTCGCCAACTCCTCCACATACGTATGCATCTTGTGGCCGTCGATGGAGCGGTATTTCTCTTCGCCCTGGGGCAGCGGGAATTCGATCAGGGCGTCGCTGACGCGTTGTTGCGACAGCGCGGGCGGGGTGAGCGATTGGGCGATGGTGGAACGTGGCTTGGCGGCGTCCTGCGCGAAGGCCGCCGCGGCAAAGCCCAGCGCCAGGATGCCCGCGCCATAGATAAGCGTTGTTTTCATCGCCGTCTCTCCCCTTTGGCGGGCGGATACTGACCGGCAAGCCCCTGTTCCCCAATCGCAAATCGGCGAATCTGATGTGTATTTTTGCACATCGGAAGCGCAATCTTGCGGGCGGCCCTCTCGCGAGGCAGTTTTGGTGATGATATCCAACACATTCCCGGCCTTGATCGCCGGATCGCTTATAGGGATCGGCTTGTTGCCGGCCCAGGCAAGCAGCGATTTCTCCCAATGCAGCTTGCCCAAGGGAGTCGTCATGACGAAAAACCTGGCCGACATTCCTTCTCCGGTTCTGGCAGAGATGCCCGGCCTTGGGGCGGCCAATGACGCCATCCTTTCCGATGCCGATGATCCCAGCGACCCGATCACCGATAACATTCCCGTGATGAGGCTGGTGGGAGCCGTTAGGGAAGCCAATCGTTGGGCCGTGGTCTATGAAACGGGCGACTTCGCCAACACAAGGGTTGTCGCGCTCTTTTCCGTCACGCAAAGGACCGCGCCGCTTGTTGCACGACGAACCGCCACACAGGAAGCCGGCGTTTGCGGTATCTTGAAAACCGAATTTCCCGAATGAGGTACGATCATGCAACCTTACACCCGCGACGAACTTCTGGCCTTCCTCAACGAGATGCTGGAGGCGGAACGCGCGGGTGCCAAGGCGCTGCTCCATATTTCCAAGGAGGCGCAGGACACCACCGCTTCGGGCCTGGCGATGGCGGTGCATCACGACGAGGCGCGCTGGTGCGCCATGCTCACCGCCGCGATCCGGCTTCATGGCGGCAACCCCAGCCAGGCCACCGGCGCCTTCTATGAGAAGGTGCTGGCAATCGGCGAACCGAAAGCGCGGCTTTCCTTCGTCAATCGCGGCCAGGGCTGGGTGGTGAAGAAACTGAAGGAAGCGATCCCCCGCATCGAAGACGGGCAACTGGTGAAGGACCTTGGGGTGATGCTCAGCAGCCACGAAGAAAACATCGCCAAGGTGAATGCGTCAGGGTTGGCGGGATGAAACCCCTCCCCCGAAGAAATGGCCGCGATGCGTCCATTCCTTCGCCCCCCGCAGGGGGAGGGGGAACGCCAAGGGGAAAACACCAAAGCCAATTTCAAGCGTGTAACAACACTTTGCCCCTCCCCTTGCGGGAGGGCCAGCCATCGCTTGCGATGGCTGGGAGGGGTCGCGCGTCTTACGCTTCGCTGGCTAAAGGCGAGTCCGAAGGCCAAGGACAAAAGGCATTCCCCGCCTCATTGACCGACGTCACGATATGCCGGCGCACTTCCGCCACCCGGTGGGAGCGGTGGGTGTCGGGATGGGAGACCAGCCAATAGCTGCGTGTGAACTGGATGTGCGGCAGGACGCGCCGAAGGCCCTCTATGCGGTGCGCCACATAGTCATGGAGGATGGCGACACCTATGCCGGCGCGCACCGCCTCCATCTGGCCCACCATGCTGCCGCATTCGAAGCGGCGCGGCATCTTGGCGGCGAATTCGCGGCCATAATCCAGCCCCGGGGTATAGATCAGATCGTCCACATAGGTGATGAACAGATGATCCTTGAGATCGTCGGCCGTGCGGATGGGCGGATTCTTTCCCAGATATTCGTCCGAGGCGTAAAGGCTCAGCGTGTAGTCGGTGAGCTTCTGCACGATCAGATTGCCGTGGGTGGGCCGGTCCAAGGTGATGACGATGTCGGCCTCGCGGCGCGACAGCGAGAAACTCCGCGGCAGCGGCACCAGTTGCACCAGGAGATCGGCATGGCGGTCCGACAATTCCGCCAGCCGCGAGGCCAGGAAGTAATTCCCCAGGCCGTCGGGCGCGCCCACCCGGACCGTGCCGTGGATGGCGCCCGCCTTGCCCGAAAGATTGGATTCGAATTGCAGCAATTCAGATTCGACTTTTTCCGCCGAAGCCAGCAGCGCCTCGCCCGCCGGCGTGAGGGTGCAGCCATTGATGTGACGTTCGATGAGCTTGGTCTGAAGCTCGTCCTCCAGCGCGGTGAGTTGACGGCCCACCGTGGCGTGATTG
>DATNFZ010000134.1:0-4593 GCA_035606155.1 Rhizomicrobium sp. | reverse complement strand
CATGATGAGAAATACATGCCGCCCGAAGTGGTGGCGGCGCTGAAGCGCTCGGGCCGCTGGAAGGAAGGCGGCGAGTAATGCTGGGCGAGCTGGGCCAGCTTGCACTCTGTTTTGCGCTGGCGCTGTCGCTGGTGATGTCGGGGGCCGGCCTGATGGGCGCCAAGGCGGGCGCCGGCATTCATGCCGAGTTGGCGCGGCGTGTTGCCACCGCTTCGGCGCTTGGCCTGTTGGTGTTTGTGGCGCTGGCATTCGGCACCCTGGTCACCGCTTTCGTCACGTCGGATTTCTCGATCGCCGATGTCGCCAACAATTCACACACGCTCAAGCCATTGATCTACAAGATCACTGGCGTGTGGGGAAATCACGAAGGCTCCATGCTGCTGTGGGTGCTGGTGTTGTCGCTTTATGCCGGCGCGGTGGCGTTCCTGCAGCGCGGCGGCGAACGCCTTACCAGTGCCGCGCTGGGCGTGCAAGGATTGCTGGCGGCGGCCTTCCTGCTTTTCATTCTGTTCACTTCCAATCCGTTCCTGAGAATCGATCCCGCGCCGTTCGAAGGCGCGGGCCTCAATCCGCTGTTGCAGGATCCTGGCCTCGCCATCCATCCGCCCATGCTGTATGCGGGCTATGTGGGGCTCTCGGCCTCTTTCTCTTATGCCGCCGCAGCTTTGCTGGTAGGCGAAGAAGGTTGGGCGCGCGCCGCCAGGCCTTTCATGCTGATCGCCTGGATGGCGCTGACCTGCGGCATCGCGCTGGGAAGCTGGTGGGCCTATTATGAATTGGGCTGGGGCGGATTCTGGTTCTGGGATCCCGTGGAAAATGCCTCGCTGATGCCCTGGCTGGTGGCGACGGCATTGCTGCATTCGGCGCTCGCCACCGAACGAAGTGGCGCGTTCCGCACCTGGACATTGCTGTTGGCGATCGGCGGATTCTCGCTGAGCCTGATCGGCACATTCCTGGTGCGCTCGGGCGTGCTTTCCTCGGTGCATGCCTTCGCCTCCGATCCCACGCGCGGTTTTTTCATCATGGTGTTGATCGTCTGCGCCATCGGTGCGGCGCTGGCCTTGTTCGCCTGGCGCGCGCCCACGCTCAAGGGTGGAACGTCATTCGACACGGTGAGCCGGGAGAGCGCGCTTCTGCTCAACAATGTGTTTTTGGTGGGAAGCACCGCCGCCGTCTTTGTCGGCACGCTTTATCCGCTGGCGCTGGATGCGCTCACCCACGGCCAGCAGAAGATCTCGGTAGGCCCGCCCTATTACGCGCTCACCTTTGCGCCGATCTTCTTTGCGCTTCTGCTCTTGGTGCCGTTCGGCCCGCAATTGGGCTGGCGGCGCGGCGACCTCAAGGCGAGCTTGCGCATGTTGGCGCCGGCGCTCGGTCTTGCCGCCGTCGCCGCGTTGGTGGTGCTGACGGTGGCAAGCCCACGCTTCGTCACCGGCACCTTGGCCTTCGCGGTGGCGGGCTGGTTGATTGGCGCGTCCATTCTCGATTTCCTCAAACGCAGAGGCGCGCGCGCCGCCGCGTTCGCCGCGGCTTTGGCGCATGCAGGCCTTGGCGTCACCTTGATGGGTGTCACCGCCACATCGCTCTGGCGGAGCGAAGCGCTGGATGTGGTGGGACCTGGCGAAACCATGACGGTGGGCCCGTACACGCTGCGCTTTGATGGCGTGACACAGGTGCAGGGAGCCAATTTCCAGGCAACCCAGGCGCATATCGCTTTGATGGATCACGGCCGGGTGGCCAGCGTGCTCAAACCGGAATCCCGCGTTTATCCGGTCGAAGGCCAAGAAGTCGCCGACACCGCGATCCGCACCACCGGCTTTTCCGATCTCTACCTGGCGCTGGGCGACAATCGCGGCCAAGGCCGCTGGACGGTGCGCGCCTATGTCAGTCCGCTGGCGCCGTTCATCTGGCTGGGCGCCTTGGTGATGGCATTGGGTGGCGCGCTGAGCCTGTGGGGCCGTTTGCGCACAAGGATCGGCGCAGCCTCGCCGGCCGTCCAGCCTGCCGAATGAGACGGCTGGTCTGTTCGCTGCTGCTGGCCGCTTCGCTGGGTAGCGCCGCCATCGCCGCGCCTGTGGCCGACACATTCGCGAACGCTGCGGTGGAAACCCGCGCACGCGCCTTGCAGCGGCAATTGCGCTGCCTGGTCTGCCAGGGCGAGAGCATCGATGAGTCCCAGGCACCGCTCGCCGCCGAATTGCGCCATCTGGTGCGCCAGCAGATCGCCGAAGGGAAAAGCGATGGCCAGATCAAGCAATTCCTGGTCGCCCGCTATGGCGATTTCATTCTGATGGAGCCGCCGCTTCAGCCGGACACCTACTTCCTTTGGCTGGCCCCTTTTGTGGTGCTTTTGGGGGCAGGTGGCGTTGCTTATTGGGTAATCCGCCGGTCTCGGCCGCCCGATACCGCCGCCTCGTAGAGCATTAAATTATGCTAATATGGCGGTGAGGAACTCGTAATAATGGGGGCGTATGCCCACATCTACGGGGTCGGAGGCGGAGCACCCGCCTGGCCTTCAAGGAGCGCATGATGCAGACCGAAAACCCCAATCCATCCCAGCAATCCACGCTTCGCCACACGCGCTCGCGCCTTCTCGCGATGGGCAGCGCCGCCACCATTCTGGTGGTGGGCCTGGGCGCCTTCGCCCTTCTGCCGCACGCCACGCAAGTGGCCAACACGGCGGTCCAGCTCGCCGCCAATGCGGCGCCCAGCCGCACCACGCCTCCGCGCATGCTGGAGAGCTCGTCACCCTTCAGCTTCGCCGACCTGGTCGAGAGAGTCAGTCCTGCCGTGGTCACGATCACTTCGGAGACCATGACCACTTCCACCGATCTCGACGAGCAGCAGGAGAATCTGCCGGAGCCGTTCCGCGATTTGTTCAATCAATTCAATCAGCAGCATCCCCAGGTGCCGCATAAGGCAATCAGCGCCGGCTCCGGCTTCATCATCGACAAGTCCGGCCTCATCGTCACCAACAACCATGTGGTGGACAATGGCAAGAAGATCACCGTCAAGCTGCCTGACGGGCGCAGCTTCCAGGCCCAGTTGATCGGCACCGACGCCGCCACCGACATCGCCCTGCTCAAGATCAAATCCGACAAGGCGCTCCCCACCGTGGAATTCGGTGACGACCGGCAATTGCGGGTTGGCGACTGGGTGGTCGCGGTGGGCAATCCCTTCGGACTTTCCAACTCGGTGACCGCCGGCATCGTCTCGTCGATCGGCCGCGACATCGGCGCGGGCAACTACAACGACTTCATCCAGATCGACGCCCCCATCAATCGCGGCAATTCGGGCGGTCCCACCTTCGACTTGCGCGGCCAGGTCGTGGGCATGAATTCGATGATCTTCTCACCCTCGGGGGGCAGCGTTGGTATCGGCTTCGCCATACCCGCTTCCACCATTCATGACGTAGTGGCGCAGCTTCAGGCCCATGGCCATGTCTCGCGCGGTTACCTGGGTGTGCAAATCCAGAGCGTGACGCCGGAGATCGCCGCTTCACTTGGCCTCAAAGACGCCAAGGGCGCCTTGGTCGCCGAAGTGACCCCGAACGGGCCCGCCGCCAAGGCCGGGTTCGAGCAGGGCGACATCATCACCGCCATCAACGGCCAGGCCGTGGAAGACAATCGCGATCTTACCCGCAAAGTGGCGCTGGTCCCCGCTGGCCAGACCGCCACCTTCTCGGTCAATCGCCAAGGTCAGTCGAAGACCTTGAAGGCTGATATCGGCAACCGTCCGGATGACAAAGTGGCATCCAACATGCCCAATCCTCCGCCCGGTCCGCTCGCCACCGGCAATGCCATGGGTTTGGGACTGGCGGCGCTGACGCCGGAAGCACGCAAGACCTTCAATCTCAATGAAGCCGCCAGTGGCGTGGTGATCACCAAGGTCGATCCCAACAGCGACGCCGCCGACAAGGGTCTGCAGCCCGGCGACGTGGTGCAGAAGATCGGCAACAAGACCGTGCACACCCCGGCGGACGTGCAATCGGGCGTGGCCGAAGCGCAGAAAGGCGGACGCAAGAGCGTGCTGCTGCTGGTCGCCTCGGCCCAGGGCGGCTCGCGGTTCGTGGCCGTCGAAATCGGCGCCACATGAGTTCGAAACAAGTTTCGGACGGCGGGGCGAGAGCCTTTACGTCCGGCCCCCCGCGCCGGTGGCGGCGAGTCCCCCCACCCCTGCCGCCGGCGCGGACCCCTCAGGCGTAAAGGAGTTTCATCAACCATGCGCATTCTTGTCGTGGAAGACGATCTGGAGGCCCAGCGTTACCTGGTGCAAGGGCTGAAGGAGTCCGGCCATGTGGTGGATGATGCCGCCGACGGCGATGTCGGCCTGTCGCTGGCGTTGTCCAGGCCCTATGACGTGGCGATCATAGACCGCATGCTGCCCAAGATGGACGGATTGGGTGTGGTGGCCGAGATGCGCGAACACGGCAACGCCACTCCGGTGCTGTTCCTTTCCGCGCTGTCCGAAGTGGATGAGCGGGTGAAGGGTTTGAAGGCCGGAGGCGACGATTATCTCACCAAACCCTATGCCTTCGTCGAGCTTCTGGCCCGCATCGACGCCTTGATGCGGCGGCGTTCGCCGGTGACGGTC
>DATNFZ010000133.1:0-5775 GCA_035606155.1 Rhizomicrobium sp. | reverse complement strand
CACGGCGAGGGCGTGGCGATCGGCATGGCGCTGGCATTTCAGCTTTCGGTGCGGCTTGGCCTTTGCCCCAAGGAGGATTCGGAACGTTTGGCGCGCCATTTGAAGGCTGTGGGCCTGCCCTCTTCCGTCGCGGACATCGCGCCTCCCCGTCCCGCCACGGATGCGCTTCTGGCTGCCATGGGCCACGACAAGAAAGTCAAAGACGGCAAGCTCACTTTTATCCTCGTACGCGGACTGGGGCGGGCCTTTGTCACCAGCGAGGTGCCCCTGGACGCCGTGAAAGATGTTCTGAGTCCTTAAAAGCTGGCATTGTGGGCGGAGAGTTTCAGGACTTCAGGCCCATGCTTATTCCCGCGCTCGGCGCCATCTTTCTGCTTTTGTTCGTCTCCGCCTTCTTCTCGCTGTCGGAAACCGCGCTCACCGGCGTGAGCCGTGGCCGCATGCACCAGTTGGAGCAGGACGGCAGCCGTCCCGCCCGCGAGGTCAATCGATTGATGGCCGACCGCGAGCAGATGATCGGTGCCATCCTTCTGGGCAACACCTTCATCAACATCCTGGTCTCTTCGCTGGCCACCGAGTTGCTCAATGCGCAGTTGGGCCCGCGCGCGGTGGCGGTGAGCACGGCGCTGATGACCTTGATCATCCTGGTATTTGCCGAGGTTCTGCCCAAGACATTGGCGATCACCCGCACCGACCGCGCCGCCCTGGCCGTGGCCGGACCGCTGCGCAAGATCGTGGCGGTCCTGGCGCCCATCGTCGCCAGCGTGCAATGGCTGGTCTGGAAGCTGCTTTTCCTGTTCGGGGTCCGGCCCGAGCAGGCGCAAAGCGAAGAAGCCGCGCACGAGGAAATTCGCGGCGCAGTGGCGCTGCATCACCAGGAAGGCAGCGTCGAACGCGAACATCGCGACATGATCGGGGGGATTCTCGACCTGCGCGACCTTACCGTGGCCGACGTGATGATGCACCGCACGAACATGATCAGCGTCGATGCCGATCTGCCGCCTCAGGACATCGTCACCCAAGTGATGGATAGCCAGCACACCCGTGTGCCGCTCTGGCGCGGCGAACCGGAGAACATCATCGGCGTGCTCCACACCAAGCACCTGGCGATGGCCCTGATCGAGCACAAGGGCGATCTCGAGTCCTCAAATGTGGTGAGATTGGCGACGCCGCCCTGGTTCGTGCCCGAGACCACCACACTGGAGGAATTGATGGATTCGTTCCGTCAGCGCCGCAGCCATTTCGCCCTGGTGGTGGACGAATATGGCGGCCTGCAGGGCCTGGTGACATTGGAAGACATATTCGGCGAGATTTTCGGCGAACTGCCCGACGAGCATCAGCAGGAAGAGCGCCCGGACGTGCGCCGCCGGCCCGACGGCTCCTATCTGGTCGAAGGAACGGTGACGGTGCGCGATCTGAACCGCGAGCTCGAATGGAATCTTCCCGACGAAGGCGCCACCACCGTGGCCGGGCTGGTGATCCAGGAAGCCCAGACCATTCCCGATCCCGGCCAGCGTTTTGCCTTCTTCGGCTATAAATTCGAAGTGTTGCGCCGTCAGCGCAACCAGATCACGGCGCTCAAAGTCACGCCGCCGCCAAGAGCGGTTCCAGGAAAAGTGTGAAGCGGTCTTCCGAGCGGCGCCAGAGGCGCCATGGAATATGGGCGCGTCCGCGCCGGAACCGCGACAAACAAAAAAGTCGGCCAAAGCTCAGTCGTCAAGCCTCTGCGGGGCTAAGCGCCGTCAACGCCAGAGCGTGGACGGACCCACGCATTTCCTCCGAGAGAGCGGCATAGACGCGGCGCTGGCGCTCGACTCGCGAAAGACCGGCGAATTTCTCCGAGACGATGCGCACCGTGAAATGCGTCTCGCCCCGGCTGCCATCGGCGCGCGTGGCGCCGGAATGTCCGGCATGGCGGTGGCTGTCATCCGTCACGGAAATTTCGCTTGGGGCGAATGCCGAAGCGAGTTTATCCCGTATTGTATCGGCAACGCTCATGATTTGGAGCAGGCGGCGAAGCCCGGGCCAAAGTCAAGCGATACCTTTTCTTGTTTTTTACCGTTTCGCACCCATAATTGCCCCATGACTAGGTTTTTCCCATGAGCCAAGTAACCCAATGAGTCAGGCCCGCCCGCGCTTCAAAAGCGACATCCGCATCAAGAAGGATGTGGCCCAGCCCAAGGCCAGAAGCGAGGCGCGCCCCTGCGCGGTCAAAAATTGCGTGGAACAGGGCGAGTGCCGGGTGCCCAAGTCGCGCGACAATCTTTCGGACTATCTTTTCCTCTGCACGGCGCACGCCCGCGCGCACAATGAGGCGTGGGATTTCTTCAAGGGCATGGACGACAACGACATCGAAAAGTTCCGCGAGGAGGCGCTGTTCGGTCATCGCCCCACCTGGCCGATGGGCAAGCGCGGCGCCCGGCCCCGTACCGGCCAGGCACCGCTCAATTTTCATGACGGCCATGCGGTATTCGGCGAGGAGGATGAGAACGGCCAGCCCCGCCGTCCCGAACGTCAATTGACGCGCCTGCAGGTCACCGCGATGGACACGCTCCAACTGGCGCATAACGCCACCTTGAACGAGATCAAGGCGCGGTATAAGGAACTTGTGAAACGGTTCCATCCCGACGCGAACGGCGGCGACCGGGGCGCCGAAGAGCGTCTGAAACAGGTGATCAAGGCCTATAGCGTGTTGCGCGCCTCCGGCCTGGCCTGAACGTCTCCGCCGGCGCCGCCGGGTGGATACCATCCGGATGAAACAATGAGTCTTCCCGATTTAGGCCTGGACCCGTCGGCAAAGCCCGATATCGAGATCGATGCGGCAAAGGTCTTTGGCATCCAGACCAAGATGAAAGTCCCGGCCTTCAGCAAGGCCGGCGAGCATGTGCCCGACCGCGACGAGGCCTATCGCTTCGACCGCGAGACCACCCTGGCGATCCTGGCAGGCTTTGCCTTCAACCGCCGCGTGATGGTCCAGGGCTATCACGGCACCGGCAAGTCCACGCATATCGAGCAGGTGGCGGCACGACTCAACTGGCCCTGCATCCGCATCAACCTCGACAGCCATATCAGCCGCATCGACCTCATCGGCAAGGACGCCATCGTGCTCAAGGATGGCCAACAGGTCACCGAATTCCGTGAAGGCCTGCTGCCCTGGGCGTTGCAGCGCCCCGTGGCGTTGGTGTTCGACGAATATGATGCCGGCCGTCCCGACGTGATGTTCGTGATCCAGCGCGTGCTGGAAGTGCAAGGCAAGCTCACTTTGCTCGACCAGAACAAGGTGATCAAACCTCATCCGGCGTTCCGGCTGTTCTCGACCACCAACACGGTCGGCCTGGGCGACACCACCGGTCTTTATCATGGCACCCAGCAGATCAACCAGGGCCAGATGGACCGCTGGAGCATCGTCACCACGCTCAATTATCTCAGCCACGATGCCGAGGCCGAGATCGTGCTGGCCAAATCGCCCGCCTCCTACAACACCCCTGAAGGCAAGAAGACCATCGCCGCCATGGTCCGGGTGGCCGACATGACGCGCAACGCGTTCATCAACGGCGATCTCTCCACCGTGATGAGTCCCAGAACGGTGATGACCTGGGCGCAGAATGCGGAAATCTTCGGCGATATCGGTTTCGCCTTCCGTCTTACCTTCCTCAACAAATGCGATGAGCTGGAACGCGCCAGCGTGGCGGAATTCTATCAGCGCGCCTTCGGTCAGGAATTGCCGGAAAGCGCCGCTAAAGTCCTTGTCGCTTGAGGCCTGAAAGCCCCAGCGAGCCGTTCAAGCGTGCCGTCGCCACCGCGGTGCGCTCGCTGGCGGGCGAGCCAGAGCTGGAAGTGAATTTCTCCTCCGAGCCACCCAGCTTGAAAGGGCTGAAGGCGCGCCTGCCGACACCCACTCGCACCCTGCCGCCCCATGAAGTGGCCTTCGTGCGCGGTACGGGCGACGCCTATGCCTTGAAGAAGGCCTATCACAACGAAAAGGTCCATGCCCGCTACCGCCCCTCCGGCGCCGACAGCGGCGCGATCTTCGAGGCCGCCGAGACCGCGCGGGTGGAAGCAATCGGCGCCCTGGCGATGGAGGGCGTGCGCCAAAACCTGAACGCGCAATTGGAACAACGCCTGATCGCCAAAGGCCTGGGGCGCGCCGCATCCCGCGAGGAGACACCCCTGGCCGATGTGGTGGGCCTGATGGTGCGCGAGAAGCTTACCGGCCAGGCGCCGCCCGCGCCGCTCAGGAAAGCGGTCGATCTGTGGCGGCCTTTCATCGAAGAGCGGGCCGGCAAGGACCTCGACAAACTCGAAGGGACCATGCGCGATCAGAAAGCATTCGCGCGGCTCACCCGGACCATCCTCAACGATCTGGTCCAGGGCGAAGATGCCGATCAGGGTGGCGACGAGGATGCCGAAGGCGAAAGCAACGAGAATCAGGGCGACAGCAAGGAACAGGAAAGCCAGGACCAAAGCGAAGCCGGGGAAACCGAATTCACCGAGGATCAGGACCAGGCCGGCGAAGATGCCGACGCCGACGTAAGCGGCGAGCAGGTTGAAGACCTCAGCGACGCCGAACAGGCGGAAGACGCCATGCGGCCCAATCGCGCGCAGCAACCTTTCGCCAATGCCGAGACTTGGGGTTATAAAATTTATACCGCCCAGTTCGACGAAGAGATTTCCGCGCCCGATTTGTGCGACGACGAGGAGCTCACGCGCCTGCGCAATTTTCTGGACCAGCAACTGGCCCAGATGCAGGGCGTGGTCTCGCGCCTCGCCAACAAGCTGCAGCGCCTGCTCTTGGCGCAACAGAACCGCCAATGGGAATTCGACCTGGAGGAAGGCCTGCTCGATACCTCACGCCTTCCCCGCATCATCATCGACCCCATGTACCCCCTCTCCTTCAAGCGCGAGAAGGACACCCAATTCCGCGACACGGTGGTGACGCTGCTCTTGGACAATTCCGGCTCGATGCGGGGCCGCCCCATCATGGTGGCGGCGATGTGCGCCGACATATTGGGCCGCACCTTGGAGCGTTGCGCGGTCAAGACCGAGATTCTGGGCTTCACCACCCGGGCCTGGAAAGGCGGCCAGTCGCGGGAGAAATGGACCCATGACGGCAAGCCTGCCAATCCTGGACGGCTCAACGATCTGCGCCACATCGTCTACAAATCCGCCGACGAGCCCTGGCGGCGCGCCAAGAAGAATCTGGGCCTGATGATGTGCGAGGGTCTGCTCAAGGAGAATATCGACGGCGAGGCCCTGATGTGGGCACACCACCGGCTGATCGCCCGGCCCGAGCAGCGCAAGATCCTGATGGTGATCTCCGATGGCGCCCCAGTGGACGATTCTACCCTGTCGGTGAATTCGGGGAACTATCTGGAACGGCATCTGCGCCGGGTGATCGAGGACATCGAGACACGATCGAGCGTGGAGCTCACCGCCATCGGCATCGGCCATGACGTGACGCGCTACTACAAGCGCGCCGTTACCATCGTGGATGCCGAGCAGCTGGGCGGCGCCATGACCACCCAGTTGATCGCATTGTTCGAAGAAGATCATGTGCGCGAGTTGCACGCGGCGCGGAAACGGGCTTAATTTGCCCCATATGGCTCCCCCAGCCGGTTCGCGGCGCAGGGGAAGTAATTCCCGGCCAAGACGTACTATTTGATTAAGCGGCGGCCTGTTTCGCCGTCTTCTTGGCGATGGCGCGCTTGAGGCGCAGCGCCTTGGACGAGAGCACACTATCCTTGGACTTGAGCAGGAACGGGTCGAGCCCGCCAT
>DATNFZ010000132.1:0-13390 GCA_035606155.1 Rhizomicrobium sp. | reverse complement strand
TCCACCATCGTATTGATGGTTTCCTTCAGCTCGAGAATTTCGCCCGAAACGTTCACCGTCACTTTCTTGGAAAGGTCGCCATTGGCCACCGCGGTCGCCACTTCGGCGATGTTTCGCACCTGGGCGGTCAAATTCGACGCCAACGAGTTCACGGAGTCGGTCAAGTCGTTCCAGGTGCCGGCCACGCCGCGCACCACCGCCTGGCCGCCCAGCTTGCCTTCGGTGCCCACTTCGCGGGCGACGCGCGTCACTTCCGAGGCAAAGGCGTTGAGCTGATCGACCGTGGTATTGATGGTTTCCTTGAGCTGGAGAATTTCGCCTTTCACATCCACCGTGATTTTTTTCGACAAGTCGCCATTGGCGATTGCCGTGGAGACTTCGGCGATGTTGCGCACCTGGGTGGTCAAATTCGCCGCCAGCAGGTTGACGTTGTCGGTCAAATCTTTCCAGGTGCCGGCGACGCCGGGCACTTGCGCCTGGCCGCCCAGCTTGCCGTCGGTGCCCACTTCGCGGGCCACGCGGGTCACTTCGCCGGCAAACGCGTTGAGCTGGTCCACCATCGTGTTGATGGTTTCTTTCAACTGCAGGATTTCGCCCGAGACGTTCACCGTCACTTTCTTGGACAAGTCGCCTTGCGCCACCGCGGTCGCCACTTCGGCGATGTTGCGGACCTGGGCGGTGAGGTTCGACGCCATCGAGTTCACGGAGTCGGTCAGGTCGTTCCAGGTGCCGGCCACGCCGCGCACCACCGCCTGGCCGCCCAGTTTGCCTTCGGTGCCCACTTCGCGGGCGACGCGCGTCACTTCCGAGGCAAAGGCGTTCAACTGATCGACGGTCGTGTTGATGGTTTCCTTGAGCTGAAGGATTTCGCCTTTCACGTCCACGGTGATCTTCTTGGACAAGTCGCCATTGGCGATGGCCGTGGTCACTTCGGCGATGTTTCGCACCTGAGCGGTCAGATTCGAGGCCATGAAGTTCACATTGTCGGTCAAGTCCTTCCAGGTGCCGGCCACGCCCAACACGTTGGCTTGGCCGCCCAAGCGTCCGTCGGTGCCCACTTCGCGCGCCACGCGGGTCACTTCGCCCGCAAACGCGTTCAACTGGTCCACCATGGTGTTGACGGTTTCCTTCAACTGAAGAATTTCGCCCGACACATTCACGGTGATCTTCTTCGACAGGTCGCCGCCGGCGATTGCTGTCGCCACCTCGGCGATGTTTCGCACCTGAGCGGTCAGGTTCGACGCCATGAAGTTCACGTTATCGGTCAGGTCTTTCCAGGTGCCGGCGACGCCCGACACTTGGGCCTGGCCGCCCAGCTTGCCTTCGGTGCCCACTTCGCGGGCAACGCGCGTGACTTCACCGGCGAACGCGTTGAGCTGGTCCACCATCGTATTGATGGTGTCCTTGAGTTCGAGAATTTCGCCGCGCACCGAAACGGTGATCTTGCGCGAAAGGTCGCCGCGCGCCACCGCGGTGGTCACCTGCGCGATATTGCGCACCTGGTCGGTCAGGTTGCCGCACATGGCGTTGACCGAGTCGGTCAAGTCCTTCCAGGTGCCGGCAACGCCCGGCACCAGCGCCTGGCCGCCCAGCTTGCCTTCGGTGCCCACCTCGCGGGCCACGCGCGTCACTTCCGAGGCGAACGAACGCAGTTGGTCCACCATGGTGTTGATGGCTTCCTTCAACTGAAGGATTTCGCCGCGCACGTCCACGGTGACCTTCTTGGACAAGTCGCCGTTCGCCACGGCGATGGTCACGTCGGCGATGCTGCGCACCTGCGCGGTCAGGTTCGACGCCATGGAGTTGACGCTTTCGGTCAAGTCTTTCCACACGCCGGTCACTTCGCGCACCTGGGCCTGGCCGCCCAGCTTGCCTTCGGTGCCCACTTCGCGCGCCACGCGGGTCACTTCCGAAGTGAACACCGAGAGCTGCTTGATCATGGTGTTGACGATGTTGGCCGAGCGCAGGAATTCGCCTTTGAGCGGACGGCCATCGACGTCGAGATTGACGGTCTGAAGCAGATCGCCCTTGGCCACCGCGGCGATGGCGCGGGTGACTTCGCCGGTCGGCCAGAGCAGATCGTCGATCAGGGTGTTGACGGAATTCTCCATTTCGGCCCAGGCGCCGCGGCCCGAGCCCAGCTTGACGCGGCTACGGGTGCGGCCCTGTTTGCCCACCACGTCGCCCACCTGTTCCAACTGGTGGGCCATCCGCTCATTGGTCGAAATAATGTCGTTGAAGGTGTCGGAGATCTTGCCCACGATCCCGGTCTGGTTGCCGGGCAGCCGGACCGAGAAATCACCCGCCTGCATGGCCTGGAGCGCCTTCAGCAACTCTTCCAGCGCGAAATCCAGCCCCGGCATCGCGCCAGGGAAGGCCTCGACCACGCCGCCATTGCCGTTGCGCCCTTCGGCCCCAGCAGGGGGTTGGCCCGCAGGATGGCCAGCGGAATGAGACGGCCGGTTGGTGGGGGTTTGCTGATCTTGTCTCATGTGACCCTTCTCGCGCCCCGCCCACAGGGAGCCGGCAACGCTTTTCGCAACGATTTCAATCGGGAGCCACCGGCACGGATGACGGCGGAATGCCACTGACAGTGCAAATTTGCCCCCTTTGGGGGTTTCGAGCCCAGTGGTGAAACGGGCTCATTTGTTTCCCGTTCCCCAGCCCTGCAAAAAATTTTGAAGCCGGCTCCGTGCGTTAGCGCACGATAGGCCAAGCCGCTTGATGATTCACCGACCGGCCGGGGAACACAATAGGAACTTTCAGGTTCCGCTAGCGCGGACGGCCGCGTTCCCGGTTTTTGCGCCAGATGGCGAAAATGATCAGCACGAAGGCCGCCAACCGGAACAGGAAAATGCCGGCATAATCCTCGTTGATCACCCCCAGAAAGGTGGGAAGCGCCTGATTGACGGCCATCAGGGTGAAAGCCAGGGCGAAATAGAGGAACAGAGCGTCACCGGCGCGGCGCCAGAAGCGCAGGAAAAACAGCGCGGCCACCAGAAAGCCGGTGACCAGGATTCCAGCGGCGAAGGCCTGGATGGTGGGATCAAGCGTGTTCACCGGTCTACCTCCCAGACGAAGCCATAGAGCAGCACGCAAAGGCCGATCAAATTGGGGAAGAACCGGAGGGCCCAGAGCGAGACATCTTTGAAGATCAGCGTATCCCCTACCAGGGCCAGATTGTTGATGGCGAAGAAGATGAAACTGATCGCGGTCCAGAGCAGAAGGCGCGAGCGGCCCAGCCACCAGGACCTGAGCAGCAACACCGCGCACAGGATGCTGGCTGCCAGGCAAAGAAGATAGACGAGGGCGGGCCACAAGGGGGTCATGTCTCGTCCTTCCTGATGCGGAACGCGTCCGCCAGCGAGCTGATCGCGTCCGCGCGGGTGATCAGGCTCATCACATGCATGGGACGCGCGCGGTACAGGCCGCTCAATCGCGCGACCATCTCAGCCAAATGGGGATGGCCGGGCTGAAACCGCCAGCCCTCGTCGCTCTTCAGCGCCAACCCATGCCGCTCGAAACGGGAAAGATTGTCGTCCACCAGGCCGGCCGAGGCGCGCAATTCTTTCACCAGGGCGGGCGCGGTCCAGACGCGAGCAGGATCGTGCTGAAGCACCAGCAGCAATTCCAGCGCCCAGATCGAAGGTATATAGCCACGGATGAACTCTTCGACGTCTCGATCGTCAGACACTACGCCCCGTTTCACGCCCCGGTTGATTTGCCCCGCAAAAACCCGAAAGGGCGAAAACGTTTCTCGGCGCCATTGGTTCCCGCATTTTCTTCATAGTCCCTGGACTTCCCGGATGCGGCGGATCAATTCGGCGATCCTGCGATTCTCTTCGGCAAAGCGGGAATGCGCGCCCTCGTCCGCCAGCTCCATGGGCTGAGGTACCGCTTCGCTGACGCGGGCGTAAGCTGTTCTCAACTCCGCGAACAGGGCGCGAAGTTCGTCGCCTTTCAAGTCTTGATCCTTTGCTGCCATGGCCGATCCTGGCTAGGCGCGCATCGCAATGCCAGATTATAGAAATCTTCGTGGCGCTTTTATGCCGAACCTTGATGGGTTTCGCTGCGGGAATAGACGCAATCGAGCCCGCGCCACACTTCCACCAGATCGCCATCCTCGACCAGGCTCTGGGCGCGGCGGATGGCGGCGTGATCGCTGACATGCGAACAGGCATAGATCACGGGCGCCTTGCCCCTTTTCTTGACGATACGGATTTCATAGGCGTCCAAAGGCCGCTCCGTTGACGCCCGCCATTCAACGACTCCTCTCGCAGTCCTGTCCAATGAATTTGCGTGAAAGCCTTGTCTCTTTTTTCGCCTGGCCGCTCCGCCGTTCGCGGGCGCAAAACGATCTGTCATGACGATACGTGACGCCGTTTGCCGTTTGCTTTGGAACCGTGTCCTTCCTAAGATCGGGGCATAGAAAATCGGTGCTGGGGATGGGGAAATATGTCACGGAATTTCATGGCGGTTTGCGCGTCCGCCGCGCTCGTGTTGATGCTTGCCGGAAGTGCGGTGGCGCAGGCGCCGCGCGAGCCGCGTCAGCCGCTCCAGCCCGATCCCACTACTTTGGACGAATCCGCCCCTCCCGGCGCCAATTATGACAAGGCGGATTTCCGCTTCTGGGCGCCTGAGGGCATCGCCAAGCTGGACGGCATCCTGGTGCTCAATCCCGGCTCCAATGGCGAAGGCCGGCAGGAAGCCTCCGATCCCACCTGGCGCCAATGGGCCGCCAGCCACAGACTGGCCATCATCGGCACCCATTTCACCGACAAGCAGCCCTCCATCGTCGAGGACTATGCCAATGTGAGCAAAGGCTCGGGCCAGGCGCTCATCAACGCCATCAATCAATTTGCCACCCGTTCGCACCATCCCGAGCTTGCCACCGCGCCATTGGTCCTGTGGGGCATGTCGGCCGGCGGCGAAGTGAATTACGAGATCGCGGCCTGGATTCCCGACCGCGTTGCCGCTTTCGTCGTCAACAAGGGCAACTTTTATTATACCGGGGTGGCGTCCAAGGCGACGCGCAACATCCCCGCGCTCCTGTTCGTGGGCGAAAGTGATCTTCAGTACCGCATCACCGCGGTGACGGGCATCTGGGCGATGAACCGGCGGCCCGGCGCGCTCTGGGCCCTGGTGCAGGAGCCCAACACCCCCCATGCAGTGGGCCGCTCCGACGTGATGTCGCGCATGTTCTTCGACGACGTGCTGCCCATGCGCATCACGTCGGGCAGCGCCGCCTTGAAGCCGCTCGATCCCAACAAGGGTTGGCTGGGCGATCTTTCCACCCATGCGATTTCGGCCGTGGTGCCGGGCGCCAAACCGTCCGACACGCCTACCGTCTGGCTACCGAGTGAGCGCAGTGCCAGAGCCTGGGCGGCTGTGGAGAACGGCGTTCCATTCGATCAAAACTAAAACAGGGCAGTGTGTCTTGGCCGAGGCCGCCTCCCCCGCGCATGCGAAGCATGCTGGAGGGGAGGTGCCCGTAGCACCAATCAGGTGCGCAGGGCAGAGGGGGCTACCTTATAGGTCCACACGTGGGCCGGCGGGAAGTTTTGCAAAACCGCGCGCTTGGTGAGCGTCACGCTCTCATCCGCTTTCACCGGCGGGCGCCAGCTATAGGACAGTTGAATAAAAAGACCACCCGGCCCTTGGACGTCGAGCGAACGGGCGAGCAGCGAGCGGCGGGTCGCTTGCGGCAGATGCAACAGCGGCAGGCCCGAGACCACGGCGGCTACCACTGCGGCGGGCGGCAGGAAATATTCGAAATTCAGCGCATCGCCGCATCTGATGTCGGCACGGGGAAAGCGTGTGCGCAAGGGCGCGATGAAGCTTGTCTCCTGTTCGATGGCGAGAAGCCGTTCGCCCCCCACCCGCTTGATCAAAGCGGCGGTGACCGCGCCCGTGCCGGGCCCCAATTCGATCACCAGGCCGGGACGCGTCAAGTCGAGTTGGGCGGCAATGGCTTCGGCCAGGACGGGGCTTGAGGGGGTGGGCGCCGAGACGCCCTTGGGGCTGTGGATCAGGCCACGCAGGAACGCGCCATAGCTGAGCGAGCCGGCGCCGACGTCTTCATGCATGGAAGGCATTCCCGAGGGACCCGAAAATGAAATGCCCCAGCCGGATCACGGTTCCTGGATGATCGGATCAAGCGCCGGCGATAGCGCGACTTGGTGGTGGCCATCCTCCCCTTCGGGGCGCGGCGCCTGGAAGGGGAGGTGCCCGTAGCACCGCCCAGGTGCGTAGGGCGGAGGGATTAACTTAACACCACCAATAAGTCCTTCGCGTCGATCTGGGCGCCGGGCGCGACCAACAGCTCCATCACCACCCCGTCCCGGACGGCATGAAGCGCGGTTTCCATCTTCATCGCCTCGATGGTGAGGAGCACGTCGCCCGCCTTGACCGCCTCGCCTTTCTTCACCGCCACCGTGGAGATGGCGCCCGGCATGGGCGCCGCGACATGGGCCTCGTTGCCCTCTTCCGCCTTGCGCCGGATTTCCACTATGGATTTGGCCGAGCGGTCGGGCACCTTGACGATGCGGGGCTGGCCGTTGAGTTCGAAGAAGACCCGCACTTTGCCTTCCTCGTCGGTCTCGCCCATGGTCTGAAGCCTCACCACCAGGGTCTTTCCGCGCTCCAGCTCGACGGCGATCTCCTCGCCCGGCTTCATGCCATAGAAGAAGACCGGTGTGGGCAGCACCGATACGGGACCGTAGCGGTTCTGCAGGGCGGCGTAGTCGGTGAACACTTTGGGGTACATCAGATAGGAAAGAAGCTCATCGCCCTCCAGCGGGCGGCCGATCTTGGCTTGCGCATCCGTCTCGGCCTGTGTGAGGTCAGCGGCGGGCATATGCGCGCCGGGGCGCTCGGTGGTGGGCTTGGCGTCCTTCAGCACCTTGGCCTGGAGCTGCTTCGGCCATCCGCCCAGGGGCTGGCCCAGGTCGCCGCGCAGCATCTCGACCACCGAGGCGGGAAACGCCATCTCGTGTTTCGGGTCCAGCACGTCGTCGCTGGAAAGGCCCTGGCTCACCATCATCAGCGCCATGTCGCCCACCACTTTGGACGACGGCGTCACTTTGACGATGTCGCCGAACAGGTCGTTGGCGGCGCGATAGGCCTTGGCCACTTCGTGCCAGCGCGTCTCCAGCCCCAATGACCGCGCCTGCTCTTTGAGGTTGGTGAATTGCCCGCCCGGCATCTCGTGCAGATAGACTTCCGACGCGCCCGCTTTCAGGTCGCTTTCAAACGCGGCGTATTGGGTGCGCACCGCTTCCCAATAAAAGCTGATCTGGCGGATGGCTTCGGGATCGAGTCCGGGGTCGCGCGGCGTGTGGCGCAGGGCCTCGACCAATGAACCCAGGCAGGGCTGCGAGGTTGTGCCCGACATTGCGTCCATGGCGGCATCGACCGCGTCTACGCCCGCGTCCACCGCCGCCAGAACCGTGGCGCCCCCAATGCCCGATGTATCGTGGGTGTGGAGGTGGATGGGAATGCCGATCTCGCTTTTCAGCGCGACTACCAGCACGCGCGCCTGGGCGGGCTTCAACAGTCCCGCCATGTCCTTGATCGACAATATGTGACAGCCGGCCTTCTCCAGCGCCTTGGCCATGTTCACATAATAAGCGAGGTTGTATTTGGCGCGGGCGGGATCGAACAGGTCGCCGGTGTAGCAGATCGCCCCTTCCGCCAGCTTGCCCGCCTCGCACACCGCGTCGATGGCGACGCGCATATTTTCGACCCAGTTGAGGCAGTCGAAAATGCGGAACAGATCCATGCCCGCCTCCGCGGTGCGGCGCACGAATTCCTTCACCACATTGTCGGGATAGTTGGTGTAGCCCACGCCATTGGCGCCGCGCAGCAGCATCTGCAACAGCAGATTGGGCACGCGCTCGCGGATTTTCACCAGCCGTTCCCATGGGTCTTCGCTCAAGAAGCGCATCGCCACGTCGAAGGTGGCGCCACCCCAGCATTCCAGCGACAAAAGCTCAGGCAGGCCGTTGGCATAGGCCGAGGCGATGCCCGCGATATCGTGGGTGCGCATCCGCGTGGCGAGCAGCGACTGGTGCGCGTCACGCATGGTGGTGTCGGTCACCAGCACCTGGTTTCGCGCTTTCATCCAGGCCGCGAATTTTTCCTGTCCCAATTGGTCGAACAATTGCTTGGTGCCGTCCTTTGGGCTCACACCGAATTTGGGCGCTTCGGGTTTTCGCGCGTCCGCAGGCGGTTTCACCCGTCCCCGCGTCTCGGGATGGCCGTTCACGGTCACGTCGGCGACGTAAGTCAGCAGCTTCGATGCGCGATCGCGCCGCGCCGGCAAATTGAACAGTTCCGGCGTCTCGTCAATGAAGCGGGTGGTGTAGCCGTTGGCGCGGAATTTTGGGTGTGACAAGACCGCTTCCAGAAAGGCCAGATTGGTGGCGACACCACGGATGCGGTATTCGCGCAAGGCCCGATCCATGCGGGCAATCGCTTCGCCTGGCGTGGCGGCCCAGGCAGTGACTTTCTCCAACAGCGGATCGTACCAGCGCGTCACCACTGCGCCGGAATAGGCGGTGCCGCCGTCGATGCGCAGCCCAAAGCCGGCGGCGCCGCGATAAGCGATGATGCGGCCATAATCGGGGATGAAATTGTTTTCCGGATTCTCGGTGGTGATGCGGCATTGCAGGGCGTGGCCGCGCGTGGCGATCTGATCCTGCGGCGGGATACCGGTTTCATAGGCGCCATCCTCACCCACCCGGCCGATGCGCTTGCCTTCGGCGATGCGTATCTGGGCCTTGACGATATCCAGATTGCACACGACTTCGGTGACGGTGTGCTCGACCTGGATGCGGGGATTGACCTCGATGAAATAGAATTTGCCGGTGTCGGCATCGAGCAGGAATTCGACCGTGCCCGCGCCCACATAATCGGTGCCGCGGGCGATTTTCAGTGCCGACTCGCACAGAGCCTGACGAGTGGCGGGATCAAGATAGGGCGCAGGCGCGCGCTCGATCACTTTCTGGTTGCGCCGCTGGATGGAACAATCGCGCTCGTAGAGATGGACTAGATTGCCGTGCGCATCGCCCAGGATCTGCACTTCGACATGGCGGGCGCGCCGGACCAGCTTCTCCAGATAGACCTCGTCCTTGCCGAACGCGGCCTTGGCCTCGCGCCTTGCGGTGAAGACGGCATCGAGCAGGCCCGCTTCGCTTTCGATCGGGCGCATCCCGCGCCCGCCCCCGCCCCATGAGGCCTTCAGCATCACCGGATAGCCGACCTCGCATGCCAACGCCTTCACTTTTTCCGGATCGTCCGGCAGGGGTGGGCTGGCCGGCATCACCGCCACGCCTACTTTCACTGCCAGATTGCGGGCATCCACCTTGTTGCCCAGCGTACGGAGTGTTTGCGGTGACGGGCCGATGAAGATGAAGCCCCCTTTGGCACAGGCCTCGGCGAATTCCGGACTTTCCGACAGCAAGCCATAGCCGGGATGGATGGCATCCACCTTGGCCTCCCGCGCCACGCGCAGGATTTCGCCGATCGAGAGATAGGCCTCGACCGGGCCCTTCCCTTTGCCGATCAGATAGGCCTCGTCGGCCTTGAAGCGATGGAGGGAAAGCTTGTCCTCCTCGGCATAGACCGCGACCGTCGAGATGCCCAATTCCGTGGCGGCACGGAACACGCGGATGGCGATTTCCGAGCGATTGGCCACCAGAAGACGGCGGAAGGGCACAGACATAGGAGCGGGCCTGGGAAGTATGGCGAGGTTTTATGTTGCAACTGCGAGAGCAACGCAAGGCCGGCCTAACTGCCTTCCTGGACCAGGATTTTTTCCAATTCTGACAGCGTGTCGGCCTCCCGCGCCGGCTTGTCCCAGCGGATGCGGTTCACCCTGGGAAAGCGCATCGCCACCCCTGATTTGTGGCGGGTCGAGCGCTGCAGCCCTTCGAAGGCAATCTCCAGCACCAGGCCGAAATCCTTAACCGCGCGCACGGCGCGGACCGGGCCGAACCGCTCAACCGTGTTGTCGCGCACGAATTTGTCCAGCTTCAAAAGCTCCTCGTTGGTGAAACCGAAATAGGCCTTGCCCACCGGCGTCAACACCTCATCCCCATTCTCGTCCGCCCGCCAGACCCCGAAGGTGTAATCGGAATAAAAGCCCGAGCGCTTGCCATGGCCCCGCTGGGCATACATCAGGACCGCGTCCACCAGATGGGGATCGCGCTTCCATTTGAACCAGGGGCCTTTGGGCCGCCCGGCCTCATAGATCGAATCCCAGCGTTTGAGCATCAGGCCTTCGGCGCGTTCGGCATCACCCTTTGGCGGCTGGGCACGCAGGCGCCGCAATTCCTCCCAATCGGCGAAGGGTTGAAGCGGCGAAAGATCGATGTGTGTGGAATGAAGCCGCGCGACGAAAGCCTCAAGCCGCTTGCGGCGCTCGGCGAAAGAAAGGCGGCGGACATCCTCCTCGCCATCGAGCAAAAGATCATAGGCGCGGATGCCGGCGGGAAATTTGGCGATCAGATCGGCCGAGGCGGTCTTGCGGTTCAAGCGCTGCTGCAATTCACCGAAGCCGCCGATATGGCCGTCGCGCAGGATCAACAGTTCGCCGTCCAGCGCCCCTTCGAAATTAAGCGCCTGAAGCACATCGGGGAAACTCTTGCCAATATCGTCGCCGGTGCGGCTGTAAAGCCGCCGCTGGCCGCCCTCGTTCACCGCTTGCACGCGGATGCCATCCCATTTCCATTCCGCGGCGTAATCGGCGGGATCGAGCTTCGGAAAATCCTCCGCCTCGTCCAACGCCTGGGCCAGCATCACCGGGCGAAAGCGCGCCGGGGCGTCGGCGCTGGGCTTCTCGCCCCGTTTCTCCAGCCAGGCGAACAGATCCTCGTAAGGCGGCCTTTGGCCGTGCCACAGTTCTTCGATCTCGGCCACCTCCACGCCGCCCAGATTGGCCAAAGCCTGCTTGGCCAGCCGCGCCGACACGCCCACCCGCAAGCCGCCGGTCAAAAGCTTGAGCAGCGCCCACCGGCCATCTGTATCCAGCGCGTCGAGCCAGCGCTCCAGCAATTGGGGGACTTCACGGCGGGACGCGCTGCGCAACGTGTCCACCACTTCCGGCAATTCGGGCTCTGCATTCGCGCCATGGCTTTTTTGTTGGTCGCACGGCCGGACGGAAAACCGCTCCGCGCCTTCGGCGCTCCACACTTTTCCTGGCCGATGCTCCGCCGGCCACGCCAGCGCCACCGTCTCGGCCAGATCGCCGACAAAATCATACGAGAGCGCAAAAAGCATAGGATCGAGCCTGGCCTCAATAGCCTTCCTGATCATTGCAGGCTTGGCTTCGTCGAAAACCAACTCACCCGTGAGGCTGGCCAGCGCCCGGCCGCGCTCGGGATCGGGCGCGTGGCGCAGATAATCTTCCAGCAAGGTGAGCTTGACGTTGCGCTGGGGCGAAAACGAGAGGCGATCCAGCAGGCGGGCGAAGGCCTTCACGTCTCTTCATCCTCATAGCCCACCAGTTCCAGCGCCTTGGCGGTGACGCCGTTGAGCGAGGACCAGCGCAAGAGCGCCTCCTCGCTGCCATGGGTCACCCACAATTCCTGCGGCTTGATCTCGGCGATGGTGCCGGTCAGTTCATCCCAGTCGCCGTGATCCGACAGGATCAGCGGCAATTCCACCCCCTGCTGGCGCGCCCGGGCGCGGACCCGCATCCAGCCGCTGGCAAAGCCCAATAGCGGCTCGGCAAAGCGGCGCGACCAGCGGTCCTGGGTGGCCGAAGGCGGGGCGATCACGATCCTGCCCTCCAGCCGATCATGCCTGTTGGCGCGCCTGTCGGTGGTGGCGGGCGCGGTCGTGCCCAGCGCCACGCCGAAGCTTTCATAAAGCGCGTTCAGATTTTGCATGGCGCCGTGGATGTAAATAGTCTCGCCATAGCCCGCTTCGCGCAACAGCGCGAGCAGGCGCTGCGCCTTGCCCAGGGCATAGGCGCCGATCAGATGGGTGCGTTCGGGAAATTGCCGCAGCGATTGCAGCAATTTGGCAACCTCGCCGCCGTCATCGGGATGGCGGAACACCGGCAGGCCGAAGGTGGCTTCGCTCACGAAGACGTCGCAGGCGATCGGCTCGAAGGGCGCGCAGGTGGGATCGCGGCGGCGCTTATAGTCGCCCGACACCACGATTGTAAGGCCCTTCCATTTGAGCACCACTTGCGCCGACCCCAGGATATGCCCCGCCGGCACCAGCGTGACCTCGACGCCGCCGCGCTTCACGGCTTGGCCATAGCGCGCTTCTTCGCTGGTGCCGGCAAAATCCGCGCCATAGCGCGACGCCATGATCGCCAAAGTCTCGCGTGTCGCCAGCACCGCGCCATGGCCGGTGCGCGCGTGATCGCCATGGCCGTGGGTGATGACGGCCCGCTCCACCACTCTCACGGGATCGATATGAAAGCCGCCGGGCGGGCAATAAAGCCCCGCCTCGTCCGGACACAGAAGCTCGGTGAAATTGGGCATGCTGGGATGTTAACCCAGCAACCTCCCGTTCGTGACAGGCCTAAATGCTATTCTGCGGGCGCCGGATGCGCGTGGTGGCCGCCGGACGGACGGCGCCTGTCGCGCGCCTGACCCGGTTGCCAATTGTGGAGCCAATGTTCAAAGCGGGACATGTACACATAGATCACCGGCGTGATGTAGAGCGTCAGCGCTTGGGACAGGAACAAGCCGCCCGCCACCGCCAGGCCCAAAGGCTGGCGCGCCTCGGAACCGGCGCCGATGCCAATCGCCACCGGGATGGTGCCCATGAATGCCGCCATGGTGGTCATCATGATGGGACGGAAGCGCACCATTGCCGCTTCGTAGATCGCTTTGCTGGGCTCGGCCTTGTCCGCGCGCTCGCGATGGACCGCGAAGTCGATCATCATGATGGCGTTCTTCTTGACGATGCCAATCAGCATGATCATGCCGACAAAGGCATAAAGGCTGAGGGGGAAGCCGAACAGCCACAGCGCGAGCAAAGCGCCGGTCGCCGCCGACGGCAGGCCCGACAGAATGGTCAGCGGGTGGATGAAGCTCTCATAGAGAATGCCCAGGATGATATAGACGGTGATCACCGCGATCACGAGCAGCACGCCCATGTTGCCCATGGACTGCTGGAACGCCAGCGCCTGGCCCTGGAACTGGCCGATCACCGTATCGGGCATGTCGATGGCGTCGCGCGCATTGTCGATCGCCGTCACCGCGTCGGACAGGGAATAACCCTGCATCAGGTTGAACGAGATCGTCACCGCGGGCAGTTGGCCCAGATGGTTGACGGCGAGCGCCTGGGTGCCGGGCTCCAGCGTGGTCACCGCGGAGCGGCACGACTGGAATGATGTTGGCGTTGCCGGCCGTGCCAGTGGCGCCGGGCA
>DATNFZ010000131.1:0-22271 GCA_035606155.1 Rhizomicrobium sp. | reverse complement strand
GCGCGCTGGCTCAACCCGGCCCGGCGCAGCTCGACCTGCTCGAGCGCGACATCGTCTCCAAGGAAAGCCGCGACATGCTGGCTAAGGCCGGCAGTCCCGCGGTCAAGAAGGGCCAGTACGAGCTTTATGACGCCAAGCTTCACCTTGAAAAGCGCGAGGTGGACAGGCGCGACAATTATGTCGGCGACGACCGCCGCGTCGGCATCGGCAACCGTTCCACCAAGCCTCACAAATTGTCGGGCGTGGTGGTGTCGGTGGGTTATGGCGAACGTTTGGCCGCCACGCTTCCCAGCAACATCCGGCTGTTTGACGAGTTCGTGGTGGTGACCTCACCCGAAGATTCCTTTACCCAGCAGATAGCGCGCGAGTTGGGTGCCACCCTCGTCCTTTCCAACCGCTGCTTCGACGACGAACATTCCTTCAACAAGGGCCGCATGCTCAATGAAGGCCTGGCGGCGTTGAAAGATCCTGACTGGGTGATCCTCACCGACGCCGACATCACGCTCAATCCCAACACCCGCGATTACGTGATGGAGAATTCCTTCAATCCGGGCTGCATCTATTTCACCGCGCGCCAGGACCTCTCGCCCGTCCCCGGCCAGCAACCCAGCGTGAACATGGAGCCGAACGGTTATTTCCAGATGTTTAATCCCAAGGCGATCTCGATCCGCGAACATTGGCCGCGTCCGGTGTGCGAGGAGTTCTGCTCCGCCGGTAGCGTCGATTCCTGGTTCTGGCAACAATGGCCCAAGGAAAAAGTGATCTTCGTGCCCGACCTGATGGTCCAGCATATCCCGAGCCCGCAATTGGGCGCGAATTGGAACGGCGTTCAGGCCCAGCAAGGCGGTCAGAAATGGCGCCAGTTGGGGGTGATGACCACGCGCGGCATCTCGACGCTGACGCCGATCGAAAAACTGCCCGAGACCGTCAAGCTCACCGACACCAGATATGGCCAGAGCGTGGTGATCGACACCAAAGACATTGATTCCTATGTCCGTGTCATCCCCAGCGGATTGGAGTTCCTGGGCAAGCCGCTGGAATGGTGCCACATCCACGTCGCCTATCGCGGCTGAACGGCGGGAACAAACGCCGGCCGCCGATCATGCCATGGCGGCCGGGCTGAATTCGAAGAACTCCGGCGCCACCACGTCGGCCTGCCGCAGGTAAATGTCGATATTGCCGATATGGAAGGCGCGGTGGGCATAGGCGCCCCATAGAAATCCCATCACCGTCCAGCGCCGACCCACCCACACCACATGCCTGGCGAGTTGGGTGGCCCCGAGCGCGCGGAAGGCATCCATGTTCTCTGCCTGCGCCTTGCGGGCGATTGCCTGAAAGTCCCCTTTTTCGAATTCCTCGGCCAGCGCCGAAGTACTGGGCGGCAGCATCGTCGCGCCATCCTCGCAATCAGACAGAAAATGCGCCCAGTGCGCCTCGCCCACCACGATATGCGCGTGAGCCCTTTGATCGTGACCCGCGAGACGCGATCGCCGAAGCGCATCGCCGAGGTCTGGATCGGCACCCAGTCGAGCTTGTCGGGTGGCGTCTTAGCGATCCAGGCATCGGTGTGATCCACTATGCGCTGGAAAAGCGTCAAAAACCGTTCATGCTCTCCGTTGGCCGCCATTTCCGCCTCTCTATTCGCCGGCGTAGGATATGCGCCAGACGCGCCCTTTCTGGGAATCGGCGACATAGAGCGCGCCGTCGGGACCGACCGTGACGCCCACCGGCCGATAGGCCGCGCGTTTGCCATTCTTGTCTTCGCGTGTCGGCCCGGCAAAGCCATCCACGAACACCAAGGGCATGCCGGCTGTCCCAGATTTGTCGAACGGCACGAACATCACATTGTAGCCATCGTCATGGCCGGCGGGGTCGCCACCGCCCGCGCCGTGAAAGGCGATGAACGCGCCGCCGCGATAGGCGGGCGGGAATTGCTTGGCATCATAGAAGGCGAGGTCCATCGGCGCGACATGAGCGGGAAAGGCGGCAATTGGCGTCGCATAGGCGCCAGAGGCAGCCGCTTTGCCGTCGCCGCCATATTCCGGCGCCGTCAGCCGAAGCTTCCTGGCCGAATCATAATAGGTGTAAGGCCAGCCCATGTCGCTGCCCTGATCCACCTTGAACATCTCATCGGCGACATGGTCGCCATCTTCGGCGCTCAGGATTTCGGGATAGGCTTTTTCCGCCTGGTCGCGGCCATACATGACCATGAACAGATTGCCATGGGCGAAAGCCAGCGCATTGGTATCGCGGATGCCGGTCGCGTAATGCACGCCGTCGGCCCAGTTCTGGCCGACCTTGTTGGCATCGAAGCGCCACACGCCCGCCCGCGTCTCAAGGGTTGGGCATGGCCTGGGGCCAACCGACTTCGCCGTGCGCGGCGTGCCGGGCGGAGCGCAGACATTGCCGCCGCCGCCGACCGCGACATAAAGACCGCCCTTGCCGTCAAACGCGATCGCGGCGCGTCCGGGCACATTGTCGACGATGATCTCCGGCGGCTGAGACGGCGTCAGCGCATTGCCGGAAAGATGAAAGCGATAGATGGCGGTGGGAGAGGATGCATAGAGCGCGCCCTTGTCAAAGGCGATCGCGGTGCCGTCATCGATCGTGCTGAAATGATCCGTCTTGTCGGCGACGTGATGGGCATCCAGATGAAGCGCGATGATGCCGGAATTTGGGGCGTCCTTGGTCTGCCGCTCCGTTGAAATGTAAAGGCGGCTGGATCCGGCAAACGCCATATGGCGGACCTGATTGCCCAGCCCCTCTACGACGACGGTGGCATGAAAACCGGGCGGCAGACTCAATCCGTCCGGCTCTGCGGCCAAGGCGGGCAGCGCGGGCAAAGACAAGGCCATCGCGACAGCGAAGATTTTCATAGTGACACCCCCATATCGGACGGCGATTTAAGCGGATCATCCCTGCCTTGCCCAGCGATGGTCTTTGGAGGCGTTCTGCCTCTTTCGTGTGCACTACGGAGCGTTGCGAACCACGACACCTTCGCAACTGCGAAAGATTTACAGCGTTCGTCAACATATTGCCCCCAACAAATCTAAACGGGGGACCCGGTTGGTAAGGACATTGTTAACCATGGTCCAGTAGGTTCCCTAGTGGAAAGAATCGGACCCTGAAACCGTGGCGCACGCAAAGAAACTTCTGTGCCTGATCGGCGCATTGTTCGTCGCAAGCAGTGGTGAGGCCCTGGCCGCCGGTTTCGCCATCCGCGAGAACAGCGCGGAGTCCGTGGCGACCGTGTTCGCCGGCAATGCCTCGCGCGCGGACGATGTCGCGACCACTTTCAATAATCCCGCGGGGATGAGCGATCTTGAGGGCGCGCAAATCGAAGTCGGCGGCGCCTTGGTCCTGCCCTCCATTCATTTCACCGGCAATTTGACCGCCGGCGCCGCCACGCTCCCCGGCAATAATAGCCGCCAGGACGGCCAGATCGCCCTGATTCCGCATGTTTATGGCGTGTTCGATCTCGACGACCACACCAAGGTCGGGTTGGCCATCACGACGCCATTCGGCAACACCGTCGATTATGGCGACCAGTGGTCCGGGCGTTATGTGAACATCAAGACGTCCGCACTGGCGATGGATTTCAATCCCAATATTTCCTACCGCGTTGCCAATTGGCTGTCGGTGGGCGGCGGCATCTCGCTGCAATATTTCCGGTTGGGCCTGGCCAGCGGCATTCCACAATCGCTGATTTTCGGTGCCCGGCCGGACAGCTCCTACGACCTGACCGTGGCCAATTGGAATTTTGGTTGGAATGTGGGCGCCCTTGCCCAGCCCTGGGCGGGCACGCGCATCGGCTTTACCTACCGCTCCGACATCGACCACACGATGAAAGGCATGTTGCGCTTTGCGCCCACGACCAACCCGTTGGTGGGCCTTTCGACAGCGCCCGCCACCACCGACATCCATCTTCCCGCCTCGTTCACCGCAAGCCTGACCCAGGATGTCAGCGGCGATCTGAGTCTTTTCGGGGATGTTCAGTACACGGAATGGCATGTCTTCCGGGACGTCTCCCTGCTGGCGCCGCCCAATCCCGTTTTCACCTTCGTGGAACATTATCGCGACACCTGGATGATGTCGGTCGGCGGGAATTACAAGTTCAACGACGTGTGGAGCTTGCGCGGCGGATTCGGATATGACCAGTCGCCCGTGACCGACGCCTTTCGCGATACCGGCGTTCCCGACGACAACCGCTATATGATCGGGATCGGTCCCAGAATCCGCTTGAACGACACGATGCTGCTGGATCTGGGTTATGCCCATTATTGGGGCGCGGCCGCGACCGTGGACAAGAGCATCAACTCGGCGGACCCCTTCGCCGGCACCATGCTACACGGCCAGTTCAACAATTCTCTCAACTGGCTGGTGGTGAGCTTCACTGCCGCGCTTTAAGCGACACGCGCCTCGCATCCCTTAGAAACGGCCGGCTTGATATTCGGCGAAGGCCTGGCGGAGCTGGGTATCGTTGTTCATCACAAAAGGACCGGCCCAGGCCACGGGCTCACGCAACGGCCTGCCGCCAAGGAACAGGAATCGCGCACCCTGCCCGCCCGCAATGACTTCGACAGTATCGCCCTCGCCCAACACGGCCACGGCAGGACTGGCCAGGCCTTTGCCGGCAATCGTCGCGGCACCTTCGAACAGCACGATGGCGGCGGTTTCCTCCGGTGTCGGCTCGCTGAAGGATTGCCCGGCGGCCAACGTGACGTCGAAATAACGCGTCCCCGCATGCGTGTCGGCGACAGGGCTGGTAGTACCGAGTGACGTCTTCCCGGCCAGGACCTTGACGATGGCGCCATCGCGCTTTTCCAGCGGAAGCGCCTGGTCGCCGAATTCGAAATAGGCAGGCTCGGTCATTTTCAGCCGGGCGGGCAAATTCACCCAGAGCTGAAAGCCTTTCATCAAGCCTTCCGCCTGTTCCGGCATTTCGGAATGGATGACGCCCCGTCCGGCGGTCATCCATTGGATGCCGCCCGGCTCGATCACGCCTTCATGGCCGTGATTGTCCTTGTGGCGCATGCGTCCGGCCAGCATGTAGGTGACGGTCTCGAAACCGCGATGCGGATGGTCGGGGAAACCCGCCACATAATCGCTGGCGGTCTCGGAGGAAAAGAAATCGAGCATCAGGAAGGGATCGAGCGTCCTGAGTTTGGGCGTGCCGATCAGCCGCGTCATGCGCACACCGGCGCCGTCAGAGACCCTTTGGCCCTCCGTCACCTGAAGGATGGGACGCACCTGTCCGGCGGGGCTCGCCATGGCTTTTTGCATCGGATCGGTCTTCGCAAATGTCAGCGCAGGAGATAGTGCTGCGAACCCCGGCTTACAATGGCCGCCCGCGCGCACCTT
Organism: Rhizomicrobium sp.; assembly: GCA_035606155.1. Lineage (GTDB taxonomy): Bacteria > Pseudomonadota > Alphaproteobacteria > Micropepsales > Micropepsaceae > Rhizomicrobium. Next base: position 16,910 of record DATNFZ010000131.1, on the reverse strand, counting down.
GGCGGCCGATCACCTAGCATTCTGATTATGTTGTGTTTCCCGTCCGCTTTGGCGTTAGGCCGCGTCAGCCTGGCGGGCTGGGTGCCGTGGGCGCGGCGGCTGGCGGGGTGGCCTCAGCAGGCGTTATGTAAAGCTTGTTCTCGCCGAAGGCGGCATAGATGTGAAGCTGATGCAGTACGTCCATGCCGATGGCGAGATCGGGCACCCTGGTCGAGGGATCGGCTGAGAACTGCGCCCGGCTTCCCAGAATCGGCGTGCGATTGATCTGGTGGACCATGCTGTTGGTCTGGATCCGGACCGGCACATTGGCAGCGGTGATGCCCGAGAAGGAGATCTGCGGGAAAGTATGGACATAGACGGTCTGGCCCAGGCCGTCGCGCACCTCGCCGTCGGGCACCATGTCGGGCGCGTCGGCCTTGAGGCCGAGGGATTCAGCGATGTCGCGGCGCATCACGGTATGCGCGAAGCCTGTGTCGATCACCGCATTGATAGTTTTGCCCTCAACCGTAACCGGCACCTTCATCTTGCCGCCCGAGATCGTCATGGGCACGATCGCCACCACCGTGGCCGGCCAATGGACGATCTCTTTTTCCGTGCAGTTGGTGGCAGTGAGGAAACTGAGCTTTTTGGCGCCGAAATCGAAATCGATGTCGTATTGGGCGAAGAAGTCACCGGTCATCCGCCCATCATAAAGTTCGGACCTGCCCATTTCCTTGTCGTTGGCGACGATGAGCTGCATATTGTGGCCGGTGGCGTCGCCGATCGTGAAGTCGGCGACGCGGACGCGCGGCGCATAGTCCTGCGCGCTGCGGCTGCCACTCACATCGAACATGGCGGCTTGCATCGAAGTGCCCATGTTGAAATTCCCTTGCCCGTTCGCGTTGGTGCCGCTGTAACCGCTGCTGTTGAGGAGAGCGTCGGTGCTCTGGTTGCCGCCCGGCAATTTCAGGTCTCGCGCCGCGGTGGCGGAGATTTCCGTGTGATCGGTGCCGATGTCGAGCAGAAATTGTTTCTCGGTGCCGTTGATAGTCACCGGAACCGTCACCTGGTCGGTGCCGGCCACCGGCTTCAGATCGACGGTATCGGTCACCGAGGGCACGCTGCAAGTGGACGTAGGCGCCGGGGTTTGCGCCGCCGCTGTCATGTTCAATCCCAACAATGCGACCACGCCCGCGAGTGCCTGCCTGAACATGACGACCCCTTTTTTTCTTTGGATCACTTACGAACATTTTCGTAGAAAGTCAACCCGAGAGAATTTTCGGTGGACCGGCGCGATCGCTCACAACAAAGCGGCCGGCGGCGCCGCGGACGTCACGTAGAGCATCTCGTGTCCATGAACGACGTAGAAATGAAGCTGATGTAATACGTCCATGCCCAGCGTGAGCCCGGGGATGCGCTGGCTGGGATCGGCGGCAAACTGCGCTCGGCTGCCCAGGATCGGGGCCCGGTTCAGGTTGCGGGTCATGCTGTTGGTCTGGATCAGCGCGGGGACATTGAAAGCGGTGACGCCTCCCGCGAAAGAAACCTGCGGGAACGTGTGCTGATAGATTTGCAGGCCGGTCCCGTCCCTCAGCTCCCCATCCGCCATCATCTCGGGCGTATCGGCCTTGAGACCGAAAATCAATTCCGCGATGTCGCGGCGCATCACGGTATAGGAAGACGTGGTATCGATCACGGCGGGGATGGCGTGCCCTTGAATCGACACTTGCACCTGGATTTTACCATTCCAGTCGTTCACCGGGATGGCCGCCACCGCCGCATGGGGCCAATAGGCGACCTGATCCGGATCGGTGCAATTGGTGGGCGCCAGGTAATTGAGCTTGTTCTGGGCGAAATCCAACTCCAGGTCGTCCTGTTTGAAGAATCCACTGGTCATCAAACCGTCATAGGGTTTGGATTTTCCCATCTCCGGATCCTTGGCCACCACGAACGCCAGGTCATGGCCGGTGGCGCCGCCAACCGTGAAAGACGCGGCGCGAACATGCGGCCGGTAATCTTCGGGGCTCAGCCCGCCATTGACCTCAAAAATGGCGACCCGCGACGTCTCGATCGCGTTGGACAGCGCGCCACCCGAGCCGACAGGGTTGTTGGCGCTGGGCAGGCCCAGAGCCGTCACCGCCGCTTGCGAGATTTCGCTGGGCTTGGTGCCGACGTCGAGGAGGAACTGCTTCTCCGTCCCGTTGATCGCGACCGGCACGATTCTCAGATTGGTGCCGGGAACATCTTCCAGCGCGACCGAGGCGGTGATCGCCGGCATGGTGCAGGTGCGGCGGGGGGTGGCGGGCCGCGCCGTCCATGCCGCCATTGTGGGAGCAATATCCCCGGCTGCGGCCGGCGGACCGTCCAAGGCAACCAGTTGCGGCGCCAGTGTTTGCAAGAGCCGCGACAGGTCAGGCAACGGCGCCACCAGCTTTGTTGCCGGGCTGAACGCGACTTGCTTTTCAGGCGGGCGATTTGTTCTGGCTTCTGCCTCGTCAGGCGCCGGGACCTTGCCGTCGGCGACGCCGGCACTCGGCGCCACAGAGGGGACCGTCGGCAGCGCCACATCCATGGCGGTGATTTGGTTTGAGGCCGGAGCGGGTGCAAAATTCGCTTTGGCCTTTGCCGGCGGGACGGGATAGGCGAACCCGAACAGGGCGTTAGCGGCGCCCACGGCCGCGACCAGGAACATGATGCTGCCGGTCAGGCCTGCAACGCGCCGGCCGATGCCGAACGGTTTCTTGCCCAGAATGTGGAAGACGCGCTCAGAGAGCGGCCCGCGATTGGCGGCCATCGCCAGGGCGGGCGCCCTTTCCCATTCTGCCATCAGGGTGAGGATTTTCGCATATTCCACCCGATTGCCCGTCAGCGAAACCGCGATCTCGTCACAGCACAATTCGCGTTCGGCGCGGATACGCCGGTTCAGCCACCAGACGGCGGGGTGATAGAAAAGCAGCGCCTCGATCAGAACCTGCAAAAGATTCACCAGAAGATCGAGGCGCCTGACATGGGCCAGTTCGTGCGCGATCACCGCCTTGAGTTGCGCCTCGTCAAGGCCGGTCAATGCCGAAATCGGCAACAAGACGATGGGACGAATCCAGCCGACCACCGCGGGCGCCTGAAGCCAGCCGCATTCCAGATACCGGATGACACGCACGATGCCGAGCTCAAGCTGCAACTCATAAGCCAGCGAGAGAATGCGATGACTGGGGACGCTGGAGGGTCCGAGGCGCTTATATTCCAGAAGAAGAAGTCCGCCCGCCAAGCGGAGACCGAACAGCGCCACACCGCAAAGCCATGCCCCCACCAGCCAGGGAAAGAAACCCGAACCAAGAAAATCAGGCGGAAAATGCAGCCCCGGAAAATGCTTTTTGGTATCGGCCAACACCGACCCCGCCACGTCATGGCTCCCCGCATGCCGCCCAAGGGCGACCGTCATCGCGCTAGAGAGATTCGCAGGCGCGGGGACCGTCCAAACAAGCGGGGCGGGACTTGCGGCAGACAGGGCCTGGACCGGCGCCGCTTGTCTCATCAAAACCAGGAATGTGGCGGTGGGCGCCGCCAGCGTGGCGATCAACGCGCCGGTGGCAAACAGGTAGCGGATGGATGGGCGGCGTGAAAAAGCCATCAGGACCGCGGCCAGCGCCGCCAGGCTGAGGCATTGCCACAGCGAGTGAATCAGAGCCCAGCCCAGGGCATGCGTGACGTCGGAAGAAAACCAGCTATTCAGCCTTGCCATGATCGTCGTCCCGGTACGCATCCAGAATGCGGCGGAGTTCTTCGATTTCCGCAGGTGAGGCGCGGTGCCCGGCGAGCGCATGCATCATCAGCTGGCTGGCGGAGCCTTCGAAAACGCGCTGCAGGACATCGCTGGCGATCTGCCGTTTGGTCTGGTCCGCGGGCCGGCGGGCTTCATAGATATGCGCGCGATTGGTTTCATCGCGGCGGACAAAGCCCTTGGAAGTCATGATCTGCAGGAGCTTCAGAACCCCGGTATATCCCAGGTTTTTCTTCTCGCTCAGGGGCTCGAGCACCTCGCGCACGGTCGAGGGCCCCCTATTCCAGAGAATATGGAGAATCTCGAGTTCAGACGCCGTGGGCTTGGGCGGAAGCCGCTTCATGCCTCGAACCGTAATACGAAGAAGTTCGTATCGTCAAACAAAGACTGTGAGCATGCGAATGCCAAACAGAACGCGCTAGTGGAGTCGATGGACCTTATAAAGAGCGGAATCCTGGCCCATGGTGAGATTGTAACTCCCTATCGCTCCTCTCTCGATCGAGACGACATATTGCGCGGCAGGGGCGCGCCAATGCGCCAAGGGACCATCCTGCTGCTCCCAGACCTGACCGTTGGCCAGTGTGACGACAAAAAAGCCCTGAGAATTGAAAAAATAATCGGTGAGCCTGACGTTGGTGATCACCGGCGCTCCCCCCAACATGCGAGCGAAGAAACCCGGACTTTCTTTCGGTCTGCTGATGTTGGGCGCGACGGTGGGAAAGCGAGGTGCCGCCGCAGACGGAACGGGCACCAGGCTGGTCTGGGATGGCGGCGCAGGCGGCAAACCCAGATGACTGCGCATCGGCTGGGCCGCGCCATAGAGGCAATTCAACCAAGCGTGATCGTCGTTGATGGCGCCGCAACGCGCAATCCCCGACAGCACATCTCCCCGTGTATCGGCCTGGGCCGTGCCGCTCAACATCAGGATACCCAACGCAATTGCCGTCCCCTTCATCGCATCCCCCAATGCGCAACCTCTGGCAGGCGATAGTTCAGACCACAAACGCGGCTTCGGTCTTTGCTTGGACATTCTCGAACGTCACGCCGGGCGCCAGTTCCTTGAGCGATAATTTGCCCTGGCGGCGATCGACGTCGAACACGCAAAGATCGGTGATGATCATATCGATGCAGTTGCTGCCGGTCAAAGGAAGGCTGCAACGCTTCACAATCTTGGATTTGCCTTCCTTGTTGGCGTGCTCCATCAACACGATCACGCGCTTGACGCCGGCAACCAGGTCCATCGCCCCGCCCATGCCCTTCACCATCTTGCCGGGGATGGTCCAGTTGGCGATGTCGCCTTTCTCCGACACTTCCATTCCGCCCAGGATCGCCATGTCGATATGACCGCCCCTGATCATCGCGAAACTGTCGGCGGAGGAGAAGAAACTCGAGGTGGGAAGCGCGGTGACGGTCTGCTTGCCGGCATTGATGAGATCGGGATCCTCTTCGCCTTCGTAGGGAAAGGGACCGACGCCCAGCATCCCGTTCTCACTTTGCAGGGTTACGTGGATGCCGGTGGGAATATAGTTCGCCACCAATGTCGGAATGCCGATCCCCAGGTTGACGTAATACCCGTCTCGCAATTCCTGCGCCGCGCGCGCCGCCATTTGTTCCCGGGACCAGCCCATCATGCATGCTCCTTACGCGGCATTTTTGCGTCGGAAAAATCCCTGTCCGTCATTTGCCCTCCGTATAGAGGCCGCAATATTTCTTCTGCAGAAGAGGCTTCTGCACCTTCCCCATCGCGTTCCGGGGAATCTCATCCACGAACAGAATTCGTTTGGGCCGTTTGAAGTTCGCCAGCCCCTTCTCGAGCGCGGCCAGGATGCCGGCCTCGGTAATGCCATTTTCCGCCACCACCGCCGCGGTAACGCCCTCGCCCAGATCGGGATGCGGCAAACCGAAGACCGCGCTGTCGCTCACGCCCGGCACCGCATTGAGCGAGCTTTCCACCTCGCGCGGATAGACATTCAATCCTCCGGTGATGACCAGTTCCTTGCCGCGGCCGACGATGGAAATATAACCGTCCGCATCCTTGAGCCCCAGATCGCCGGTGACGAAAAAACCGTCAGCATGAAGTTCGGCCCTGGTCTTGTCCGGCTGGCGCCAATAGCCCTGGAAGACGTTGGGCCCGCGCACGGTGATCAACCCCACCTCGCCCTGCGGCACGGCATCGCCATTTTTATCCACGATCCGGAGCTCGGTACCCGGCAGCGGCAGGCCGACCGTGCCCGGCTTGCGCGCGCCGACATAGGGATTGGATGTATTCATGTTGGTTTCCGTCATCCCATAGCGTTCAAGCAGAGTGAATCCTGTCCGCTCCTGCCATTGGTTGAACACCTCGATGGGCAAAGGCGCGGAGCCCGATACGAACAATCGCATATGGCGGACGGCCGCAACGCCGAGCCTGGGATCGGACAGGAGCCGGACATACAAGGTGGGCACGCCCATCATCACCGTGGCGCGCGGCAATTCCCGGAATATCAGGTCGGGATCGAATTTCGGCAGGAAGATGATAGATGCCGCCGCCGCCAACGCGACATTGATGGCGACGAACAGGCCGTGGGTGTGAAAAATCGGCAGCACATGAAGCAGCACATCCCTGTCACTGAACTGCCAGAGTTCTTTGAGCACCAGGGCGTTGGACTTGAGATTGCCATGACTGAGCATGGCGCCCTTCGATCGTCCCGTGGTTCCCGAGGTATAGAGGATGGCGGCGAGCTCCTCGTGCGCCATGTCGGCGTCCGCGAAATCCGGCCGCAAGTCCTTCGCCTCCTGGATCAGCGATCCCGCTTTCCCATCCGCGCCCAGGGTGAGGACGGGGCCTCCGAAGATCGAGCGAGCCGCGGTCTCTTTTTCCGGCGTGCATACGACCAATGCCGGCTCGGCGTCCGACAGCAGATAGATCAATTCGTCGGCGGTATAGGCGGGATTGAACGGCACATAGATGGCGCCCAGCCTGAGGCAGGCGAAATAGAGAAACACCGCTTCCGGACTTTTCTCGACCTGGACCGCCACCCGGTCGCCGCGCTTGACGCCGCGCGACGCCAGAAGATGAGCAAAACGGGCCGCGCACTCGAAAGCGTGCCCAAAGCTGATCTCCCGCTTTCCCGCCAGCAGGAAAACCCTGCCCCGATCGGGGATTGTATTGGCGAATGAGGAGAAAAGATTCCCGGACATGGGCGAGACTGGTCCTTACGCCTTTCGCGCATCCGGCGCAATCATGGAGGCCTCACCCACATTGTTTCCCCTATTGACGATCACGCGCTTGGGAAAGTCGTACGCCCTGAGGCGCTTCAAATCCTTCTCCAGCAGATCCTTGATCTGCCCTCGCGAGTGGCGGGCCGCCGCCAGCATCTCGCGCGTGTTGAGAAGCACGGACGCGCCCTGATGTCCCCTGGGGCCAGGTATCCCCAGCACCAGCGGCACATGCATCTTCACGCCAGTGGCGACGAAATCGATGAACCAGGACTGGCGCACCGTCTTGAGGGGATTGCCTACCAGGACCAGACTCAAGCCGGTGGTGCCTTCGACCGGCTCCACTTCCACATACACGCCAGACCGGTCTGGCCGCCAACTGTCGTCCAGGATGGGCAGTTGCCGCCAGCCGCAATAATAATCACGGCAGAGCGACGGCCGCGTTTCATGGATGGTGCAGCCGCCCACGCAATGACGGCAAGTCACGCCTGCCTCTTTTTGGATGTCCGGCTTGTCGATCGCCATCACGGTGCAGCAAACGGTGCAATCGCTGCATTGCCGCCCTGGCACCAATTCAAGGTCGTAACTGGTCATGCCTCAGCGTCCGCGTATTCTTCGAACTTGCCACAAAAGCGCCCCGTTCTGCACCGGAACTCGCTGAACATCCCATCCGATGAGACGTTCTCTTTCTGATGGAGGTCCCAATGAAGATCAAGTTCCTTGTACCTACTGCGCTGGCGCTCTCGGTTCTCGCCGTTCCCGCGCTGGCGAGAGACTATTATTACTCCTATGGCGACAGGCCAATCACCGGCGCGCAGTTGACGGACATGCCGTCGCAGCGAGCCAACGTGACCAGAAGCGGCAGCTTCCTCAGGCCCGAAAGCGGCTACGCCGTGCGCGACCGCGATTACGCCACGCAGCGCGCTTATGACAGAGGATATCGCGACGGATACTATGACGGCGATAGTGACGACTGATTCCGTATAAAATTGATGCCGGCATGGCTAATGCGGAAATCCGCATTAGCCATTGCTGAATCGGAATACCGTTATCTCATGCAAAGGTTCGCCGGGAACCAGGATGGTAGAGGGCGTAGCTGGGAATTCCGGGTAATTGACGGCATCCAGGTAATTCTGTGTCTCCAAACTCATGGCGTAAAATGTGCGGTAGATCTTGCCGCCCTTGCCGGTGACCGTGCGCTCACCGATGCCGTCGCTGTAAAGCTGCATACAGGGCTGGGTGGTCAAAACATCCAGCACAATGCCGGTGTGCGGATCGCTTAATCTCGCGGCGGGACGAAGCGTTCCCACCTTCCCATTGATCACCATATTGATGTCCAAACCCTGGCGCATGGCGATCTGCGGGAAGCTGGAATGGAGCACATCGCTGAGAAGCACGGGCTTGCGGAAATCCAGCTTCGTTCCGTCCACCGGCAGAATCTCGCCGGTCTCCAGATTGTCGGCATCGGCCGGCGTGTATCGGTCGGCGAACACCTGAAGCGTCTGATCGGAGATGTCACCGTTGCCCTCGCCCTGCAGCGCGAAATAGGAATGATTGGTGAGATTGGCGATGGTCGCTCCGCCGATCGCCTCGGCGTGATAATCCAGCTTCAATTCATTGTTCCTGGTCACGGTATAAGTGACCGTGGTGGCAAGCCTGCCGGGAAAACCGCCATCGCCATCCGGGCTGTCGAGGGTGAGGATCAGGCTGGGCTCCTCGCCCTCGCGCATTTCTGCAGTCCAGACCTTGTTGTGAAAGCCGGCGGCGCCGCCATGGATCACGAATTTGGCGGCGGGATCCTTCTTTTCCAACTGATAGATTTTTCCATTCAGCGGGAAGCTGCCGCCATGGCTGATGCGGCCGACATAGCGGCCGACCAGGCCGCCGTAGATATTGTCCTTGCGGTAATAGGACCCAAAATCGTCGAAGCCCAGTTCCACATCGGTCTTTCCGCCATGGGCGTTGGGCACATACAGCGCCACCACCCGCCCGCCGAAATTGGTGATACGCGCTTCGAGTCCGCGCACGCCTTTTAACGTGAAAAGTTCGACCTTCTCTCCGTTATCGGTCGTACCCCAATCCTGGCGAATAATGTTTTGCGCATGAGCCGGTCCGCCCAACATGGCGCCAAGAATCTGTAGAGAAAAAATCATGACGAATGTCTGTACCTGTCTCATGGGACGGGCACCAGCCGCACCAGCATGCCAGAAGTGGAAGCCGAGAGCAGAAGGCCCGTGCTCCCGCCGGTGGGATTTTGCAGCAGCACGTACAGCAACCCGTCCGGCCCCACGATCACATCGCGCGCCCGGCCGAATTCCTTGAACAAAGGCTCCTGGGCGACGATCTGGCGGCCTTTGATTTCCAGGCGCAGCAGTTCCTGCCCGGCCAGCGCAGCCACGAACAGATTGCCTTTCCAGCCCGGGTAGCGATCACCGCCATAAAAGGTGATGCCGCTGGGGGCGATGGCGGGCGTATAAAACGTGACAGGCGGATCGGTGTTGGGCGCGCTTTGGCGCAGGATTCCCGGCTCCAGGCCCATCGAGGCGAGCCCCCAGCCGTAATTGTGGCCCTTGTCGATCACATTGACTTCGTCGCCGCCGGTGGGCCCGTGTTCGGTTTCCCACAGATCGCCTGTCGCAGGATTGAAAGCCATGCCTTCCGGATTGCGATGGCCCAGGCTCCAGATCGAAGGCACCGCGTCCGGCAGGTTCACGAAAGGATTGTCGCGTGGGATCGAGCCGTCCTCGTTGATGCGATGGATCTTGCCCAAGGGTGTGGCCAGGCTCTGCGCATTGACCATGTTGTGGCGGTCACCGATGGAAAAGAACAAATGGCCTTTGCCGTCGAACAGAAAACGCGAGCCATAATGGTCGCTGGTGGTGGTGTAAACCGATGAGGGCGCGCGGAACAATTCGTGGTTGTCCGCCCACTGATTTCCCCGGATATGGCCTCGCACCAGCACAGTCATGGTGGGTGGGGCGGGATTGGGGGCGGTGTCGCTGCCCGGCGCAGGCGTAACGCCGGGCTCGACTTCGGTATAGGAGAGATAAATCCAGCCGCCATGCGCGGCGACATCCAGCATGCCGCCATCCTGGCGCGCGAACACTTTGGGCGTGCCTGCCACCGGCTCCGGCAAAAGCTTGCCGTGATCGATGATGCGCAAGGGTCCGGTGCGCTCGGTGACCAGAATGCGGCCATCCGGAAGAAAGGCTTCGCCCCAGGGCGTTTCAAGGCCCGAAGCAACGATCTCGATCTTGAAATTCTGCTTCTGGCCGTGGATCACTTGGCCATCGGGATTGGGCGTGAAGGGCGGGTTGGCGGCGAGCTGACCGCCCCGGATGCGCAAATAGGCGATGACTTGGCTGATTTCGTCGCCGCTGAGCCGGCCACCAAAAGCAGGCATCTCGCTATTGGCGACACCCGCCTTGATGATCTCTTTCAACGCATCATCCGAATGACTCGAAAGGATATTCGCCGCGAACAGGCTAGGGCCGCGGCCGCCGGCCAGATTGGTGCCGTGGCAGCTTTGGCAATTCTCGGAATAGGTCTGGGCGCCCGGCAGAGTTTGCGCGTCCGCACCGCGCGCCCCGAACAAAGCGCATAACGCTGCGGCGATTCCCCATCTCAGTCCCATATGTTCCCCTGCCCTGACGTTCAACCTGGCGCGGCGCCCTGGATATTCAAGCGCAGCATGTAGATCGACTGCGTGGCGGCCATGAAAAGGAAATCCCGCTTGGGCCCGGCGAAGCAGAGATTGGCACAGCCTTCCGGCAAGCGGATGCGGCCGATCAGCTTGCCGGCGGGATTCCACACCGTGACGCCGGCATACCCCAACGGTGCGGCCGAGCCGGACCAGATATTGCCGGCCTTGTCGGCCCGCATTCCATCCGGGCCGCAATGGATGCCGTCCACCATGCAATCGGTGAACGGCCTGAGATTGGCGACCTTGGGCCCACGCACCTCACCCACATGCAGGGCGCCGCCCCGCACCAGATAAACTTTGCTGGCGTCGGGCGAGAAACAGATGCCGTTGGGTCCCAGCCCCGGCTCGAAGGGCACGACCACCTCCAGCTTTCCGCTGGGGTCCCAGCGATAGACATTGGCCGGCAGCACCTGATGCATGCTCCCGACCAGGCCCACACCGGTATTGCCGATGCGGGGATCGCGCGTGCCGCCGGGATTCATCGGGCCCTCGCCTTCGTCGGGATGGCCTTCGGCCAAGACGCCGCCATAGATGGGATCGGTGAACCAGACGCTGCCGTCGGGATGAGGCGCCAGATCGTTGGGCGAGTTGAGCGGCTTGCCTTCGAAATTGTCGGCCAGCACGGTCATTGCGCCGTCCACTTCCCAGCGCACCACGCGGCGGAAGAAATCCTGGCAGGAGAGCTGGCGGCCCTGATAATCGAAACTGTTGCCGTTGGAGTTGAAGGAGGGCTTGCGGAAGGCGGTGACTTGGCCGTTGTCCCACAGATAGCGATAGATCGTGTCATTTTTGACATCACTGAAGATCGCGTACTGGCCTTCGCTGCTCCAGGCCGGCCCTTCGGTGAAATGAAAACCGGTCGCCACGCGGTGGATCACTTCCTGGCCGATCAGGAAATTGTTGAAGCCGGAATCGATGCGAAGGACGTCCGGATCAGGCGAAATCGAGGGCTGCGCCCGAGGACCGAACTCGCGCGCCGGGTTGCTGATGACCGAGCGTGGAATCCCCAGCTGCGCTTTTCCTTGCGCATGCGTCAAGGACGGGATCAAGGCTGCGCTCCCGGCGATCATGCCGCGGCGGGTCAGTCGATTCGTCATGTCCTGATCGCCCCTCCGGAACGCGAGCCTAGCGCATTTGCAAGGAGTTGGGCGAGATGGACATTCGCCCCGGTTCGGGAGAAGGTTTGGCTGCGGGGAGGTTGGTCATGACCAGTTCGCCATTCGAGACCGGCCAGGCTGCCGGCGCCGCCGCCGCCAGAACCAGCGCCGCCAACAACGGCGTCTCCACGGAAATTCGCGTCGGGCTTCTCTGCTGCCTGGTGCTGGTGCTCGAGGGCTATGACCTTGGCGCCATGGCCTTCACGCTCCCGGCTTTGACCGATGCCTGGCATCTGAAGCCGGTGGCTTTCACTTCGGCGCTGGTGGCGGGAAGCCTGGGTCTTTTTGTCGGTTCGTTTCTTTGCGGCATGCTGGGTGACCGGCTGGGACGCAAGCCCGTGATGATGGGCGCGGTCGCCCTCTTCGGCCTGACCGCGTTTCTCACCGCCATGACACGCGATCCCTTCTGGCTTTCCGTCACCCGTTTTCTCACCGGGCTTGGCATCGGCGGCGGCATTCCCACCACCATCGCGCTGCTGTCCGATCTGGCGCGTCCAGGAAAGCAAGGCGGCCTGGTCATCGCCTCGATGTGCGGCGTACAGATCGGCAATGTGCTCTGCGGCCTTGCCGCATCGCGGCTGATCGCCCATTTGGGTTGGCAGGCGGTCTTCATCCTGGGCGGCCTGATGCCCCTCTTCATCTTGCCCGTACTGGCGCTTTGGCTTCCAGAGACTTTCACGGCGCAGAAGCAGGCGGGGCTGGCTTCAGTGCCGCTTCTGTTCAAGGGCAGACTGGCGCGCCTCACCTTGATCCTCTGGCTGGTCAATTTCCTCAGCCTGCTGACGATCTATTCGGTCAATTCATGGCTGCCGTCGCTCTTGCACAGCATGGGCATCGTCACCTCAAGCGCGGTCCTGGCGGCCTCCATGTTCCAGATGGGGGGCCTGGCGGGCTGCCTGACAAGCGCGCCGCTCGCGAACCGCTTCGGCACCGAGAATGTCGTGGCCGTGCTACTCGCCATTGGCGGGTGCTTTTTGATTTTGTTGGGCTTGGCCCATGGCACGGCCTTCCTCTTCGCGGTTCTCGCCTTCGGTGCAGGCCTCGGGATCTCCACCGGCCAAGTTGGCATCAATGCCCTGTCGGGCGCGGTCTATCCCAAGGAACTGCGCGGCACCGGCGCGGGCTGGGCACTGGGCGTGGGACGGATGGGCAACATTACAGGGCCCTTGTTCGGCGGGCTGCTCCTGGCGTTGGGCTGGCACCCAGGCCCCATACTTCTTTTGATGGCGGTCCCCGCCTTCGGCCTGACGTCAGCGCTGCTGGTGCTTCGCCAGGTTCGCGCCCACACCAGCGCGGCCTCGGCACCGCTTACCGAACAGCCAGCTTGAAGATCCGCTCCGCGTTGGTCTGGTAGAGCTTCTTCTTGTCGGCGTCGCTGATGGGAAGGTTATCGACCGTTTTCACTTCGTTGGCAGAGAATTGGAACGGATAATCCATCGAATACAGCACGCGGTCCATGCCCACCACCTGCTGGCAGAACAGGAGCACCGGTTCCCAAAACATGCCACTGGTGGTGATGGGGATGTTTTCTTTCACATAGTCGCTCACCTTGCGTTTCAGCTTGGGCATGTGCGGAAAGCGGTTGCTCTCCTGGTAGTTGTGCTGGAAATGGTCGAGCCGCCACAGCCAGTAAGGAAGCCCCTCGCCGGCATGACCGGCGCAGACCTGAAGCTTTGGGAAACGGTCGAAGACGCCCTTCATGATCATGCGCAACAGATGGACGCTGGTCTCGACGGCAAAGCCGTAGAAGGCGCCTTCCAGCCCACATTCAATCAAAGGTCCGATCATGCGCCGGGGCGGGGTGGCGGGATGCAGATAGATCGGCACATCCAGCGCCTCGGCGGCGGCGAGGATGTCATAGAATTTGGGCTCGTCCAGATATTCCCCCTGGGTGTTGGAATTGATGATTACCCCTTTCAAGCCCAGCTTGGTGACGCAGCGTTCCAGTTCCTTGGCGGCCGCCGCGGGATTCTGCGGCGCGATACAGCCCAAGCCCGAGAAGCGGTCGGGATGCTTGTGGACCGCTTCCGCCAATTCGTCGTTGAAGGTGGTGGCGAGCGAGGTTCCGGTGGGGGCATCGAAGATCTGCACCCCGGGACTGGCGATCGAAAGGATCTGGTGGGCGATGCCGGTCGCATCCATGTCGCGGATGCGGCCGTCGCCGATATCGACAAGGCGGCTCGCCAATTTCTGCATTTTCTCGGCGTTGCCCAGGAAGTAACCCCACTGGGAAAGGAAACCGGGATCATCGACCTTCTTCTCTTCGATCAATTTGCGGTAAAGAGGCACTATCTCTTTCGGCTGATAGGCTTCTTCCGTGGCGATGCGCTTATACGAGGCCTGTGATGCGGTGCTCATTTTCCGATCCCTTTGATCTTATATCTTGAAGATACGCTCTGCGTTGGTCTGGTAGAATTTCTTCTTGTCGGCGTCGCTGATCGGCATGTCGTCGGTCACCTTCACTTCAGCGATGTCGAACTGGTAGGGATAATCCATCGCATACATCACCCGATCCATGCCCACCACCTCCTGCATGAACATGATGACCGGCGCCCACGCCATGCCCGAGGACGTGACCGGGATGTTCTCCTTGATGTAGTCGCTGATCTTGCGCTTAAGCGCCGAGATATGCGCATAGCGCTGATTGACGCGATAGTTGCGCTGGAACAGGTCCATGCGGCAAAGCCAATAGGGCAGTCCCTCGCCGCCATGGCCCGCGACCACCTGCAATTTCGGGAAGCGGTCGAACACGCCCGAGACGATCATGCGCATCAGATGGATGCTGGTTTCGATGGCGAAGCCGAAAAACGCGCCCTGCAACCCTTTCTCCAGCATCGGCCCGATCATGCGGGCGGGCGCGGTGGCGGGATGGAGATAGATCGGCACATCCAGCACCTCAGCGGCGGCCAGGATGTCGTAGAATTTGGGATCGTCGAGATATTCGCCATGGGTGGTGGAATTGATGATCGCGCCCTTCAATCCCAATTTGGTCACGCCGCGCTCCAATTCCTTGGCGGCAGCTTTGGGATTCTGCGGCGCGATCGCGGCAAGGCCCGAGAAACGGTCGGGATGTTTGGCGATGGCCGCGGCGAGTTCGTCATTGAACGAGGTCGCCAGCGACGTGCCGGTGGCGGCGTCGAAAATCTGGACGCCCGGGCTGGTGAGCGAGATGATCTGGCGGTCGATGCCGGTGGCGTCCATATCGCGGATGCGGCCCTCGCCGATATCGGTGAAACGCCTGGGCAAGGCCTGATTGATCTGACCTTCGCCCAGGAAGTACGCCCATTGCGACAGGAAGCCCGGATCGTCGGTGCCCTTCTCGTCGATCAGCTTGCGATAGAGCCTCAGCATCTCGGCGGGCGCATAGGCCTCTTCCGTGGCGATGCGCAGATAATTCCTGCCCGATGACGCGGCGCTCATGCTTCCCCCGATTTCTTATTTGCCATCCATAGCATGGGCACCGTTATTGGAGCCATGGGCGCCAGCAGTACCGGTAAACTTGATCCATTCGGGAAGAACGAAGAAGATGCTACCAAAGGAGAACAGGGGGCATGGCGGACGCAAGCATGACAAATGCCGGCGCCTCCGCGGCGGATACGATACCCGAGATCGAGCTTCGCAAGGCGGTGATCGCCTCGACCATCGGCACAACCATCGAATGGTATGATTTCTTTTTGTACAGCACCGCCGCCGGTCTGGTGTTCGGCAAACTCTATTTTCCCCAGACCGACACGCTCACCGCCACCTTGCTGTCGTTCGGTACGTATTTTGTGGGTTTTCTCAGCCGGCCGATCGGAGCCGCCATTTTCGGCCATTATGGCGACCGCATCGGCCGCAAGGCCACCTTGATCGCGACCTTGCTGTGCATGGGGCTTGCCACTTTTGCGATTGCGCTGGTGCCGAGTTACGCCATGATCGGCATCTGGGGGGCGGTGCTTCTTACATTGTTACGGGTGATCCAAGGCATCGGCGTGGGCGGCGAATGGGGTGGCTCGGTGCTGATCGCGATGGAATGGTCGCGAAACAAAAGCCGCGGCCTGATCGCCTCCTGGCCGCAATTCGGCGTGCCGTTTGGATTGTTTCTTGCCAATCTTGCCGTGCTGGTGTTCAGCGCTTTGTCAGGTGGCGCCTTCTTGAGTTGGGGGTGGCGCGTGCCGTTCCTGCTCAGTCTGCTTTTGGTGGGCGTGGGGCTATGGGTGCGGCTGGGCATATTGGAGACACCGACCTTCAGGAAACTTTTGGCCGAACACCGCATCGAACGTGCGCCCGTGCTGGAAGTGATCCGGAAACAACCGCGCGAAATTTTGCTCTCGGCGCTGGCGCGAATGTCGGAGCAGGCGCCGTTCTATATCCTCACCGCCTTCGTATTTTCCTATGGCTCCGGCACGCTCAAACTGTCGCGCGATTTCGTGCTTGCCGCGGTGCTGGTGGCATCGTTGATCTCGTTCCTCACCATCCCTCTTTCCGGACATATCTCCGACCGCATCGGACGGCGGAAAATGTACATGATTGGCGCGGTGACGGTGGCCCTGTTCGGCTTTCTCTATTTCGGGATGTTGGACTCCATGCTGCCTTGGGTGGCATTCCTTGCCATCGCGCTGTCGCTCATCCCGCATGGGATGCAATATGGCCCGCAGGCGGCGTTGATCGCCGAAGCTTTCACGCCGCGCTTACGCTATAGCGGCGCGTCGCTTGGGTATCAGCTCGCCGCGATCATCGCCGGCGGCCCGGCCCCGTTGATCGCCACCGCGCTGTTCGCGTCCTATCACTCGGGCTACGCTATCGCCGTGTATATCGCGGCCTGTGCTTTCGTTACGCTTATCGCGGTCTGGCTGATGCCCGATCATACCGGCAAGGACATCGCCAGCGAGTACGATCACGGTTGAATGCTGCCATTTTGCAGCGGCTGGCAAAGAATATCCCAGCGGATAAAATCGATGGTCTCGAAAGGACCGCGCCCGACCTCCTGATTGACCATCTTGTAACCCGCGGGGCAACGAGCGGACGCTTCCTTGAGAAAGGCATCATTGGAGGGCGATAGCGCAAACCAGCCGCCATACATGCCGGCCGGCGGACTGGCGCTGATTTCGTATTC